>JAGLZA010000296.1 GCA_023131835.1 Caldifarciminota bacterium
AAATCCTTGCCTCAATCATTCGGATCGATCGCAAAAAAAAAGGGGAACCGGTTGAAACTGTGGAAAAAACTCTTGCCCGCCAGTGCGATACAGAATATCTGGAAGAATTAAAAGATGAGGTGGACAAATATGATGCTGTCCTTTCCATGGCCTGCGGTGTAGGGGTGAACTTTCTGGCTGACATGTATCCGAAAACCATTATTCTTCCGGCTTTAAACACAAGTTTTATGGGTGTCTCTGAAGAGCAGGGGGTATGGTCGGAACGGTGTGCGGGCTGCGGAAACTGTATTCTTGATAAGACCGGTGGCCTCTGTCCTGTTGCACGCTG
Organism: Caldifarciminota bacterium; assembly: GCA_023131835.1. Classification (GTDB taxonomy): domain Bacteria; phylum Hydrothermota; class UBA3072; order UBA3072; family UBA3072; genus JAGLZA01. Next base: position 329 of record JAGLZA010000296.1, read on the forward strand.
TCCAAAGCGGTTATTTAACGGTCCATGCGGAGGATCGCAAAACGGGAAGTGCGAAATTAATCCCGATATTGCTTGTGTCTGGCAATTGATATATGATCGTTTAAAAGGGCTGAATCAATTGGAAAAGCTGCAAGAGATATTTCCAATGAAGAATTGGTCCAGCAGTCTGCACGGAGGTCCCAGAAAAATCGTCCGGGAGGATCTAACACTATGAGTTCAGGGAGTAATTTGGAAAAGGTATTGACATCCGGACAGTTTGCTGTAACAGCAGAATTGGGTCCCCCAAAAAATGCAGATGCCGAAGTTATTCGCACAAAGGCAAAGTTGCTTTCAGACTGCGCTGACGCGGTAAATATTACCGACTGTCAAACTGCCATTGTCCGGATGTCGAGTATTGCATCGTCTGTTGTCTTGATGCAGGAAGGTCTGGAGCCGGTAACCCAGATGACGTGCAGAGACAGGAATCGTATCGCCATTCAGAGCGATCTGCTGGGCGCTGCGGCCATGGGTCTGAAAAATTTACTCTGCCTTACAGGAGATCATCAAAAATTCGGAAATCATCCGAATTCTACCGGCGTCTTTGATATGGATTCGATACAGCTCTTGCAGATGGTCAGGATGATGCGAGACGAAAAGGTCTTTCAGTGCGGAGAGGAAATCAAAGGAGAAGCGCCAGACTTTTTCCTGGGAGCGGCAGCAAATCCCTTTGCAGATCCGTTTGAGTTTCGGGCTCTTCGCCTGGCAAAAAAAATTGCGGCTGGCGCCCAGTTTATCCAGACGCAAATTGTGTATAACGTCGAAAAGTTCGCTGCATGGATGAAAGCGGTCAGGGATCTTGGACTCCATGAAAAATGCTGCATCCTGGCCGGAGTCACACCTCCAAAGTCGATTGGAATGGCCAGGTACATGAAAAATAATGTTCCCGGCATGGATGTCCCAGATGATGTGATAGCTCGCCTAAAGGGGGCCAAGGATGCCAATAAGAATGTGCAGGAAGAGGGAATCAACATTTGTGTAGATATTATTAACAGGGTAAAAGAGATAGAAGGTGTGGCCGGTGTACATATCATGGCGATAGAATGGGAGAGCGCCGTTCCGGAGATCGCCAAACAGGCCGGTCTTCTCCCGAGACCGAGATGATAAAGCATGGAGTGCCTAAAGTGAGCTAAAGTATATTAAAGTGCCTAAAGTTAAGGTATTCTGCCTATTTTAAAGTAACAAATGACAAATGAGCTAAAGTTTCATAAATTTTGCTATTTATAATATAAAATCAGTTAGCGTTGGCAAGCGCGTTCCTTAACTTTAGGCAC
>JAGLZA010000297.1 GCA_023131835.1 Caldifarciminota bacterium
ACGGCGAGTTGAGGCAGGAGTTCCCGGGATGACCGAAAAAAAAGTTTCATCCAAGCAGTTATTATCAAACACCGACCACTTTAACAGCAAAAGAAATACCAGAATATCAAAGTGAGGGAATCTGGTGGGATACATGGGGTATTTGCGAAGAATGTATAGGATAACGAGATTATTGGAGTTTCGGTGGACGCTGGAGGGTTTAGAAGAGAAGAAATGAAACATTATAAATTTGCTCCTATTGAATTGAAAGATGCTAATCGATTCATAGCGCAATTTCATAGACATAATAAGCCAGTTGTCCGGGCAAAGTTTCAGATAGGGCTTATGAAAGATGAAGAGCTAATTGGCGTCGGAATTGTCGGTAGACCTATCGCAAGGATGCTATCTAATGGTAAAACCGTTGAAGTGCTGAGAACCTGTATCAAAGAGGGCTACCCAAATGCTTGCTCAATGATGTATGCAAGGCTCAGACAAATTTCCCAATTATTAGGGTATGAGAAAATTATAACATACACACTTCAAAAGGAAAGCCAGAGCAGCCTAAAAGCATTAGGAGCTTCCATCGTTGCAGAAGTTAAGCCGCAGGATTGGAATAGGAAGAGCCGACGTAGAGACACACAACCCGTTTATAGAGAGCCAAAATACAGGTGGGAATTGTAATTTTTTGGGGGAAAGAAATTAAGAAATTTTCAGAGAAAAGTTAGCGACACCTATTTACGTTATCTATTCGCTTCAATATGTTCAAATATCTCTTGATACGATTCTTGAACCCTTTTATCCTTTATTGATGACTTAATAGCTTTTGAAAATTCTATTGTGCGTATTTTCTTTCTTCGCCTTTCCTGTAATAACCTTAAGTTCCTCATAAACCAGTCTACACCCTTATCTTTTTTGGTCATATTACAACGCCAACAGACAAACTTCAAATTATCTATTGTGTCCCTCCCTCCATGACTGCGGGGAATAACATGGTCTATTGAAAAACTCAAATCTGTGCCAAATTTCAATTCCATCACAACTCCACAGTAATAGCATAGAAAACCGACATCATACCACTCTAAAAATTTCTTTAACAGTTCTTCTTTCGCATCACTTTCAAGATTCAGATTCTTTATCCTCTTATCTAATTCTTTCTTTAATTCCATTTTCTCTTCTTCGATTACCATCTTCTCAGCCATCGAGTTCTTCCAGCATCACGATTGCTTTTGCCACGTCCTCACCGGTAACATCAGAATAGTTTAACCTTGCATGTGCTCGTGCTACACGCCATATAGATTGCACCCGCCTTATATCTGTATTCCCTGAACGTCTGATATATTCCTTAATCAATTCAGCACCCTCCTCTCTTACTTCATCACTTATACTGTTGTCCCTGCTTCTTATCCATTTTAAGAATTTTACAAGCTTCTCAGTTTCTTTTCGTTTCGATTTCCCCATCCATCTCGATATAGTGTCGGCAATTTGCTGTGCTTGGTCAATTGAATATTGTTCTATTTCAAATCGAAAATCCCATCGAAAGAGTTGTTCTGGCGTAAAACAATCTATGCTATTTGCACCACCCAGCACAATTACTTCCGCAGGGTATTCACCCGATACATCTGCTGCGTCAAAAGGTATAATGCCCTCTTCCATCGAACTCAGAAGTCCATTTCTATCCTCACGGCTGAGCTTATCTATCTCGTCTACTGCTGTTACAGAATGGTGCATTCTCGGTAAAAGCCCAGGGCTACCATCTTTAAGATTAACTGTTAAACCCGCTTTTGTAGTTCGCATACCTGCATAAGCACCACCTATTTCCTTTATCCATCGTAACAAGGGTGTTTTACCTGTCCCTGTGCTTGTTTCTCCATACATAAGTAAATGTATTCTCCACCTATCACCGTTACTGTCCCAATGCGAAGC
>JAGLZA010000298.1 GCA_023131835.1 Caldifarciminota bacterium
TTATTGTTTATTTGAATGCTGATAACAACCTTGAAACTTATGGAATTCAAAATTTAAATAGAATGGAAACTGTAGGTTCATCTGATGATATAAATATTATTGTCCAGATAGATAGGGCAGTTGGTTATGATAACTCTAATGGGAACTGGACCAGTTGCAGACGATATTATGTAACCAGAGATAATGGCTCAAGTACCATAAACTCCACACTTATCTCTGACCTTGGTGAGGTTGATATGGGGAGTCCAACGACCCTGAAAACCTTTGTGAATTGGGCAATTGATAACTACCCTGCGGACCACTACTTTGTGGAGATATGGAACCATGGTGATGGATGGTATAAGGACGGTCAGACTGAGAGCCCTCTCTTTAAAGGTGCGTCGGTTGATAATTCCTCAGGCCGTCAGATTGATGTTTCCAATGGTGAGCTGGCAACTGCGCTCTCAGGCATAAAGTCACACCTTGGGAGAAAGATGGATCTTTTTGGTTTTGATTGCTGTCTGATGGCTATGTGGGAGGTTATGGATGTCTGCAGGAATTACGTCGATGTGTTTATTGGTTCTGAAGAGATAGAATATGCTCCCGGATGGTACTATCCCAGTTTCTTAAACAGCCTCCGTTCCAATCCGAATATGTCTGCTGTGAATCTGGGGAAGGCAGTTATTAATGGTTCATCCCAGCCTACCCTGGCAGTAGTTGACCCTTTACTGATTTCAACGGTTACTTCAAAGGTTGATATATTTGCACAGAAACTCATACAGGCACGGGGAGATGGTTACACCAATACAATAAATACTGCACGAAACAATACGAGACATTTCCAAATAAGCTCTCATATAGATTTATATGACTTTGCCTATAATGTTGCAAACACAAGTGTTCCATCGTATCTTAAAACCGCTGCAAATGATGTAAAATCCAGTATAACGAGTGCAGTGGAAGCAACCCACAACTATTCTTCGTATTCGGATGCCCATGGTATCGCTATCTATCATCCTACTTCTGCATCGCAATATGATAACAGATATGATAACCTGGCAATTACCTCTACCAAATGGGATGAATATCTGAAAGGTGCATCTGGTGGAGGAGGTGGTGATTGGACTGAGATATCATATTCTGTGTCTTCACCCCACTACTATTCGAATAACTACGACCACACCTGGACAATAACCAAATCTGGGGCATCAAAGATGAAGGTTCATTTCTCTGCATTCAACACAGAGAGTAATTATGATTATGTCTATATCTATGATGGTTCCAATAATCAGATAGCAAGATATGATGGAAACAAGGGAGCATTCTGGAGCGCAGAGGTTTCTGGTAGTGTTATAAAGGTGCGTCTTGTTACTGATTACAGTGTGACAAGATATGGATTTGACATAGATAAATATGCATACCAGACTGGGGGCGGAATGTCATCTGGTAGTTTGCCTGACAAATTCGCTATGACTCAGAATATTCCGAATCCATTCATAGATAAAACCCTTATAAAGTATCAGATTCCTACCTTAAAACCTGTAAATATAAAGATTTATAATTCTGTGGGCCGACTCGTCACTACACTGGTGAACGAGGTTCAGGAACCCGGGTATTATTCTATAGGTTGGAACGGAAAAGACAGTAGAGGTAATAAGGTTGGAACAGGCATCTACTTCTGCAAGTTCATTACAGATGAATACTCAAAATCTATGAAGCTTATAAAGATAAGATAGATATTGGATTGAAAAGGGGAGGCAACTGCCTCCCCTTTTTTTGTTCACCACAAAGGACACAGAGCCCATCATTACCACCCCGTTAAACTTGTAATTCAAGAGGAAGAGCACATTACCACCTCCATTTTCCTTGCAAAGAGTCTGAAGAAAAGAATAAATGTGTTGTATAGAAAAGATATGCTTTTCTGTAGGGGAATGGTGCGCTGTGCCCCTTAGTTAATGTTGGGGCGAGATATATCTTGCCCGATTGCAGGGATTTAATTCACAAACCTGAAACTGAGTTAGGGGCAATTCATGAATTGCCTCTACAAGTTTGTGCGTGACAAAAGGTAGGAAACGCATATATGCGTTCTCTACAGAGCATCAATTCGTTGAACCAGAGAGGCCGCCCTGAGGCAGATTATGATTTTGTTGCTCTAACCCTGGCGAGCCCTACAATAAAGACAATAGAACAAATACCATAATTGTAACAAACCTCAAATAAGAGGATAGAGACAAAAAGGAAAATATACTTTTTTACTGTCCAATTTTAGGACATTCATTAATCCAGTAATAACCTGGAAATATAAAAATTTGGAAAATGGCTGTCCGATCATCGGACATTTTTGACACAATGACTTCTCGTAAGTTCTTAAAAATGATATTGTTATATTTATGGCACGGAATTTGCTTGTATCAACAGCATTAAAGTATGGGATATGATTATGCCGGGTTAGGCGCATTTAACAGGCAATGAAGTGATAGTAAGTACCTATTGTTTTTTTTAACTCAAAACAAAGGAGGTGTTTCAAGGCTTAAGTAAAATCATATACTCTTTTGCTTCCCGGGAGCGAAAGGTTGGTAGGGGAGTGCTCTCTAAAGACCTCGGGAGAGGATAAAGATGTGGAGGAAAAAGAAAGGAGGAAAGGTATGCAAAAGTTAAAAATGTTAAGAATCTTAATATCAATCTTATTGATAACATTAATTGGTGTAATAGGGTGTTCTGAAGAAAATCTTATTGGACCCGATGAGTCAAGGATTCCCCCTGATGTCACAACAGTTACTTCCTTTGAGAAAGAAGGCCCAACATCTTCAGTGAAATGGAATAGTGGACAGCATCATACTTTCACGCAACTTGCATATAAAGCCTTAGGCGTAAATGTAGGTGGATATTATCATTATAGTGATGACCCGGATTTATCTACAGACCCTGATGATATAGGGTATAATGGTTTTGCAGGGGGATTGGCAAAACCAGGGCATGCATATTTTTGGGATAAAGACAACGGGTCCTGGAATCATACAGAACCATATGAATGGCTCTGGGGGAATCAACATTGGGCCGATTATAATTTTAATAAATGGGCTAATTATATCAGGGATAAGGTAAATGCAAACAATAAAACCGAGGCTCAAAAGAAGATAGCATATTTAATGCACTACGTGGAGGATTTAGGGTGTATATATCACAGTTATTGGCCCACATTTGGTACCTGGTATCAAATATGCTCACATTTACCCTTTGAAAATTCTGTTGAGGATAATTGGAACAGTGGAAAGGTTTTCAGCAAAGAGGTTTTTCCTGCCAAGATATCCAATGAGATGACTGATGCTTCAAGCTTTGAGGACGCTGCAGTAAAGACATCCAGGGAAATAGCACAAAGTTGTTATAGAATTGTTGATATAACAGGCATAACAGGTTCCCCAAACTGGAATAACAGCGAAGTCTATAATGCTACGACCCTTTCTTTGAGAAAAACCACAGGTTATGTTATGGGGATGCTGGTGCGGATTGCAAAACACACGGGAATACACTCTGATGATGGTTCTGGCGAATACTATATGTCATCAAATGGCACGCTTAAATACTTCTGGTTGTATGCTTCCAAAAACGACAAAATATACTGTGCTGCAAACTGGTATCAGAAAACAAGCGGAGATATAGATGTCTATCTATGGTCTAATAATGAAGGAAAATATGTTGCACATTCCACGAGTGGAAGCGATAATCCAGAGGACCTTCAATATGTAGTTCCTTCAACTGGATGGTATGCTGTATGTGCTTATGCATACAGCGGTGTTTCCGGATCGACAGTCTGTTTAAATAGTATTGCAATCAAGAAGAAATCATTTGGTTATCTCTATGATTGAGTATTAACAAGGATTAATTGAAAAGAAGGGGGGTGATG
>JAGLZA010000299.1 GCA_023131835.1 Caldifarciminota bacterium
TCTGTTGTGCCGCATCTGACAGCTCCTTTGCGGCTCTCTGCGAAAGGATAACCTGAATAACCTGTGCCAGATACTCCACCTTTAAACTCGCTTATATCGCCTGTTTTGTCGCAGTGATAGTAATCTGCAAGTTCATTGTCAAGAACTTCTGGAGTTATACCTATACCCAAAGAGACTATAAGAGCCAGTATTCCTGAAATAAGATAATTCTTTTTGTTTTCTTCCATTAATTTCACCTCAATATTTATGTGCATGCAGTTCCATCATCCATCCTTACATACCCTGTTGAAATGCACAAGCATTTAAAATCTTCGCTAATATCAAAATATTCGTTTCCCAAATGATTTGCGTTACAAGTTATTGGACTATCTGTTGGAACTGTTTTAATTCCTGTATAAGACATTAATAATAATGGTGTTGACCCAGCTATACTTAATTCTTGAATCGCTGGTGGTGTTGGTAATGGTGAAGCTTTCCTTTTTAATGCAACACAATAATAAGGTGAAACGTCACTGAAAGCAGTTCCATTCATTGAAACATTACAAGTTGTTTGGTCTGCTGGAGTATCCCATGAATACATCCCATTTCTTTGTAATCCCAGTGAACTATCACTATATATTAATTCTTGTTTCCATTCAGTTGTAGCATTACAATAATATAGTTCAGCTTCGATATTATGGCTTGAAATGGTTTCTAAAATAAAACCAATTCTATCAAATTGGTCGTCACTGCAAATATATAATGCACCATCTATTTCGTTAAAAACAACATTACTATTACTTGAATTTGTCATATTATCTGTAATATCTGATATTGATACTAAATTATCATAATAAGTTTTGTTCATATTATCCTCGCTTCCACAATGAATTACATGGTCAAAATCACCAGTAATTTTAATTACATCAGTATGTAAACTCCCTTTATTGGTCATAGAAACATCCAATGCAACATAAGGTTCTGTATCATCTGATAAATCTTTAACTATATCATGCTCTTGTGAATAAGAAGATTTAATTGCCAAATTACCTAATTTATCCCAATAATATAATTCCAATCCAGAACCTAATACTTTAATCTGTTCAATTATGGGTGTGGTGGTAAGATTATCTTCTGTTCTTTGGATTCTTATCCAATATGCATCAACACCGTTAACAGAACTACTCCCCCATCCGCCAAGAACAAAAGCGTTAAATGTCAATAATCCATCTTCTGTA
>JAGLZA010000003.1 GCA_023131835.1 Caldifarciminota bacterium
TTAACCTTCCAGCACCGGGCAGGTGTCAGGCCCTATACATCGTCTTTTCGACTTAGCAGAGCCCTGTGTTTTTGGTAAACAGTCGCTCAGACCTGGTCACTGCGACCTCCCATAATTAGAATTTAAAACCCTAACCATAGTAGGCACCCCATCTTCCGAAGTTACGGGGCCAATTTGTCGAGTTCCTTAACGAGAGTTATCCCGCGCACCTTAGGATTCTCTCCCCGTCTACCTGTGTCGGTTTGCGGTACGGTCACTCTTATAACTATCTACGAGGCTATTTCTCGATAGCATGGGGTCAGCCACTTCGCACTCATTCGGCTCCCCGTCACCTTTCGGAGTTAACGAGGTTCTGGATTTGCCTGGAACCTCCCCCTACGGGCTTGGGCCTGGTCAACCAACGCCAGGCTTGGCTTACCCTTCTATGTCACCCCTTAGATAATAACATTATAAAAGTGGTACAGGAATTTTTACCTGTTTCCCATCAGCTACGCCTCTCGGCCTCGCCTAAGGGACCGACTAACCCTGAGCGGACGAACCTTCCTCAGGAAACCTTAGACTTTCGGTGAAAGGGATTCTCACCCTTTTTATCGCTACTTATGCCGGCATTCTCTCTTCTATACCCTCCATTATCTCTCGCGAGTATAACTTCAACGGAAATAGAATGCTCTCCTACCACCAACGAATAAATCGTTGATCCATGGCTTCGGTGACAGACTTAAGCCCCGTGAATTTTCGGCGCGGAGTCACTCGACCAGTGAGCTTTTACGCACTCTTTAAATGATTGCTGCTTCTGAGCCAACATCCTGGCTGTTTAAGCAACTCTACATCCTTTACCACTTAGCCTGTACTTGGGGACCTTAGCCGATGGTCTGGGTTCTTTCCCTTTCGGCCATGGAACTTAGCTCCCACAGCCTGACTCCCGAACTTTGAGTTATGGCATTCGGAGTTTGATTAGATTTCAAGCGGGTTAGGCCTAAAACCCATTCAGTGCTCTACCTCCATAACTAATCATTCGAGGCTAGCCCTAAAACTATTTCGGAGAGAACCAGCTATTGCCGAGTTTGATTAGCCTTTCACTCCTATCCACAGTTCATCCTATGACATTTTACCGTCAACAGGTTCGGGCCTCCACGAAATCTTACCTTCGCTTCACCCTGACCATGGATAGATCACTCGGTTTCGGGTCTACTCCATCAGACTACATTCGCCCTATTCAGACTCGCTTTCGCTACGGCTTCCCAAAAGATTTGGTTAACCTTGCCAGATAGAGTAACTCGCCGGCCCATTATACAAAAGGTACGCAGTCACCCAATAGTCCCGGATAAATCCAGAAATATCAGGCTCCTACTGCTTTGTAAGCATATGGTTTCAGATTCTTTTCACTCCCCGTCTGGGGTTCTTTTCACCTTTCCCTCACGGTACTTGTTCACTATCGGTCAGGAGTGAGTATTTAGCCTTAGGTAGTGGTCTACCCAGATTCCCTCAGGATTTCACGTGTCCCAAGGTACTTGGGAATACAGAAGGAGAGATTGATGGTTTTCATCTACGGGATTATCACCCTCTGTGATGGACCTTTCCAGATCTCCTCGATTAACAATCAATTTTGTAACTCTCCTGCCTCACCGTAATTGGCATTTCCGCATCCCACGACCCCCTTCCTGCAACGTCCACGGACTTTAACACAGGAATGGGTTTAGGCTCTTCCCATTTCGCTCGCCGCTACTTTGAGAATCGTGGTTACTTTCTCTTCCTCCAGGTACTAAGATGTTTCAATTCCCTGGGTTAGCTTCCCTTTCGGGATAGGCCCGGTTTTCCGGACCTGGGTTGCCCCCCATTCGGAAATCCCCGGATCTAAGCCTGCTAGACGGCTCCCCGAGGCTTATCGCAGCCAGCCACGTCCTTCATCGCCTACTCCTGCCAAGGCATCCACCATATGCCCTTAATGCTTGTCCAAAAGTCTACTATCTATTCAATTGTCAAAGAACTACAATATCCTAAAGATAAATATATGTCTTGAACTATATTTTGTCAAGGGGGTTATTCTAAAATTATTACGGAAAAATCCCTTATTATTACAATTTTTGTGATTGGGCAGGGGAGTTATCCTCCCCTGCCCGGAACAATCTTTATCTTACCAGGGTTTGAATGTCAATAAACCCTTTGTTGGTTCTTCTAAATATGTGTCAAGCGGCTCTTCTGTCCCATCAGGATATACAATCATAACTTCTGATTCATGGTCATCATCCTCAGGTTCCCAGATATAACCTATAATATCTGCAGCATGATTACCAGAGTGGGTAATCTCTCCATCAACATCCCGCTTCTCGAAGATATCGGTTCCTACGGTATCGGTTTCGACAACCTCAGATATATCAGCTTCTAATCTCCACTCATCAGAATCCCAGAGTGCCACTTCTCCCGAGCCATCTACTTTCACCTGGACCAAAAGGTCTATTCTATAGTCATTACTTTGATAGTCTATCACCCAGAGACGAAAAGAGCCTTCAAACTCATCTCCGCCAATTGAGGTAGGAGAACTGATGCGGAGGCCATACTGGAAATAATCAACCACCTCAAGGGTAAAAGCCAAATTAGTAATGGTATCAGGGGATGCATAGGTTACAGAGAAGTTCATCCAGAGTATTTCATCACTGTCCAGACCAAGGCTCAAATGTGCATTCTCAGGGAGGGTATCTTCATCTCCTGCGTAGAATTCAAGGGAATCAAGAAGAAGATAGGCATCATGATTTACACTTGCTGTGTCTGTGTATTCCCAGATGTACTTGATTCCATCATCGGGATCAAGGGTATCAGTATGTATCCAGGGTGGAGTTGAATCGGGATAATATGTCCATGTGCCAAAGAATGAATCTATCTCGCTTGGATACGGAAGTATACTACCACTGACAAGACGTGCAAGAGCCTCTGGTGTCCCTGATATCATCTCTGCCTTAAAACCACCAGGTGGATTCTTTGAAAATAGATCATCAAGAGCATCAAAACTTTCTGTATTCTGGCCGGCCATCATTGTTGTGTTCATTCCAGCAAGGAAACTCTGCGTGTTTTCCTTTGACTCTTCCTTGCTGCAGGAAACGAGCATAAGTAGTGCAACGATAATTACAACGATTCCACAAGTCCGAACTTTCATCAATACCTCCTTTTTTTAGTATTAAAGTTCATAACCTCTCTTCCTGCTTTATACGGGGTGTAACAGGAAAGGAGTAATTACAAAAAGGACATTTATAGGGTTTTTCCTTCTCCTTCATATAAAAACTCATCTTACATTCAAAACATTCATATTTCTGGAGTTCCTTTGCCTTTTTACTATCCCCTGTTTGAACCATTCCACCACGACAAGAAGGACACAATGGGTCCCTTTCTAACTCTTGTGCAAGATATATCCTTCCCCCGCATCTTTTACACTCAAATTCTTTCATATTTTTGATAATACATCAATTTCTTTATATGTCAAGACTTTACTTTTACACACTACCCTACCCTCTTTAACCACAGAGGGTACAGCGAACTAAAGAACAAAAACCACCCCCTTTATTTTTTGTGTTTTAGAGGACACAGAGGAGACCCTGACTACCCCACTTTTTAACCGCAGAGGTCGAAAGAGAATGAAAGAGCCCCACCAATCCCCTTTAATTTTAGTATTTTTCGAGGACCAAAGAGAGAAAAAGAAATTGGTAGGGGCGTTCAATTGAACGCCCCTACGAAAAAAGGTATTCCTTTTCCCAGATAAACATAGGTAAATTCATAGCTCACACTATAATTTCACCTGAGCAGGATGAGTTTCTTTGTTATCGCTCTCTTTCCTTCTATACGGGCAAAGTATATACCCACAGGAAGAAGATTTCCCCTCCTATCCCTTCCAACCCAGATATATCTTGCAGACTTATTTATCCAGGACTCAGGAAACACAACATCCACTAATTTCCCTGTTATATCATAGATATTAAGGATGGATGGCTCATCTAAATTATATACCTCCATAGTCACTTTATCTACAAAGGGATTTGCGCTTATGCTAAAGTCTATCTCTTCCACAGATATCTCTTCAATACCGGTCGTTATGATATGGAAATTCACCCCTGTTGCACCGTGTGGAACATATTGGTCACCCTCCACCACCGAATCCTCTGTATCCACCCCTACCCAGTATGAATCCACATAGGTTGATACGAGGAGGCGGTAATGACCATCGGAATAGGTCCCTGTCCAGGGTGCATCTCCTGTGGTATCATTCCATGCCCACATCTCTATTGCATCGGCAGGAGTTCCATCTACAAAGACCGTGCCTGTGATTGCCGCGTCACAGGAATATATGGTAATTGTATCTGCGAGGGTATCCGGGGTAGAACCAAAGGCTATTGAATCTATAGGAGGAGGATCCATTGAATAAGGGTCTGCATCTGTTTCAAATCGTGCTTCCCAATAATTGCCTACTTGTCCAAAGGGGCTTGTGTGTAAAAACATTCCACCTGCTCCTAAATCAGTAGAACCACCCTGGTTACAGATATAAAGATCCCCGGAAATGTCAACGAAGCGTCCAAAAGTGCCACTTAAAACTGACTTGGCATATGGTAAACCATTTTCATCTACAAGCACCCCATAAATCATAGAATAATCGGTTGGGATCAGCGAATCGTTATGGAGAACATTACCCGAAAGAAGGATAGAATCAGTTGAGAAATGCCCCAGATAATCAGGTAAAATATTTATCGCACCCATAACCATAACATTAAAGTAGGTGCCTGCATAGGTATCCGGGATATTTATAGTATAGTTACCATTGGCATCGGCTACATCACCAACATATACATCTTCATAACCCTTTGGAATGGCCATTGCAATAAGACCGGCAGTATCAGGGTCTATATCCCCATAGATGGAATAGGAACTCGTTAAGGGCATAATATGGAGGATTACCTGATCAGAACCTCCAGCATCCTCTATAGTGAGGATAAAATCTCCGGAGATAGGAATCATATCACCAATCGTAGAGAAAAATCCATTCACTGTTTCATCTATATCCTCCCAACTCCCATCGATTGCCACGCTATAATCTAATACAGGATCTTCCGGGTCAACCACTCCATCGTTGCCGAGGTCCAAATAGACAGTAACATCCACAATGGTATCTCCACCTTCAAAATTACCCTGAATGAACATTTCAGAAAGAACAGTATCGGTAGCAACAGAATCACCATTGACCAAAAAGTTCGTTGCTGCAACTAAAGGCAAACTCATAACGATAACTAAAAACACCTTACGCATACAACCTCCTTTTTTGTATAATACTATACACTTTTTCTAAAATGTCAAGGAAAAAATCCTGGATTTCCAAAAATTTTTCAAAAAACAACCTCAAAGACTATCACCACACCTTCTATTTCACCACAAAGGCCAAGGAGAAAATAGTGTGTTGGCCGGTTGGTGAGTTGGTCAGTTAGTCTGTTGTTCGTAGGGGCACGGACCCCGTGCCCCTACGATTTAATGTAGGAATGTCACGATATTGGTGTAGAGGCAATTCATGAATTGCCTCTACAAGCCCGCCCCGTTAGATAATTCTTTATCTAATGGGGTAAACGCTTACAAAAAACGCAGACCAGGATCTGCTACTCCACTAAATCTTTATAATATTTCGATAGAACTTTTAGACCCTTCTTTTTTTGCAATTTTTGCTTGCCTGCGTGCAACGCACCCAGAGACGCAAAGGATGTGCAGGAAACGCATATATGCGTTCCCTACAACCCTTTAATTTTAGTTGTTTTAGAGGACGAAAGAGAGAGAAGGGATTTGGTAAGGGCGTTCAATTGAACGCCCCTACAAATTCTACAAAGGACTCGCCCCGTGAAATATTCAGTAATGTCTCCACCGACACTACTTCACGGCGCACGCATGCCTTGTCCTACTCATCTATCTTATCTTCAATATCTTTTCGGTTATCTCTTGCCGACCAATGTTTGCTCTAATAAAATATATACCATTTGGTAGATAACCTAAATTGAATTCCAGGTTATGATAGCCCTTTTCAGTTCTATTCCTTAATAATACAATTGCTCTACCATTTACATCATACAGGTCTATCCTGACTGTCATTTCCCGGGGTAAGAAGTAAGAAAGTTGTAACTTATCACCAATTACCCGTTGGGAAATGTTGAAAGAGTAATAAGTATCATTTTCCCCTTCTTCTTCAATACCTGAGAAAGGAGCATTGAAACCAACATAAAAATAACTTGTAGTGTCCATATTCACAACCATCTTTATTGTATCCGTAATGTTAACACCTATATTCTGATGAGCATCGTCATATCTAAGCAAATTCAGATTGCTCCTTGGTAATGGACATACCTCTCCCCTGTATATACCGGAAGCAGTATCTGTTTCATATAGTGTTACAGCAACACCTGTAGGATATCTGCTCGATGAAAGGATAACCATCGCTAATTCTTTTATATCCGGATTTGCATCCGAACCATAGACAGATATATATAGACTATCATAGGTCCCTATTGACTCAGCCACCTCTAAATAGGAATTCGTGCGATAGTTTCTTATTGAATCAATGGATAAAGGCTCTGAAGGGATTCCGTTCCATAATGGACTGTCCTCAAATGGATAAAAAGAAGCAGGACCATCAATTAATTGATCTATCTCGGAAGAATCGGTAAACCACCAGTAGTTATTCTCAAGAGATAGGGTAACACTTGAATTATTATCAATCTCTGTATCTGGCTGGAAGGAATTGTAGTAAAGATTACTATTATAGGAGTAAAAAGTTATTCCTGAATCTGCTTCGGAAGTAAGAAAGGCTAAACCTGATTTAGTCTCATCTAAACTGACATTATCCACTACAAGACAGCTATCCATCTCGATCTTGTTTGAATACTTATTATAAAAAGCTCCTCCAGAATCTGCAATGTTCGCAACAATGATATCTCCGGATAGATTAACTGATGAATACCATAAGAGGCAGATACCCCCACCACGGTGGGACGTATTGTTGCATATCAGATTGTCTCTAAGGGAAACAGAGGATTCATAATCAACAGAAAGTCCACCTCCAAGGTCATCACAGGAATTATTGCTTATTTGATTACCTACGAGGGTAGCCGATGAGTGAGCATCTACATAAACGCCACCTCCAAAAACACCGGCCCAGTTATTGGTTATCTGATTATTTATTAAAATTGGATGAGAGTAGCTGCTTATATAAAGCCCTCCACCATAACTATTAGCCGAGTTATCGGTGATCTTGTTATTTAATATAGTTAGAGATGAAAAATGGATCCAAATACCACCCCCACATTCAAAAGAGAAATTCGCATTACCATCCTTTATTGTAAACCCTTTGATTACCGAAGTATTACCTACCTGATAACAGTATATCACACGATATGCTGTATCTATTTCATTCTGGGATAATGCAGTAAGGGTGCAGGCCGATGCTCCATTCTCTGAAAGCAGAACCACGGAATCCTGCATAAATAGTCCAAAAAAGCCAGTATCAGCAAAGGTAGTTTCTGGATTTATTGTAAGATGATATGTTCCGTTCTTAACAAGAACTGTATCAATACCCGGAAGAACAGTCGTTGAATCAATAGCTTTCTGAAGTGAATCACCCTCTGCACCTGTTGTATCCACCTCAATTATTGCTCCTGAAATGAGTAAAGAAAACCCCATAATCAAAAACAATGATAATCTTTTATGATTTTTCATAAAAACCCCTTTTTAACTATTTTATCAACAATATCTTCTTTAAACCTTCTTTGCCCGCCCTTAAGAAATAGGTTCCTGCAGGAATATCCTTAAGCATTATATAATTCTCACCAGAAATTAAACTACCTCTTTTTATGACCTTACCTGTCAAATCGTAGACTTCGTATATTCCGTTATCACTGGAATGTATATAAATCTTGCCGTTGTATGAAATAACCGTGTCATTTTGGAGAACATCTTCAGGAATACCACCTCCTCCCTCACCCTTCATATAGTAGATATCAATATCCGGATCACTCAGATGTTTTGCCTTAAACACTATATGCACTACATTGGAACTATCTATGATAACCACTGGATGTGTAGGTTCCCAGAAATCTCCAATAGGTAGCACCTCATAGATCCAGCCTGTATCCGTAAGGGTGGCATATCGGAGTTCTGGATCTACAATTGGCGGATCTCCACCTGTAGCAATAACATGGGGGGTATTAGAAGTATCAGAAACCACATCAGGCCAAGTACAAATATCTGACCACACCCTGGAGGTATCTGCCCAGGGATACTTATTGAAATACGGATACTTATCTACACTCTCCTCCCATGCAACCATAGTAATACCATATTTCCCAACTGATACTGCAGGATTCCTTGAACTGACTCCCGGGGTTTGAGATACATTTACAGGTGTTAACCACTGTGCTCCATTAAAATGTGCAAGGAACACATCCTTTTCACCGGGTTCATCTCTCCACACCACAAATATTCTCTTATTCCACAGGGAAATTCTAGGAAAATTATCATATCCAGCAAGATTGGATATGTTAACCGGAGTTGCCCATCCCTCTCCTTTATTCACAGAATAATAAATTTCCCAGTTTCCAGCCTTGTAATCGTCCCACACTATATGAACATAGGAACTCTCATCCACTGCTATATCACAGGTTCCTGTATTGGAAATAGAAAGGGTATCCGATAGATCCTGTGGACCAACCCACTCAGTCCCGTAGTGGAACATATAATACAGTTTGCCCTGAGTATCAGAGATCAGATCAATCCACAGGATATGTGGATTTCCACTCGTATCCACACTAATCCTTGTCTTTTGACAACTAAGAGTAGCATTCCATATCATTTCGGTTGATGTCCAACCTCCATTTGTGGATCTTGAATAATACACATCAATAGTATTAAATTCATCTCCTGCATACCAGACTGTATGAATCCTTCCAAATCTGTCCATTTCTGCGTCGTGGCCCCTGCAGACTATATCAAGGTTTGATATGCATTCAGGCTGTGTCCAGAGGAACAATAACGATAACAATATCATATCACCTCCTGTTTTTAAGGAATGGGGGGCAAGAGCCCCCCACTCCTACCTGATTACTGTGAATTTTGCAGTATATATTTCCTTATTACTCTTTATCTTGAGAATATAAACACCATTCGGAAGATTATGTTTCAATCTCAAAACTCCACTCTCTGGTACCTCTGTATTCCTATCAATAACGTTCCTACCTTGAATATCATATATCCCAATTTGTACTTTCTCGTCTCTTTCCTTTAATCCTGCAATACATAATTCATTCCCCACCACAGAGTTTAAAAGCCTTATACCATATTCTCCCTCATTCAAGGTTCCTTTCTCACTTTCTCCCTTTGTATCCTTTATATACTTATCCGTTATCGCAAGGAAACTCATATAAGCATCTCCATTTACTCCCTTTATCTTTATTATAGCATCTCCGTTTATTCCTGTCAACCGATAAATAGAATACTTCAGAAGTCCGTCTTTATGATTTACTGGTGGTATCGCACTCCCATTCACATATAAATTTTGAGGCACTTCAAGAGGTGAATAGTAAACATAGACGAGATAAGAATGTTCCCCAACATTCATTTCATATACAAGGCTATCTCCATAATCTGCTTTCTTTTCAGGATATTCAAAACTTGTTGAATTAATATACCCACCCCGATAGATTGTATTATCCGCAGATTCCTCATTGCCGCCAAAAGAGAGTCTTCCGGGGTCAGGAGGTATGGCAAAGACGGTTAAAATATCAGATGGTTCGCTCTCCTGTTTCATCATATCATAGGCTGTAATGTAATAATAATGAATGGTACCTACTCCTACCTTGTGTGAATAACTCGTGCTTTGTCTATTGCAGAGAAATCCCCAGTTTCCACCTGGTACCTTGTGATAAACACTATAAGCAACCAGGTCTTCCTCTGTGTTATCATTCCAGGTCAGGTTAACCACAACAAAGTTGGGGTTGGGCGGGTATGGTGAAACACTGTAGTCTAATCCCGTTGGTGAAAGTGGAGCATCACCATCATCCCAGCCAAGGAATGTTCCATCCCCTATATTTCCTGCATCCGAATACTGAGGATGTTCAGGTGGTAGGGTATTACCCAGAGAATCCATAATTGGATATTTCCTGCTGTCCCAGGAGTTTACATAGTCATAGGCTTCAGACATAGATATCAGATAATCATCATATCCGGAAGGACCAAGATTAGTGGCACCAGTTGGCGTTTCTCTTCTTACCACATTCATAATGTGGTAATTAAATTCACCATGATAATAGGTAACATCGCCAACTATTTCATTCTCCGAACCCTCTATTACATAATTCTCCCAGTTTAACGGTGGATTGGGGTCTGACTGCCAGTTATCAATGTTATGCCAGGGAATATCCTCTGCACACCAGGCAAGTTCAAGAGCATCACAGGCTGTTGTAACAACAGTGTGGGTATCTTCAAGGTCATCTATGAACCCACCGCTGTAACACTGTTGCATCCAGTAGACCTTTTTTCCTGCCTGAATAGTCTCGAACTTATCTGCAAAAACAGCATCACTAATTGGATAATCCATAAGACAGAGGTATGACTTAGTCCCTTCCGGACCGAATCCTGAAACATAGAGACAATCATCCTTTCTCACCGCCTCTGTAATATACGAACTATCAGGACGATAGGTGGATATAAGTTCCGGATTATAGGGATCAGAGACATCGACTATGAATACTCCTCCTCCATAACCTGCAATGTAAAGATGATTATCCTTCAATGATACATCTGTTCCATCACATCCCAATATATATAAGTGTGAAATTTCATTGAGATTATCTCTCTCAAGAATCATCAGAAAGCCAGGCCCCGGCTCTTTTTTTCCTGTTATATAGATGTAATTCTCGTCAGTTTCAACAGATGTTGGAGGTCGACTAAACTGGATTGTCTCTTCCTGCCAGGAACTAATATCAACTACTGAAAGCACCCAATGTAATCTCGAAACTACATAAACTGAATCCCCTTCAATCGATAAGTCCCAATACTTTGGAAGGTGCATGGAGTTTAGTACTTGAGGGTTATTTGGATCTTTTATATTTATCATATAAAGTTGGTTGCTCACCTCAGCATCAATTGCAAAAGCCAGAGTATCTTTAACCTCAACATCTTCAAAACGCCCATAACCTATAACTTCCCCCACTATTTCCGGATGATCTGGATCACTTATATCCACAACGAGAAATCCCTCACAATCACTAGAAAATCGATAAGTTACAATATAAGCATAGTCCCCAGCAACATCAATTGCCCTTGGTCTATTTCTTCCCAGTTCTAAAATCCCTCTCTCCTGTAGGTTGGTTGGGTCTGTAATATCTGTAACAGTAAGCAATCCCTTGTAATTAACCTCATGTCTATAAAATCCAATCGTATATGCATAATCCCCTTGAACATCTATCCCATCACCCATATCAGCAACAAATGAATAGTCAAGAGGTTGGGGGTCCTCTATATTACTTATATCCACACTGTGTGTAATCCATGCACTGGTCCCATGGTCAAATGTCCAGCAGAAAAGATGGTCATCTTCCCCCATTGGATCAATCTGATGACCCCCTACATTATAACCTTCTGTGAGATTATGAACAACTGTATTCAGATCATAATGATTGGCTGAATAATCCGTGATATCATAGGGCCACTCCCATCCGTGGTCATGATGCCACGCTCCAGTGTATCTTTCCCAAGGTGGGTCTGAATCCACTCCATCTCCATACAGAACAAAAATATGGTCAATTTCTTTATAACCACTAATGCCATAGTATTCGAACAGGGAGAATTTCTGGTAATACCATAACAACTCCCAGGTCAGATATGTATCGTTCCAGAAGGAGTTATAAGGGTCATTGGTATATTTTCCTTCTCCGAATTTATCCCTCAGAAATTGACCATCAAAAAGCATAGGGAACTCACCAGAACCTTTGGCCAGTTCTGGGGTTGATCCGGTAATCACAACTGCATGATTGTTCCTCTCACTTACTAAAGAAAAGGTTATAAACATTATCAGAACCACATAAAATACCCTTTTCATTACAATCACCTCCTTTAAAATTCAGATTTCCTTTACCCTACCTGAAATCAAATTCGCCCTGAACTCTCATTAGGGAGACAGGGCTATACAAACACATCTTATCAACCTCGGCCAGCATCTAAGAATATTATTGTATGGTTTATAATAGCAAATAGCACTTCCCATTTTTACTCCTAAATATTCTGCAAATACTAATGATATACATACAAATTTTATGCCAAAAACTAATTAATTGATAATCATTTACTTAAAAATTATCAAAATCTAAAAGTGTGGCAGAAATGTCACACCGCCTTATGTGTAAAACCGCCTAAGCCTTGATATTAAGCACTTTCACTATGCGACATAAATGTCATACGGTGAGACAATAATGTCACATTCTTTAGAAATAGATAAAAATAATATTACGGCGATTTTATGAGAGTGTTGCTAATATAACATCTCAAGGATAACTCATGAAAAATTCCTTGAAGAAAATGAGGTAATCGGGCGTGATAAATCACGCCCCTACAAAACAGAATTCCCTTTGCGGGAAATCCACCCAGAATTTTGACCGCAGATAAACGCCTGTCTGCGTGCGGATCGCACCCACAGGCAGATGAGCACAGATAAAAAAATAAATTAAAAAAATAGTGTTTTTTTGAGAGAAATGGAAGGAATTCTTTAAATCAGTTTAATCAGTGTAATCTGTATCTAGAAAACAAGGGTTTAAGAATTCAAGGGGTCAAGAGTAATTTAGGATTTGGGATTTCGGGTTTAGAAAATTAGAATTAATTAAACTCTCTTTTGTGTTCATCTGCGTTCATCCGCGGTTAAAAAAAGGTGGGTTGTTGGGGTCTCCTCTGTGTCCTCTAAAACACAAAAAATAAAGGGGAGTGGTGGGGCTCTTTAGTTTTCAGTGCCCTCTGTGGTTTAAAAAGGGGGGTAGGGAGGAAAACTATCACTACTTGACAACCAGGAAATAACTGCTTATATTTCTGGGATGAAGTGTTTGAAATATATATCGGTCATTCTTCTTATTGGGTATATTGCTTTGCTTGTTCACCCTTTTAGCATCACCTTATGGATCCCATGGATATTAACTTTTTTGTTGTTCATTTCAATCCTCAAGCTAAAAGATATACCCCCGCATTTCACCATTAGTGGAACTGCTTTCTTAACCCAGATGGCAGGGGGAGCCACTTCCCCTTTATTCTTTGTGTATATTCCTCTCGTTTTCCTGATCGTCAAAAAAGGGAAGAAAATAAAACCCTTATGGTTATTACTACCCCTTCTATCCCTCTTCAGGTGTAGGGTTTTTCTACCGTATATTATTGTATACGGTTCTATATTTCTAATCTACAGGGAATTACTTAAGAAGAAAGAAAACAGAAAATTTCAAGATCCGCCTACTTCAACAGATTTTGAACGCAGGGAAGTAAGGAAAATCATATGCGAGACCAGGAGTTTTCCAAAACGGCTATCAAGTAAACTTGAAGAAACCCTTAATGCTACGGTGGATTTGATATTCAAACTCTTTGACCCATGGAGTGCAATCATTTTCTTAAAAGATAAGGAAACCGGTAAATTTTCAGCCAGAATTGGAAAGAGTAAGGGAGGATTAGATAAAAATACTGTTATCAGTCAGGGGCCCCTTTGCTGGTTTTATAAAAATTCCGGCATCTTAGTGAATAATGAATATAACGACTCAACCTTAAATCTTGGATACTACAATAGTGCTCAATTCATAAAATGTTTCGTAGCATCTTCCATTGAGATTAATGATAGAAATGAGGGAATCCTGGTTGTGGATAGGCGAGAGAGAACTCCATTCGATGAACGAGATAAGGAAATATTGAAAAGCCTTTCAGAGAATCTATCAACCCTATATTCTCTCTATCGATATGTGGACGCTTCTATGCTTGAAGCATTCCAATTCCAGGCGTTAGTCAATCTAACAGGAAGGATTGCAGGCGAGATAGAACTGGAAGAGGTTCGTAGTAACATATTCGAAGCAATAAATACCAGTTTCTCTGATGTATGGGCGATATTCTTACTTAAGGAAGGCAATGAATACCATATAACCGAACAGGATGGGAGGAGATATAAACGTCCCTTACAAAATAGCCTCATAGCACTTGCCCTTCAAAAGTCTATTTCACTCTGCAAAAAAGACCTTTTTTCAGAAACTAAAAGAGCAATCCTTTTACCTGAAGAAAGGGACTTTGAAGCCAGATCTCTAATGTTTTCACCATTCAGTGGTAATATTGAAGGTGGAATCCTCCTCCTATCAAAAGAAGTAGGCAGGTTTGCAAAAAAGGACCTTATAGTTCTGAATCTAACCTCAGATATAGCAGCTTCAACTATTGAAAAGGCAGTTCTATACAACCGTGAACGCGAGAAAGCAATACTGGATGGTCTCACTCAGGTTTATAATCATCGCTTTTTCCAGGAGATACTAAGTAAAAAAATAGCAGAAACATCCCGAAATAATGAGCCCATAACACTTGTTATGATTGATCTGGATAACTTCAAGATGATCAACGACAGTTATGGACACCAAACAGGAGATATAGTTCTTAAGGAGATAGCCTCTCTTATGAAGGAACGAGTAAGGAGTTCTGACATCTTAGCCAGATATGGCGGAGAAGAGTTCGCAATCATTCTTCCTTCCGCTTCTTGCGAAAGTGGTTATAACCTTGCCGAGGTTCTCCGAACGGAAATAGAACAATATAAAATTAAAACCAAGGATGGGACATTCATTACCGTTACAGTATCTTCGGGAATATCTGAATGCCCCCTACATGGTGATAATAAAAATGATCTTGTGGCTGCTGCTGATAGAGCATTATATATAGCAAAGAAACAAGGGAAGAATAGAACTATCATTGGGGAATACTAAAGCAAAATCTCCTCAAGCCACCCAGAATTTGACACAGATAATCACTGATAAAAAAATAAATTAAAAAAATCAGTGTCTTTTGTAGGGAGTAGTGGGAAATCTTTAAATCAGTTCAATCAGTGAAAATCAGTGTCAAAAAAAAGTTTGGGTTCTGGGTGGGACTTTCGACTAATGACTCTTGACTCTCGACTCTATATTAAACCGTGCAGAAACCGTGGCTAAAAACCGGGGGATGGGACTCCCAATTTAACTATTTATCCATTCAACTATTTAACCAATTCCCTTTGCGAGCAAAATAGGGAATTAGTCAGTTATTTAATATGTATTGCCTTTTGCACTGCGCTTGATCCCGCTGTTTTTAGCCTTATGAAGTATATTCCTTGAGGTAAGCGAGTGGCGTCAAATTTTGCTGTATAATATCCAGGGGGCTGTAATTCATTCACAAGCGTTTTTACCAATCTGCCAGACAAATCGTAGACCCTGATTGAAACCTGTCCATACTCTCGGCAGGTGTAAGAAATTGTAGTGGTCTGGCTGAATGGATTCGGCTGATTTGGATACAATGCAGAAATATACTGGTCTTTTTCCTCTTCATCTATCCCTGTAAGGGGACCCAACCGATATATTGAACCATCCTGCGAAGTAAAGTAGAAGAAATTGGACATAGAGATTGAACTACGAATATTCCCTCCAGTGCCAGACTTCCATTTCTCTATTGCATAGACAACTGAATCAATTATCGCATATAGTGTATCATCGTTCGACCCAAAATATATCACCCCAGCACTGTCGATTACCGATGATGAATACACTACCCCTTGCGTCCCAAATTTCCATTTTATCTCACCATTGGGATATACGGCAACAAGATGATTATATGGTGTTCCCACATATATTGTATGGTTAAATCCAATTACAGGTGACGAACGATATTCACTTAATCCAGCCTTTGGGGGATCTATTGAGACCGACCATAAATCCTCATAGGAACTGCCCGTATCTCTAACCGCATAAAGTTTGCCATCGTTCAGGGCATAAAATATTGTATCCCCTTTCACAGTGGGAGTGGCAGAAAGACCTCTATCAAGCCATTTTATCCATTTTATATCGTAGGTTGCACCTAAATCCTCAACAGCATAAAGTCTGTGGTCATTTGTTGTACCAAAATAAATAATATCACCACGTAAAGCCGCACCAACACCGTAAACTCCGCCGGAAGTTGTTATTGTCCATTTAACCGAACCTCCGGGATTGAATGCGATGAAACTGTCTATAGCGCCGCAACCGACATAGATAGCGTTGTTACTGCCAATAACAGGTGGTGCAGACGGATTTGCTCCTGCTCCCATATAAAACGACCACCGATAATTGCCCATACTATCCACTGAATAGAAATAATCATCGTTTGAACCAAAATAGATATTACCATTAGAATCAATTGCTGGACTTGTGCGTATTACCTCACCAGGGGTTTCATAAGAACCTTTGAGAGAGAGATCTTCCTCAAGTATATAAAGATATCCATCGTCCGAGCCAAAACAGACCCATCCACCAGGACCGATTGCAGGTGAACTGTGTATACCAGATCCTGTTGAATAACTGGTAACACTTGAAAGGTCATCTTCAGAAGGCCCGCAAATATTTGTCCTACCCGAATTTTGCATATTATGCAGAAAAGATGGCCAGGGTGCGTATAGTGTATCTGTTGATAAACGGTTAACTACATAGACTATGAACCTCAGTGTATCATTCTCCCTTTGCTCATCACCTGTAAGTTCTGTGTAAAATGTTATTATACAGGAATCACCAACAGGTTGAAATGGGCTGAATAGCACATCTTCTTCATCGAATGGTGCAAGATTAGTCACAGTTACATCGTCATTATATATAGTGCCACCAGATGTATCAATCCGACAATGCACTCCGAAGGTTTCCGTATTTAGCCCAATATTCTTTACGGACACACAGGGGCTGTAATTACAACCTCTTACTACATATAAAGGCGGATGTTTAACATCCTGGCATTTCACATCGTGATTCAGTGGTGTTAATGCAGAAACCATCACATCATCAAGATACCAGTATTCCCAATCAGATGACTCACAGGCCTGCCAGGCAACAAATACCGAACAACCAATATAATCATCAAGTGAAACCTCATAATACTGCCAGTCATCTGATGCAGTGTGGAATTCATCAAGAATTTCGTATGAAGTGGTATCTGTTGAATCTGTAAGCGTGGTAATCTTTAAATAATTGGAATCATTGTTATGCCTTGGCTTATGCCAAAAACTCAAATTCGCCTCTGCATAACCTGTGAGGCTAAGTTTAGGCGATACCAACCAGTAATTTGTCTCTGTAAATGTTTTATATATTGAACGTGCGCTTGCACTTCCACTGTGTGGCTGATAGGTTGAACGTTGCCATACATCTGACCCACCTATACCATCTTCCCAGCCAAACATTATCCAGCCCGACGGAGGAAAGTTAGTATCTTCAAATCCTTCATCAAGAATAGAATCCCTGAGTGTGTTACCCTTAAGCAAACCTATTACAACAAATGTGAGCATTATAAATACTGTAAAAATTACCTTTCTCATTTCACCCCCTTTTTTAAGGTTTCTTTATAATTATTCAGGCACCTGGTGTAGTGATTAACAGAATATCTACTTCGAAAACAACAACCTTGTCCAGACTGCAGAAGTGATCTCAACCGAATATGTTGATATGTAGAGAAATTGATATGATTATCCCAAAACCTTCTAAAACCCATCCATAACCTTTTTGAGTTAAGTGGACAATAATGGATTTTCATTCCCTGTCAAGTAAATATCTTTCCCCCTACCCCTACATTTTTCACCACGGAGAACACAGAGAAGAAAGAGGTAGGGGTGTTTAATGAGAACGCCCCTACCAGACATGTGCAAAAGAACGCAGAGCAAGCTCTGCTACTCCTATATCCGGAAATTGTGGGAGCGACTTCCCAGTCGCGATTTTCGCGGTTTGGAGAGGCTGGGTCAAAACCCTCATTTGGTCATTGCATGTAGCATGTAGGGGCAAGACATGTCTTGCCCTTCTCTTCCCTTGCGAAGCAATCTCCTCCACCCCGAGATTGCTTCACCGGGGTCGGGCAGGAAGAAGAATTCGCAATGACATTCGATTTTGGAGTAGGGGCGTTCAATGAGAACGTCCCTACCAGACATGTGCAAAAGAACGCAGAGCAAGCTCTGCTACTCCGAAAGTGGTTGTATCGCGGTTTTCGAAACCGCTCTTACGATGTAGGGGTCAGGTTAACTGACCCATTAAGGGCGAGGGAACCTCGCCCCTACAATGTTTGCAGGGGTTTGATTTATCGAACCCGAAAAGAAGGACGTGATAAATCACGCGCCTACCTATGTAGGCACGGCTTTAACCGTGCATCTCGCACTAAAAATTTCACCTCTTTATGATACAACATAGATGCCGTAATGGTGTATATATAAAGATTGATATAAGTTGTGCTAAATCCCGCCAACGCATAGGATATTTATCCTTCAATTTATATCCATCTTCTTCAATCTGACCGAGTATCCTTTCATACCTAAAACAGTATAAATACCCTATTAATTCAACACGTAAGATAGGAATTTTTTCGAGTTCGCACTTCCCCTTTTTGAAGAGGGATCTAATAATCCTGATTTTCTCATTCAACCAATGTGAAAAATTCTCATCGTGAATCTGTTCCAACCTGATATTATATTGTTCCATCTCTTCTTTAGAAATATTGATATAACCAATCTCTTTATCTTCTGCAAAGTCACGCAGTAAATGAACCAGATGACAGGTATAAGCAAGCAAGGAATACACCTCTCTATACCTACCATATTCCGGAGCAATAAAATATAAAAGCGACCGGGCATAGGCACTACCTAAATTCACAGAATACCTTTTGAGTTCTTTAAAAGATGGGACTTTATTCTTCCTGATAGTATCAAACTCAAACACCTGAAACATACGAAAAATTGCAGGTTTTAATTGAGAGTTATGCTCAAGGTCATATTCTATTACCTTAGTAATAGCCCACTCAAGGTAATTTTCCGGTCGAAACTTGTAACCCTGATACAATCGTTTTAAGAGCGTTTGCTGTCTGGATAAAAATTGTGCTCGTTCGATTTCCTTTCTGTTCTCATCATCTACATAATCATCAACCCACCGGAAATAAGTATATACAAGGTTAAAATAATATCGAGATTCTCTTTTCATAAATAGTTGTGTTGACAAAAATGCTTCCCAATTGTGAAACCGCATCGATAATGACTCTATCTTCATCTCTTAATCCCTATATTAAATTCCATCATTGAACCTCTTCTATTATCAATGAACTATAAAAAAATGCTCTGTTTTGTAAAAACAAATTCCGGGCAATCTCATCCAATGATTTTAAGCGATTTTGTAAGAATTCAGGCGTTTCTCTCGTAAGAAGATTATTCCAGTAAATCAATCGTGTTCCTTTTTTAGAAGAATCCAGTATTTGTTCAATCCCTGCAACATATTGACCATAGTCCATATATTCAAAAATGTCTGACAGATTGAACCCATCGAATTTCAATTGTTCGTGAGATTCGAGTGCTTCATTCAGAGTTCCCTTAAAAAGCATTAATTTATCCAGATTCTTACGAATCTTCTCAAAATTTTCTTTCCGCAAATAAAATGGCAATGAATTATTAAAATTATTAATAAAAATGTATTCAAGATAAGGATTATTATGCGTGGGTAGAATAGTTATGGCATACTTTACCCTTTCCATCACCTCTTCTGCGACATTTCCTTCTACATGTTTTCGTCCCAGATCTAAATTCTCCAGAGTCTTGCGATTGAAAAATATCCTGAAGAACAATCTCCATCTCCAGGAATTTAATTCTTTAGTATAAAAAACAATTCGTTCAGATTCATCCTTTTCTTCTAATAATTCGTCACATCCTTTTCTATTTATGATTAATGGCAAAATTACTTTTCCGAACAACCTAAAATATTTTTCAACCTTACCCGCATGAATTATACCACGGGATATAAAACCCTTATGTCTATCCCAGAATTCTCGTGTTTCCAGAGATAGGAGGCTCCGAATCCTTTTATAAAAATATACTCTATCCAAACCATTATTTATACCCAGAAACTCTAAAACCTCTTTATAGGATAGATTCTCGAAAATGACCTTACGGAGTTCAATACAGGCAATCTGTGAAGGATTAGAATCAACTGCCAATACCAATGAAGGATTCCTGCTCAATATACTCAGGGCATTATCACCAGCAGAGGCGATAGAAAGATACTTTCCTTCTTCCTTTACAGCCATTGCTTCCAAAAGGACATCAGCGTCTTCCCAACAATTAGAATAGCGGATAACACTACTCTGGAATCTCCTGGAGAAGTGTGTTTTATTCTGTGTCATTTTTCCCAATCAGTCCTCTACAGTAAGAAAAGAATGTATTGCTCTTGTGCCCCTACGAATCCAAGAGAGGGTAAGGCATGCCTTACCCCTACATTTTGGGCGACTCACCGAGTCGCCCCTACAAAAAAATCTCTGTGCTTACGCTCGGTGGTAGACAGATATGATATGAGAAGTCCAGCGTCGTCAGTCATGAGTCGTGAGTCGAAGATAAAGACAAAGAGTTGGTGAGTTGGTGGGTTAGTGTGTTAGTCGGTTCCTCCCAGACCTCCACAAAAAATAAAAGAAGCGGAGATGTCATACTGTGCAACAACCAAGCTTGTTTACCCATGTTCATCTGCGTTTATCTGCGGTTAAAAATGGTTGGGTGGGGAGGTGATAACAAAAACATTATTTTTCTTTGTGTCCTTTGTGTCTTTGTGGTGAACAATCTTCATTTTTCATTGGAGCGAAGCGACATGTCTCTGTGTTTGAAAAATGGATGGGTGGAGAGGAACTTTGCACTTTGCAATCTTCAATTTTCATTGGAGCGAAGCTCTTACGGTTCATTTCTCAAAATGATGTTCCGCTGGACAGATCGAATCCCTCCGTTCTGATTGAAGGTATCAATGTATAACCTTCCACTCTCTTTGTTTTACCAAGTTCAACGACAGAATTCAACAGTTCTACCGGGTTATGGTTAAATCGCATATTCTTATAAGCGGCTTCTACTTTGCCATTCCTAACCCTGTAAAGACCATCCCTGGTCATTCCAGTGAGGATAAAATCCTTGATGTTGACAAACCGAATATACCAGAGTCTGGTTACAAGTAAAGCATCGTCAGTCCCCTCAATGATCTCTGTTAAACTCTTCTTCCCACCCTCCAGAATAACATTTGTTGGTACGCCTATGGGTTTTAGACTTTTCTTACTGGCCCAGTATCTTGAGGTATGAAGATTCTTCAAAATACCATTTTCTATCCAGTGGGTTTTCTCAAGGGGAAGTCCATCATTTGGAACAAAGGGTAAAGAAGTATTATCGGAATTAAAAGGGTCAGAATAAAGATTGATTACAGAAGATGCTATCTTTGTACCAAGACGATCAGAGAAGTATATATAACCTTCATCTGCAGCCCTTCTGTCCATCGTCCATCCCAGAAATGGTATAAAACCTGCAAAAGCCAGAGGTTCCAGTATAACCTGATATTTCCCCGGCTTCAATTCTTCCGGATGTTTTCCCAGTATTGCCTTCTTAAAAGCGATATCAGCAACCTGTACAGGGTCAACCTTATCTATATCCTCATCTGCTTCACTCGCATAACCTGAAGAGTCATCGAGCATTGCTGTTAAACTGAAATTGGCTTTAGTGTATGAATGGAACGCGATATGCCCCAGGGAATTGGCAAAACCGGTAGAATATTCACCATTGAGATATACTCCTGCAACCTCCATATTTTTACTAATCGCATTTTTCTTTATCTTATTTATTTCTTCTGCTTTCTCTTTCGGAGTGATTTCATTGGCACCAATGAAGTATCTTTCGATATTTTTTACTTCCATCGAGACTAAAGGCTCTACGAACTCAGGATCTTTCGGAGAACTCAACGCAATCTCTTCGGCTCTCTTCAATGTGCAAAGAAGGGACTGATCTCTGGAGTTTTGAGTTCCTGCTACACCAGAAGATTTATCACTAAAAGCAGTTATATGGATATCGATTGTGTCCTTTGAAACATTCTGAATAATATGATTCTCAGCAAACCTTGTAAGATTTTGCTTCTCTGTGTGAATCTGTAATGCTACTTCATCCACTCTTTTATTATGTTTTAGTAGTTCTATCTTCTCTCTTAGCCAATCCTTGTTCATTTTCTCCCCCTTCTCACATTGACGCCTCTAAATCTTGCGTATGGAGCTCCATTTGTCATCTGTGCGATCTGCATTGGTTCCCCCTTGCCACAGGTTCTAAAACCCCTTGGCTCCCAGTATTCCTTTCCTGAAACAGCATCCAGACCACCCCAGAACTCTGGCGTGATGGACTGATAGATCACATCTCGAAGCATCTTTCCTTTCTTTCCATTCTTAATCTCAAAGAAGAGATCGCCACCAAACTGAAAATTCAATCTCATCTGATCAATAGAAAAACTCCCCCTTCCTTCGATAAGGATACCATCTTCTATCCCTGCTATCAAATCCTCTGGTGTTACATTTTCCGGTGATGGCATAAGGGAGAGATTGGGAATTCTATTAATGGGCATATTGTAATAACCATCTGCCCTTGCAGAGCCCTTGCTCCGCTTCTCTCCTATAAGAGGTGCTACTTCTCTTGTTGAACTATAATTCAGGAGTATTCCATCCCTTATTATATCCCACCTCTGACATTTAACTCCTTCATCGTCATATCCTGTAGTCGCAAGACCCCCTGGCAGAGTATTATCTGCTACAAAATTTGCAATCTCTGAACCGTAACGGAAATTACCCTTCTTTTCTGTCGTAGCAAAACTCCTGCCAGCAAAATTCGCTTCATAACCAAGAACGCGATCCAGTTCCGTTGGATGACCAACAGACTCATGGATGGTCAAAGAAAGGTGTGAAGGGTCCAATACAAGATCCTTTCTACCCTCCACGGGATAGTCTGCCTCAATCTTCATTACCGCCTCCTCTGCAATCCTCTCAGCACTCTCCAGAAGTTCCATGGATTGAATATGTTCCCAGCCTGCATTAAGAGGATAATCCTGGAATGAACGATTCTGTGAATCTCCCCCTTTAACCGAAACTGCGGTATAACCAGCATTCACTGTCCATATATCGGTTTCTATAAGTGAACCCTCAGTAGAAGCGAAAAACTGATGCCTTTTAGTTACACGGATTTGTGAAACGGCCTTCACTATATACTTGATTCCAAGTATCCTTTTATTTATCTCAAGTAACAACTGAATTTTATCGTTTATAGCAATATCAAAGGGATCAATCTTAACAGGGGTTTTAAAACAATCTTTATGTGGAGGTTCATCTGCTAAACTTATCCCTCTTCCCTCTTTGGTAGAAGAACTTGCCAGTGCAATCTGTAGCGCCTGATTGACAGATGCATTAACATTATCAATGTTTATATTAGACGAAGAAGCAAAACCCCATGCTCCGTTCTTCAACACACGAACCCCAAAACCAGTTATATCCTCATCGATAAGTTGTTTTGGACTCAAGTCTACCATTCCTACTCTCTGATCCCTCTGTTGAACTATCCTTATATCGGCATAGTCAACCCTTAAATTTTCAGCCGTATTCATAGCCGACAAACATAAATCTTTCATTTTTTCACTCCTTTATCGAATTTTCTTGCATTACCGACTTCGCTTCCCGAGGAGAACAATATCCCGTAAAGATTCTTCACTTTTAGCAGCCAGCCATCTATCTTTGAAATGAGGGTTCTGGACGATCTGTGCAATAGCAGCCAGAGCACGAAGATGGAAGTTCCTCTCATCCTTAGTACCAACCAGAACAAAAACGGTATTAACAGCTGGTGCGTCTTCTG
>JAGLZA010000030.1 GCA_023131835.1 Caldifarciminota bacterium
AAAGACAGTCCTGTATTCTTCTTTCTGGTCTATCGTGTTGAGGAGGCAAAGGACAGTTCCTTTCAAAAGGTATTACAGTTGATGTCACGAGAAGGTTTATACAAGAATATAGGACTTGACCCATTGAAGACTGTTGATGTTGTTAGAATGCTTTCATTTATTATAGATGGTAGTCCATCTATCGAACTTGCTGATTATATATATAAAGAGACAGGTGGGAATCCCTTTTTCATTGAGGAGTTAATGAAATCATTGGAGACAAATGGTGCCCTGGTCTGGGAGGACAATAAATGGATATTTGACAAAGACAAAAAAGTTGTCACCCCATCTTCACTTAAGGGTGTTGTTGAGAGGAAATTGGGTATGATGGACAGCGAGGCGCATTCTTTAGTAGAGTATGCAGCAGTAATCGGCAGGGAACTTGATTTTAGTTTCTTACGGGACATAACAAAAATGAATGAGGGACAACTCTTCGATCTATTGGATGAGATATTGGAGATGAGATTATTAAGAGAATGTGGTGGAGAACGTTACTGTTTCTCCGAAAACATAATCAGAGAGATAATCTATCAAAAAATACCAGGGGTTAAACTAAAACATTATCATCAAACAGTCGGCGAGGAGTTGTTGAACATTTATAAAGACAACATTGAAAGTATAATTGAGGAATTAGCCCATCATTTTTATTTAAGTAAAGACCGAGACAGGGCAATAGAATATTCAATGATTGCTGGTGATAGGGCAAAAAATGCCTATGCGAATCAGAATGCGATAAGGTTTTATACTCAAGCAATTGAGAGTTTCCCCAAAAGTGAAATTGATAAGAGGGAAATAAAAGAGATTGAATGTTTAAAGAAACGAGCTGAGGTATTAAATCTGGTTGGAGAATATGAGAGTGCAATAGAAGATTTAGAAGAAGCGATTAATAAGGCTAAAACGTTAGGTGATAGAAAATGGGAAGCAGATTGCCTTATTGAGTTTTGCAGGATTTATCTTTATACAGCTCACTATAATGACGCAATAAAGAAAGTAGAAAAAGCACTCAAAATCCACCGAAAACTAAACGATAAAAAAGGTGAAGCCAACGGTCTCAACAGCATCGGCATTGCTTATTGGTATCTTAATGAATATAAAAATGCTCTGAAGTTTTACAAAAATTCGTTAAAAATAGCCCAGGAGATCAGCAACCGTAAACTCGAAGCAATGAGCCTTGGCAATATCGCAATCGTTCATTGGAATCTGGGTGAATATACTACCTCATTGGAGTTTTATAAGCAAGCATTAAAGATAACACAAGAAATCGGCGACCGTCAAACCGAAGGAAGGGCATTCAGCAATATCGGCCTCATTTACTGGAGTCTTGGTGACCATTCCACCTCACTGGAACATTATAAGCGTTCCTTAAAGATAACAAGAGAGATTGGAGATCGCAAAGTCGAAGCAAGTAGCCTCAATAATACAGGTATCGTTTACGCAAATCTTGGTGAATATTCCAAAGCATTGGAATATTACAAGAGTTCATTAAAGATTACAAGAGAGTTCAACGACCTCAAACTCGAAGCAATGAGTCTGAATAATATCGGTATCATTCATGCAAATCTTGGTGAGTATCCAACCTCATTGGAATATCACAAACGATCATTAAAGATAACTAAAGAGATAAACGATCGCAAAACCGAGACAGAAAGCCTTGTGGATATTGGCAATGTATTTCTTGAAACAAATGATTTTTCAAAAGCCGAAAGGTATTGCAACAAGGCTTATTCAATTGCCCGGGAAGTTAAATCAAAATCACTTCTGGCCGAAGTTTTGCTTTGTCTTATCTCACTCCATTTAGGGAAAGATAATCTAAAGAAGGCAAAAATAGAGCTAAAGCGAATCTTATCCCTTGCTGAAGAAATTGACTCAAAGAGAATTAAGGCAGAGGCGCTCTGTCTTTCAGGGAGGATTTATACAAAAGAAAAAAAATGGAATGAGGCACAATCTTCCTTCAAGCAGGCAATAGAAATCTTTGATGAATTAAAAAATAGATTAAGACTTGCTAAGGTTTATTATTATCAGGGTTTAATGCTAAAGGAATTTGGTGATAAATCCAATGCAAAAAAATACTTCACAAAGGCAATAAAAATAGTTAAGAGACTTGATTCAAAAGGATGGATTCAAACGATAAAGGAAGCCTGTGAGTAACAATACTCTATTGACAACTCAACATTAAGATATAACATAATAATAATGATAAGATATCAAAAATCAAAATTAAAGAAAGTGCTTCCATTGGTAGTATTTCTACTTTTTTCTGGAATGACAATTATTATTGTTAACAACCAAATCAAACACCAACAAAAACTCGTGCACCGACATACAATTACAGCAGCAGAACATGTATCTATCCGATTGGAAAACTTTATGGATACACGCCTTTCAGCTCTGGAAGTGCTTGCCAAACGTTGGGTTCAACGTCCTGAGTTCACCCGAAAACGATTCCTCTCATTCGCCGAACTCTACTACACCAATTATCCTGGCTTTCGGTCTATAAACTGGGTAGATCCCAAAGGCATTATCCGTTGGGTATATCCTGAAGAATCCAATCGCGCTGCAATAGGTATGGACATACATAATCATCCCAAGGCTGAATGTCAAGAGGTATTTGCCAGGGTCGAAAGAACCCGGGAATATGGAATTACACCGTGTATGGAACTATTCCAGGGGGGGCAGGGTTTTGCTGTTGATTATCCTTTAATCTATAATGGTAAACCTCAAGGTTACTTAAACGGTGTCTTTCAGATTAAACCGATGATTGAAACCTG
Source organism: Caldifarciminota bacterium (assembly GCA_023131835.1). Lineage (GTDB taxonomy): Bacteria > Hydrothermota > UBA3072 > UBA3072 > UBA3072 > JAGLZA01. Next base: position 2,808 of record JAGLZA010000030.1, read on the forward strand.
TCTGGCAAGAGGCGTGTTTGAGGATTTCTACCTGGATATCTATGAGGAGGGAGAGCTAATTTACCAGTATTTACCTGGTGATGATAAAACTGGAAATGGTAATTGGTATGTAAAAAAGGAAATCCAGTTCCGTGAAAAAACCTGGCATCTTAAGATAAAGCCCAAGCCGGAATTATACTCTGCTACAACACTGACGGTAAATCTTCCGTTACTCTTCTTTGGTCTGCTGGTCTCAATCAGTATGGGTCTTTTAGTCTATTCTCTTCTACGAGAAACCGATCTATGTGGGTTCGCTCTCAAGGAACGCGAAACTGCAGAAAAATCCCTGATTGAGAGTGAAGAACGCTACCGCACAATGATTGAAAATGCCAATGATATAATCTGGATATTAGATACTCAAGGCAATCTGACATTTTCTAACCATCAATCAGAGATAATCAGTGGCCATAAATTTGGAGATTGGGAGGGAAAATCCTTTGCTTCCCTTATTCATCCTGACGACTTAGAAATGGTAAATGGAATCTTTCAGAAAACTTTATCAGGCGAGCCACAACATTATATCGTAAGAGTATTAAAAAAGAATGGTGAGATATTTATCTTATCAGTCAATACTACACCTATCTATGAAAGAGATAAAATTGTTGGAACAGCAAGTTTCGGGCGTGACATTACCGCACGTTTGCAAGCAGAAGAAGAATTAAAAAAGAGTTTTGAGAGATTGAAGAAAACCATTGAAGATGTTGTTCATGCTATGGCTTTAACAGTGGAATTGAAGGATCCATATACAGCAGGACATCAACGCAAAGTTGCTAAACTTGCCTGTGCTATAGCAAAAGAAATGGGGCTTTCAAAAAAACAGATCGAGGGAATCCGCATAGCTGCGATACTTCATGATATTGGCAAGATAGTCACGCCCCGCGAAATCCTCAATAAACCTGATAAATTAACTGCCAGCGAAACCGAGAAAATTAAAAACCACCCTCAGATTGGTTCCAATATATTAAAAACGATAGAATTTGATTGGCCAATCGCTGATATTGTTCTTCAACATCATGAAAGGATTAATAAAAGTGGATATCCCCGGCAACTTGAGGGTAAAGATATTATGCTCGAGGGAAAAATCATTGCTGTTGCCGATGTGGTCCAGGCAATGTGCTCAAAGCGTCCATATCGACCGGCCCACAGCTTAGAAAAAGCGCTTGAAGAAATATTGCAAAATAAAGGCATACTTTATGAGGAAGAGGTGGTAGATGCCTGCACAAGGCTTTTTACAAAAAAAGCCTTTTCTTTTGATTGATGAGAATTTTATTCGATTACCCCTCCTCCCATCCCTTTTTTAGCCACGGTTCCTGCACGGTTTATTTAAAATTCCTTGTATAGAATG
>JAGLZA010000300.1 GCA_023131835.1 Caldifarciminota bacterium
TATGTCTTAGTAGCAAATCTTATGTCAGCCATTAATTATCTTATAAACTCTTTTGGTTTAAATAGTTTTTCCAACTTATCCCTCCATTCTAACAACTCTTCAAAAGATAATGATGATGTTGAAATAGGTGTGCACCCTCCATATTCCCCCGGCTTGCTCTTATACGCTGTATTACTCTCCTGCCAGACCAAGTCAAACTTACCGGGCTCTCGCCATATATCACAACCAGGATATATTTGAAGTATAGTAAAGTCAACATCGTGTAACTTAGTTATATGCTCATCCAGAAACCCTTTTGTCTCCATTAAAGTTTCTTCACTCTCTGATGGACAGCCTACGATAAAAGTTACCTTTACATCAACACCGAGATCATAAAGAAAATTTATTGCTTCGCTTACCTGCTTTTTTGTAAAACCTTTATTAATTGTTTTGAGTATGCTGTCTGATGCAGACTCAACACCCAGCAAAACCTCCGACAATCCGGTCTTTACCGCTTCCTCCACTACCTTCTTATTCCTTAAGACAACATCTGCCCTTGAGAAGCAACGCCATGTAAAACCTAATTCTCTTATGTCTTTGACAATCCGAGTATCTCTTTTTGGGTAAGAGAAGAAGGTGTCGTCATAAAGAACTATTGCCTCAAATCCAATGCTCTGGATATCAACTAACTCCTTCTTTACATGCTTGGCACTATTAAACCGTAGCTTTCTGCCATCACATCTACAACAAAAAGAGCACCCACCTGTCTTTGCTGCCCACCAACAACCACGAGAAGTAATTAGAGATGTTGCACGAACTCCCCTAACATAAAACTCATAATCCCATAAATCTATTGCACTCCTATCAGGGTAGAAATCATCTATGTTCTTCGCCCATGCAGTTACAATTTTTTCACCATTTATCAATCGTTCAATCGTTAACTCGCCATCGCCAATAGAGACACCATCAAAACCAGCTTTCAAACATTCTTCTGGTGCAATGGCTGCATGTGGTCCCCCAGCGATTACCCGCTTTGCGCCATTCCTCTTAAGAGATCTCAATATCTCCTTTGATCTGATAAAATCGGGGCTGAGTATTGTTACCCCACACACATCCGCATCTCGGGAGAATGTTGTACTATCTGCGAAGTCAACTACCTCAACATCATATCCTTTACTCTTTAGCGTATTTGCGAGATATAGAGGACCAAGAGGGGGAAGTGATTTCTGAGTGATTAGATATGGTCTGTCAGGGGCTATCAAACTGATTAGCATAAGATATATATATATGAAGAAGTTAATAAAAAAGGTTATGGAAACACGAAAGATACTGGTAACCGGTAGCGCAGGTTTCATGGGCAGTTGGATAGCAGATACCCTCGTAAAAATGGGGAATGAAGTTTATGGGATTGATAACCTAAGCGGTGGAAACATAGAGAATAACAGCGGTGACTACGAATTGTTTACAATAGATTTAGCGGTAGCAAGCCAAGTTGAGCGAGTAATAAAAAAGGTAAAACCCGAAATTATATTCCACTTAGCGAGTTGTGCCCGGGAGGGAGCCTCGCAGTTCCAGCCGCTTTACGTCACTCAAACGAATTTTCAAGCGTTTATGAATCTTATTGAGCCTGCAATAAAGCATGGCTTAAACAAACTTTGTCTATTCTCTTCGATGGCTGTATATGGTAGTCAGGAACCACCTTTTGATGAGCGGATGCCTTGTATACCGGAAGATATATATGGGATTAACAAAGCTGCTATGGAACATACAACGGAAGTTTTAGCGGATGTGCATGAGTTTGATTACGCGATACTTCGTCCACATAACGTCATGGGAGAGCGGCAATGCCTCACAGACAAGTTTAGAAACGTAATAGCAATTTTTATGAACAGGATAATGAGGAACGAGCCTCTTTATATATATGGTGATGGTGAACAAATACGTGCTTTTAGCTATATCGAAGACAGCCTTCCATGCTATGTCAAGTGTATAGAGAACGACATAAATGGAGAGATAATAAACATTGGCGGTATGAAACCAATCTCGATAAACCACCTTGCAGATTTGGTTTGTGAAGCGATGGATGTGCCAAAAGATTATCCCCGGGTGTACTTACCTCCTCGCCCGCGTGAAGTAAAAGAAGCATGGTGTAAGTGGGATAAAAGCGTAAATCATTTAAGATATGAAGAGAAAGTGGGCTATGAAGAAGGTATATTAAGAATGGCGGAATGGGCAAAGAAAAAATGCCCACAAGAATGGACTGATGAGAAGATGCCTTTGGAAAATGATAAAATGCCGGAAACATGGAGATGAAAATAAGCATAATAGGTAGTGGATTCGTAGGGCAAGCAGTTGGAAAAGGGTTCTTAGCGTTAGGTAACGAAGTGATATTTTACGATATAGAGGAGAAGGATTTACCTAACTTCACTATGGATTTAGACAACGCAATTGCAAACTCAGATGTAGCTTTCATCTGTGTTCCAACACCAACGGATAAAGAAGGAACAATCAATTTAGATATTATACGATTGATATCTCAGGATATTGGGATTGCATTAGCAAACTCTTATCCTATGCTTTCGGAGAAGTATCATGTTATTGTAGTAAAAAGTACTGTAGTCCCCGGTACTACGGAAGAAGTAGTAATCCCAAACATAGAGAAGTTTTCATCACTGAACGCAGGTAGGGATTTTGGTATTTGCATGAATCCGGAATTTATGACTGAAATCTCTCACACATGGTCTTCGGAGGATACGAAAAAAGATTTCTTCTCAGAGGATAGAATTGTAATAGGTAAGTCAGATGCAAGAAGTGGAGATATACTTGAAGAGATTTACAAACCGTTAAACAAACCCATTTTCAGAACTGATTTAAAAACAGCGGAGATAATAAAATACGCATCAAATTGTATGCTCGCAACTAAAATATCCTATTGGAACGAGATATTTTTAATCTGTAAGAGATTGGGGATAAGATCACAGGAAGTTGCTGATATTGTCTCTTCAGATCCACGAATAGGGAAATATGGGACTGTTCATGGAAAAGCATTTGGGGGGAAATGTTTACCTAAAGACCTGAAAGCTTTTATTTCTTTTGCTAAAGAGTACCGTAAACCTAAATTACTGGAAGCAGTTGATGAGATTAACGAAGAGATAGAAAGAGAATATGGGGTAAGAGAATGAAAATATACATTTTGGCAGGCGGAGAAGGAACTAGGATGCAACCCTATACACAGCTAATTCCTAAATGCCTACTTCCCGTAGGTGGAATCCCTGTTAGCCGAATTATAATAGACCGGCTATTAGACAATGGATTTGATGATATTGCCCTTTGTATAAACAAACTATTTGAGAAAGAGTTCAGACACGAATTCCGGGACATAAAAAATATAAAATTTAGCATAACCGAAGCACCCGTGGGGACAGCAGGCGAAGTTTATCATGCATTGAATAATTACCCGCCGGATGTATCGGGTTTTGGAGTTATGTATTCCGATGATCTCACAGAAATAGACTACAAGCTCATGTTGACGGGACATTATGAAAGTGAAAAACATGCTACAATTGCTGTTACTGCCAATCTGCCTTTGGATATAGGTATTGTAAATATTAAAAATAACGAAATTGTAGATTTCAAAGAAAAACCACTTATAAGTGACTTAAAAGCAGATACATACGTATGGACCGGTGTTGCATTCTTCAAACCTGATATAAAACCCTTTTTTGCCCCGCAAAAGGATATAGCAAAAAACATATTCAAAGAGATGCTAACAGAAGGACTGAAAATAGGTTATTTCATGTCTTACAACCCTTGGTGGGATATTGGACAGTTACAGCATTACAAGAAAGTGAAGGAGATATTTGAAAAGGAGGAAAAAGAGGTTGGTTCTAAAACGCCTTTTATGTACCCAGATGAATAAAAAAGTATTAATAACCGGGATAACAGGACAAGATGGAGCTTACATATCAGAGTTTTTGTTAAAAAAAGGTTACAGCGTTCATGGACTTGTAAGAAGAACAAGTTCTAAACCATCTAACCTATGGCGGCTTGATAAAGTTGGTGTTATGGGTAAAGTCAATTTGATAGAAGGCGATTTAACAGACCAAACGTCAATAACCAACGCAGTAAAAGAAGCGGACCCAGATGAACTGTATAACCTTGGTGCACAATCATTTGTTGCCCATTCGTGGAAATCGCCAACATATACCGCAGATGTAACGGGTATCGGCGTGGTCAGAATATTAGAAGCAATACGAAACCATAACCCGGGGATAAGGTTTTATCAAGCGAGCTCTAGCGAGCAATTCGGGAAGGCGGAATCTCTACCTTTAAACGAGAAGTCCCCGTTCCATCCGCGCTCACCTTACGCTTGCGCGAAGGTATTTGCACATTATTCTTGCATTAATTACCGGGAATCTTATAATATATTCGCTACCTCGGGGATACTGTTTAATCACGAATCGCCTTTACGAGGAATTGAATTTGTTACAAAAAAAATAACAGATGGCGTAGCAAAAATACACTTGGGGTTAGCTAAAAAAATTTGCCTTGGTAATTTAGAAGCGAAGAGAGATTGGGGGCATTCTGAAGACTATGTACACGCGATGTGGTTAATGCTCCAGCAAAAAGAGCCAGATGATTACGTAATAGCGACAAACGAATCACACTCAGTTAGAGAATTCGTAGAAGA
>JAGLZA010000301.1 GCA_023131835.1 Caldifarciminota bacterium
AGGTCGGATCCACTGCCTTGTCGCTGCTCACAAGGAACGCGCTTTTCACGCCGGCTGCCATGCAAGCCCTGACAACATTCAGCGTACCAAAGATGTTCGTCTGGAAGCACTGTTCGAGTGAATATTCTGTGATATCCAGGTTCTTGTACGCGGCGGTGTGGATGCATACATCACAGCCATCAAGCGCAAAATCGAGTCGTTCCCTGTCGGTGATGTCACCGAGCATAAGCCTGACGCCATTATCTTTCAGTGCTGCGAGCCCTGACTCGTTGAGGTCCATCGCCCTGACCGTATGTTCATCAGCCAGAACGTGGACCAATTCCCTACCTAACGAACCGGCTGCACCGGTGATCAGGATTGTTGAAATGTTCGCACCTCCTCAAAAGTCTTGCTCCATTTTTCTTCGATGGGATGCGTGCCCTCGAGCATCACGTGCACCTCACAGAACGCAGCTCCGCATTCCAACGCCCGAGCCATGACCTCCGGACCCTTTGTGTGATCGCTGACGCCGGCGATAATATGAGATCCGGGTCGTTTTGAACCTATAAAATCGGACGGAATAAATCTGTATGTGTCCGGATGTGCAGGGTAACTACCAACACAGTACAGGAATCTAATCTGCTGTTGCTCATCATTATAGGAGCGCGTTGTTTCCGGGTGCATGGTCAGGTAATCGTTGATATACGCGGCGGGGATCGATGATAGTATCGGGATTCCTGTCGCCTGCGCTCTGGTACCAATCTCTACATTTGCCTGGTCCGCAAGACGGATCTTGATCATGGGTACCTTCATATCTGCGATCCAGTCAATCGCGTCGAGGAACATCGGCGTGAAGATCACTGGCTGCCCGATATCCTTTCCCGCGTCGAACAGTTTCTCTGCAAATTCGCGGGTGATCATTCGCTTCCGGAGTTCTGCCTGCAGGGGCGAATCCTTGATCACCGAATCATCGTAGAGCTGGAACTTGGTGTATGCACACCCGGCGTCCATGCTCTTCTCGATCATATCGAACGCCTGATCCACAGTATCGAAATTTACGCCGCATTCAGCTATTACCTTCATCTAACTCCCCCAGGAAGTCCTTAAACCATCCGCACTCTACGCCATCACCATATATCGCGCCGCCCTCTGTGCAGTTGACGATCCGGGTGCCGTTCTTCACGAACTCCGGGATCCAGAAGTCCCGGAGCGGCTCCAGGTACGTCAGGAACATGGTGTCAACGATGCAGTCGGTGTCAAAGAACGGATTGTGAAATGTTTTGAACACTTCGTTCTCCCATAGCTCTTCATCGGTGAACCCTGTTCGCTCTTTGTAGCTCTGGTAGTACTGGGTCTCGCTTAAGGGTGTGCCGATCTTGTAGCTCATATCCATCCCGATCATCGCAAACGGACTGCATTTCAGGTAGTGTGCGATATTGATTCCGAAGCTTCCCGAATTCCCCCCGGAATTAATCTCGATGTTGTCTGTGATGAGACCTATGATCGATGATGCATTCGGAAGTACTTCATTGGATATGCCTGAAGTGTAGAACAGGATATCTCCATCGTTTTCGTCCCATTCCTTCACGACTGATGGGTGGGTGTGGTTTGAAAAGATCGCGGTTGTGTGGTATGCATTCTCTCGCACTATGTCATGGTCAAAGAACCTGTCGTATATCCTTTCAGAGCCGTCAACCACAATCACGTAATCCGGGTATATGCCGTATTCGTAGCAGTCCTTAAGGATCCGGTCTGTTGCGATGATTATACCATCGAAGCGACTCTCGGCAATCACCTTGAGATGATCAGTGCCACTGGCATTGTCGAAGAGCGATGGACCTGCACCGATCACAATCGCTGGCTTGTCGAGTTTATCATATTCGCCAGCCACCTCCTTTATATCAGGGTTTTTCACGATATACGGCATGTTCTCCCTGATGTTCTTTGTCCACATCGGCATCAGGTTGACAGACGTATGAATCCCTGTAGCCATCACGTTTGTGATCTCTGGCGGCAGCGCAAGCACCGTTTCGATTACTGGCTGGTACAGCTTGAAGTTTATGAAAACTTCCTGCCACGAGCGTTTATACCGTTTCCTGAGATTGTTGAACTCATCCCAGTCCTCATCCGGAATTATGGGTAGATGTCGTGCTTTACCCTCACTCTTTATAGTGTCTATAGCCATATAGGTATGTCTGTATGCCTACAGGTATAAATAGCTTTCTACATAGAGCACAAAAAAATAAATATAGCTGGGCTGCCGGGCAGCCCAGTCGCCGTTCACTGATCGTAATACTGCATGAACATGTATGCGCCGCCTCGATCTGTGAGCGCATCGATGTACTTTCCTGCAGCTATCGAGAACAGCGGGTGGTCCACGTCAGGAACTCCTGGTGGGATGCATTCCTCTTTATCAGCCTCGAGGTTGACTGTGATCGCGGCTGCTGCACTCGCGAGTGTCGGTGTTGAGGCATACGTGCTTGAGGTCACCGAGGCGATATACACCTTCTGCTTCCCGCCATACTCGTTATCGAGTCTCAGGAACGTCACGTACCGCTTCATCCCTGTTGGCACTGCTCCAAGCCCGAGATCGGCTACTGTTGAACCGACCAGCTTGTTTACGGTCTTCAAGTCATGGTTCTCAACGCCCATCTCACCTCACCTCACTCATCGAAGTACTGCACGAATATGTATGCCGTTGCGCTCAGATCTGCTATACCAGAGAGTTGTGCTGACAGGAACTTTTCTGCAGCCACTGTGAAGAGTGGGTGCTCGGTGTCCGGTGCTGACGGTACCTGGAATCCTTTTTGTGCCGTCGTGGCAGATGCGATGAGCAACTGCATCTTCTGGCAGGCAGACGCAGTCGTGGTATCACTCATAGCGTCAGATGCCGTTGCGCTGCCCAGAGTCACCTTTGTTGCAACGTTCTTCGTGCCTGCAGCCTGTCCAACCTGAGCGAACGTCACGTATCGTGTCATCCCTGCAGCCACGCTGCTGCCTATAGCAACGGTGCCACTGGCTTCAAGATACTTGCTCGCCGTCTTTATATCATA
>JAGLZA010000302.1 GCA_023131835.1 Caldifarciminota bacterium
GAGATCTGCCTGGCTATAACTTCCAGATCCTTGTAGAAGTCATTAAATTGTTCTTCGGTAAGATATTTCCGGTCAAGCGCAAGATAGAGTTGAGTTTGAAGTTCAGAAGCCGAACCTTTTGCAATAAATAGAAACTGGATGAACTCTTTGTTTGAACGTCTCGAAAAGCCTTCGGCAATGTTTGATGGAATTGATATTGCGGCTCGGCGCATTTGATCTTTTAAAGCGAAATCTTGAGAAAAATTGCCTTTATTCGTTATGCCATAGATATCTTTAACAATTTCTCGCGCTTTTTTCCACGCTTCTATGTCTTCGAATTTTTCTATTTTAGCCAATGTTTAGCGTTTTTTTGCGTTGGGGGTTTGTGGAGTTAATTGCCACACAAGACCTTATTCATAATTCTCATCTACGGATTCAAGAGCTTTATTGTAAAGTTCTTTGTCAATCCAAAAATTACCTTCGCTTTGGAGTTTATCTAATTCATGCCGAAGAGAAGAAATCTTACCCTGAAGTTTTGCTCGTATTAAAACTCCAATTACTCCTGTCTTCTTTAATCCATAAATTTCCGCTGCTTTCCTTGCATCTGATTCGTCTAAAAATATTATTTTTTCTCTTTGCTCTATTGCAAGGGTTATTGCTTCAGCTTCCCCTTTATCTAATTGTGAGGATAATAATCGAAGAAGCGGTTTATTCTTTGGCTTTTTAATTTCAATCCAACCTTCCTTGCGGCCCCTTTGAATTTCCTTAGCACCTGATCTATTCAGCCCCTCTTCCACCACTTATTTCCATACTGCGGGCGGTATTATAATCTTGCTATAGAATTCTCTCAAAAGTGTAAGACGCCCAATAGCAGAAAGATGGATTATTGTAGAAGAATTGCTAATTGCCTCGTCCATATTTAATATCTTCTTTCAAATCTTCTTCTGTATAGTGCCTTTTAATATGACGGCGCCCGAGAAGGTCTTCAAAAGACCAGAGATCCATTCCTGCAAGGGCTCTTGCCTTGCCAAGGGGAAGTGCACCCCTTTGATAAAGAGAAAGGGCTAACTCTTTACGCAACTCTGCATCTCTCTCTTTTATAGGCAATTTAAGAGCACTTAAAATTTCATCTGGTATTTCAATTTTTAAGTTAGCCATTTCATATCTCCCTTTGTTAGCTTTTTATAGTCATATTATATGCTAAATCTATTCCAGGTCAAGACCAAAATGTGGTTTGTGGGGTTCGTGGGGTTCATGGGGTTCATGGAGTTCATGGAGTTCGTGGAGTTCATGGGGTTAAAAAGAAGTCCAGGGTCGTGCGTCGAAGACAAAGGGTTCGTGGGGTTCGTGGGGTTCGTGGAGTTTAAGATCGAGGGCATGAGGACTCTTCCACAAAAAAGAAAAGGCAGGTGCAAGACCTGCCACTACACTGGAAGAGCGAAGATGTCATATTACTACGAGGTGATCTCGTCTTTGAATTTCCAGAATTCCCCAGGTTTTAAGATAGGGATTCCCTTGAATTTCTCCAGAATGAGAAGGTCTTTATCTCCAGTTATTATGCAATCTGCATTTCCTTGCAGGGCTCCGGCGAGTATATTATCATCATCTGGATCACGACATATGGGGTGTTTAAGTGGTTTTGGGGACACTTTAACAGTATATTCACGGAGGAAACTAACTGCCTTTATGATTATTTTTCCAGAGAAATTGAATTTTTCAGATAAGGTTCTTTTGAATTCTTCAAGCACCCAATGGGATATTAAAATTTCATGCTCTGAAAGGCAGTGTTCAAATATTTCGGCGCACTGACCATGGGATATGAAAGAGGCAATGAGAACATTTGTATCAAAAAAGATTCTCATGAGGTTTGGTTGAATACATCCTCGTCAGTATAAATACCTTTTTTCTCCGCCTCAGACATCATTATTCCCCGAAGACGTTTAAAATCCTGTCTTGCGAAGAACTCACGGAGTGCTTCCTTTACAACCTCACTCCTGTTCCTCTGAAGTCTTTCAGAAACTTCATCCAGTTTTTTCTTTAGTGTATCAGTTAAACTAATAGATAACACTTTTCTCATTTTTTGCCTCCTTTGTATTACAATTTAATAAATTTGTGGTTGTTGTCAAGGGGTGGGGGGGTTTATAGGGTTCGTGGGGTTCGTGGGGTTCGTGGGGTTCATGGGGTTCGTGGAGTTCATGGAGTTCGTGGGGTTCGTGGAGTTAAAAAGAAGTCCAGGGTCGTGCGTCGTGAGTCGAGTGTTGAAGAGTTAGTGGGTTGGTGAGTTAGTCGGTTGGTCAGTTCCTCCCAGACCTCCCATGAGATTGCTTCGTCGCTTCGCTCCTCGCAATGACAAGTTTGTGTAGGGAATAGAGGACAAGATGTATCTTGTCCCTACAAATAAGGGGAAGCGAAATTTATGAATCGAGCCTTGAAAGGTTCCCCTACATAGGAGAGTCGGACAGGAAGAGGAGCCTGCCCTACCTGTCACATGTAGTGGATCGCTATTACATTGTGATGTAATGTTTACTATTACATCGGGGTGGAATAGGAGAGATTACTGAAGTGCTTCTATTCCAGTGGTGAACAATAACGATAGGGGTTGTTGTATTCAATTTCAACTATCCTGTTTTCTGAAGCCTGAAGCGCAAAACAGGATTGACTTTTTATAATTTATTGATAACTTATAATAAATGGATAAAAAAGCAAAAAACAAAATAGATTGGAGAGAATATATTCATTCAAATCCAGAAATTTTATTGGGTAAACCGATAGTTAAGGGTACACGGTTGTCTGTGGAGTTTATATTAGACCTCTTCTCTGCAGGCTGGTCGGAAGGAAAAATATTAGAGAATTATCCTACTCTCACAGAGAAATCCTTGCAAGCTGTATTTGCTTTTGCAACAGAGTGTATGCGTGAAGAGAGTTTATTTGCCTTACCGACTGAAACACCTTAATGCAATTTTTAGCTAACGAGAACTTCCCATTAGGAAGCGTAACCCGCTTAAGAAAAGCAGGATATAATATTACTGCGATTACTGAGGATTCACCAGGAGTTAAAGATCGAGAAGTTCTGAAACGTGCTAATATTGAGGATCGTATCGTTCTTACTTTTGATCGAGATTATGGGGAACTGATTTACCGTAGAGGCCTATCAATTCCCGCAGGTGTAGTTTATTTTCGTTTTACCCCCACAAGCCCGGATGAACCGGCAGAATATTTATTCAAACTTCAAAGAATAAAGGGTTTTGAATTTAGAGGGATGTTTACAGTGGTCGAGGCTGAACGTGTGCGCCAACGCCCCCTTCCTCCCAAAGGTTAAAACGTTAGTCAGCAGTTAGTAAGCGTTGGTGCGTTTGTTGGGTTCATGGAGTTCATGGGGTTCGTGGAGTT
>JAGLZA010000303.1 GCA_023131835.1 Caldifarciminota bacterium
TGTTTGAAATTATCCAGATCGATAAATAATATACTGAACATCCTGGAAAATCTGCTGCTTCTTTTTATCTCTTGCTCAATAACAGATGTGGCTTTTCTTCTGTTATATACGCCTGTTAACGGATCTATCATAGACAATCTTCTTGTATCTTCAAAGAGTTTTGCATTCTGAACCGCCATAGAAATATTGTTTGCAATGGATGAAAGGAGTATAATATCATTCTCATCAAACCATTCTTTCTCTTCACTTGAAAGCACCATTACTCCAAGAAGCGTTTCCCCTATATGAAGTGGTATTGCAATCTCTGAACCGATAGATTCAACAACTTTAGCATAAAACGGGTCCCTGGTTACATCAGGTGCGTAGTATACCTTTTTTCTTTTTGCACTCTCGGTGATTATAGATTTTTTGTTAAGCGGTATAATAACGTCTTCCATATTTTTGTACCCAATCCCTACTCTTGATTTGAAACTCTCGTCTTTATCATCATAAAGGAATATTCTACCGTAATGGAGTTTGAAAATGGAGACAACCTCTTTGAGTATTTCCTTGAGCATCTTCTTTAATTCTATGGTTTGGACAAGCGCGTTACTTACCCTGTTTACCAACGAGAGTGCTTCCAATCTCCGTGTTACCTCTTCGTATAACCGTGCGTTACCAAGTGCTACTGAAGCCTGGGAAGCGATAAATTCCATTCTTTCAAGTAGTTCCTTATCAAAATATTTCATTTCAGTTGAATCAGCATAAAATATTCCATTGATTTTATTCTTGTAAATCAAGGGTATAGCCAAAACCGATTTCCTTCCTTTCTTCAGTCCTACCGAACTGGCATTTTTAAGTTTTTTGAGATTTTCAACAAGCACAGGCTTTTTTGTGGTAATGACCCTGTGTGCAATTCCTCTTGTCATCCTTGCGGTGCTATAGTAAGTATGTAATTCGGGATCATACCTGTACATTTCATAAGCCATGCCCTTCGCCATCTTGTCCGAATCAATAAGGAGTATACTTGTATGGTTTACACCTGTTATTTCCATTCCAGCACCCAGCAATTCCTTTATGACATTCGAGAGATTTAGATTAGAAGAAATAAGTTTGGTTAAATTACCAAGTTTCTTTATATCGGATATCTGTTCAGACAAATCGAAATTTATATTCAGGGAATGAAGAGTGACCTGTAGTATTTCTTCAGCCATTTTCCTCTCCGATTTTGTCGCCTTCTCATTAAAAAAAAGTTCACCGAAGATAGAACCTTTAGAAAGTTCTACCGTTATAGGTTCACCAGATGTATCTCCCTTATCAATTATGGTTAAATTCAGGTAAACCTTCAAACCTACAACATTGTATTTTGATAGTAGTTTATACGCATCATAAACAATTTTCTTGATTTCCATATCTATAATTTAACAAAAAAAGATAAATGTCAAGGCATTGGGTTCGTGGAGTTCGTGGGGTTCATGGGGTTCGTGGGGTTTAAAAGAAGTTCAGAGTCCAAGGTCCAACCCACACACCTTATTAGTCAAGAGTCAGTGAGTCGAGAGTCGAGTGTTGAAGAGTTAGTGGGTTGGTGAGTTAGTCGGTTGGTCAGTTCCTCCCAGACCTCCCGGGAGATTGCTTCGTCGCTACCGCTCCTCGCAATGACGATAGGGTTCATGGAGTTCGTGGGGTTCATGGGGTTCGTGGAGTTGAAAAGAAGTCCAATATCCAATGTCCAATGTCCAATGTCCAATGTCCAATGTCCAATGTCCAATGTCCAACCCACACACCACCCGGGAGATTGCTTCGTCGCTTCGCTCCTCGCAATGACGATTCAGGGTAGGAAATTGCCTGACAAAAAGAAAGGAGGACAAGATATATCTTGTCCCTACGATGAAATAGCGGTTAGAAATGTGTCTCGCGAAAAAAGCAGAGCAAGCTCTGCCACTACAATGTCTATCTAATAGATCGCTCGGTGGTCTCACAAAAAGAAGGTTTATCTTGTTAAAATCGCAGTGAATGCTTGTCGGATCTTGCGGAAATCTTCGAGCTTGAAGTTGAAAAATTCAATTGGAGACATTTTGGTTTCATATCGATACAGGATTAAAAAAAACGCATAGGTCAGGGAATAGGATATGGAACTGGCAAGGGCAGCACCATATATACCCATCTTCCGAATCAATATCAGATTTAATGCAATATTAATCATCAAAGTGGTAAAACCCACAAGTATGTTTACCTCTGGTTTGCCTATACCTGCGAAATAGGACGATATAGACCTTAACGGTGAATACAATAATATACCAGGAAGAAGAATATAGATAACCTTTATGGACAGGATAAACTCAGCACCATAGAAAAAAGGAATCAACCAGTGAGCAACGCCTGCAAGAATGAGAGCCAAAAAGAAGGAAGATAAGAATATAATCCTTGCTGAGATTGGAATAAGAGACTGTGCCGTCTCTCTACCGAGTGATGAAATTCTCGGAAAGAGAGGGAAAGCAATAGATTGTGAAACAAACCAGAGAACCTCAGATGCCGCAACACCCACCATATAAAAGCCAAGGGGCCTGGCACCCAGGATCCCAAAAATCAGAAAGACATCCGCACGGTAGTTCAGAACTTGAAAACTATCTGCAAGATAGCTCTTAGACCCATATTTGAGTGTATCTCGAATCAAATCAGGATTCATCTTTGGTCTCGGTCTAATCAGAGTAATTCTCTTAATAACAAACAAAATGACTATTGTATTTATTATTCTCACCAAAAGATATACCCATACCAATCCTAATAAGCCCATCCTGAAAAAAAGAAGGGCAATGAGTATTCCTGAGATAGATAGAATTTTAGAGACAATAGAAATTATATTTATTGTGTATATCTTCTCCTTACCCTGAAGAACTCCATTCAGGTAATTAAATATAAAGACAAAAGGGATGGCAATGAGTGTAAGATATAAATGACCTCGTGTAAATCCTTGATACCTGATTGTAAGGAACTGGTAAATCCAATTAAACCCAAAGAAATAAATGAAAAATATTAATAATAGAATTATAGAAATAATAAAGAGTGAATTATCGATAAGTTGTTCGAGTGAATACTTCCTGCTGCCAGTAAAATAGACATTGGAAGACGGAATTCCAAGATTGAGGAGGGTGAAGGTCATAAATGGAATAAACATCAATGCCTCCCATATCCCTTTACCTTCTGGCCCCAGGATACGAGCTATAAGTATGCCAATACCAATAGAAATAAAAAAAACAATTATCCTCGCACCAAAGGTCGATATGCTCTCTTTAGCAAGGCTCAACATTACATCCCGGAAGGCTCAAATTATGGATCTCCTCTTATCCACTTTTTTGCAATCTTTATATATTCTTCTGCAGATTCCTTTATCTTTTTCAGTATTGAGTCATCAAGTTCTTTTACAACCCTTCCCGGCACTCCTACAACAAGGGAGAAGGGTGGCACCTTTTCATTCTCCTTAACCAGAGCACCTGCCCCTATTATTGAACCCTCTCCTATCTCTGCATCATTAAGAATAATTGCACCCATTCCTATAAGAACATTGGATGAGATTCTGGCACCATGAATGATTGCACTATGACCTACGGTAACATTGGAACCGATTATGGCAGGTTGGTCGTAGTCAACATGAACCACTGCATTATCCTGAATATTGGTGCAATCACCCACTTCAATATAACTGATATCACCTCTTAATACAGCTCCATACCATATATTTACATTCTTCCCTAAACGAACATCTCCGATTATACTGACGTTGTCAGCAATGAAATTGTCCACACTGTAGCTATTTCTGTTGCCCATTATTCATCAACAGGCATTTGTCTCGTTTTTCATCATAAAACTTGCAGATGCCCCTCACACAAACAGGCGGATAATTATCCGAAGAGACCATAAAAGGACAGAGCCAGTGCTTCTCAGGCACAGGGATTCCCGCATTAGCCGAATCGAGAATTTTCATCCATTCATTCAGGGTCTTTTTATCGGTGAAATAACCACTGTGTTCCAAATTCTTCTTGCAGTAGTTGTAAACCTTTAGTTTCTTATGGGGCTTCTTCTTGCATTTACGATTACCGCTTTCCAGGAAACCCCAGTATCCGCTATGCCCGAATGGATTATACTTACATACCTCATCTTCCTTCGAACAGAAGCAATGAATCTCTCTAACCTTACCCATCCCAATAGTATCATCAAAGGTCTCATGAGAACTTACTACGCTTGCAACAAGAACCATCTTATCAAGATAAATGTCGTCACTTTTCCTTAATGCTTCATACCCCAGCATAGTGCCATATGAATGAGCAAAATAACTCACAGAGGCAGCCGGAAATTGTTCACAGTATGCTTCAAGTTTCCTCCGCATCCAGTTTATGAGATATCTCTTTACAAATCCCAGAGCACAGACTGAAGCCGGTAGGCGTCCATAGCGAATTGGGATCAACCTTGCCTTTTTATTATCGGCGTAGTCAGGATATTTCTCCTTTAAGATATTAATGAACGATGTTATCCATTCCCCCTTGGTCCTTATCCCATGTGCGGCGCAGATTACATACTTTACCCCATAGTCCCGATGTCTACTTCTCCTTCCACCCACCCCTACCCTGATCAGGAAAGTAACCGCTATAAGGATAACAACACCTATAGCACTAAAAACAATTCCAAATATTCCCATCTGACCTCCTTAAATTTCTACTTTTTAGTTTTTTATTTGACTCAAAACCTATAAGAGTATAATCACCATTGATGATTTGTAAAGAACCTCTTTTGTGGTAACCGGGGTTCGTGGAGTTCATAGAGTTC
>JAGLZA010000304.1 GCA_023131835.1 Caldifarciminota bacterium
TGATCGTAATAAACTTAAGCTAGAGTTATCCGCCTCCTACAGATTGCCTCAAATCCAACATTACTCCGGCGCCATTGTGATGAGTTCGGTCTACCACCAATAGAGTTACGTAATGTACCACTAAGCACTGCAATAGAACACTACGCGGATTTTGAAGTTCCTGAGAAAATTGCACTAGTATCAGAATTAGCAAACGAGATTTGTTCAAATGGTGAAAAAGTCATAATATGGTCTACATTCGTCCATAATTTACAGATGATTGCTAATCTCTTAGAGGCTTTTGCTCCCGTAATTATTCATGGTGGAATTGCCCTAAATTCTGATAAAGATGAAATCACGAGAGAGGGCTTAATAAAAAAGTTCAAAGAAGATCCAAATTGTAAAATACTTATAGCTAATCCAGCGGCCTGTGCAGAGTCAATTTCACTACATAGTGTGTGTCATCAAGCAATATATCTTGACCGTTCCTTCAATTGTACACACTATCTCCAATCAATGGATAGAATCCATAGGCTTGGGCTTTCGCAAACACAGAAAACCTTTTATCATCTGATAATTGCTGAAGAATCGATTGATGAAATAGTTCATGATCGTCTGAAACAAAAAATGCAGGCTATGTACCAGGTACTAGAAGGAGATTTACCTCAAGAATTAGCAGGTTATTGGTCGGAAGATCTTGGAACAGAAGAAGAAGTTGATTTCGAAATTGTAGAAAAACATATACGGAAATTTGTTTCTCGCCATGACAGTCAAACCGGATGAATTAGCTAATCTTTGTGCGATGTACAAAGTCTTACGAACCCGATGTATCATAGAATCGGAGTTAAAAAGGCGTCTACATGCTTCAATGTTAATAGAATCTGAGGCTTCACCAAGCGATATTATTTTTGAGGGAATTAGTTATGGTTTTATAAAAACAATACCACGAGGGATTGCTATAACGAATATAGGGAAGCAATTAGGTCAGAAACAAATAGAAGTTGCCTTCCAGATTTCTGAACAAGCCAAGGGATTTCTAGTTAAGAAGATATTCCTTAATCCAGAGTCAGGTGAGCACTGTTGTGGTGAATTATTAGATAATTTTCGAGCAGATACTAGTTACGAAACTTTAGTTTATGATAGAAGTCCTGAGGATTCTTCAGAGATAATCCAATGGTTAAAGTTACTTTCTCGCGTCGGACTTTTTATGGTAACACCTGAGAAGGCTCTCGTCGAGACACGATATCTTAATCATGTAAACCAGCTTCTTACCTATTTACGCGAAGGAGTTGAGGGGGAAATCCGCTATCCAGATATTCGAAATAAAGTTGGGGCGGTTGCTGAAGAATGTGCAATGAAATATGAGAAAATGAGGCTTACAAAATTAGGATACCCAGAGCTTGCAAAACTAGTACAACGTATTAGTCTTATAGATAAAAGTGCTGGGTACGATATATCATCCTGTTCTGGGGGGAAAAAAGTACCAGAAGAACCTAGATATATTGAAGTAAAAGGAACGACTAATTCAAAACCTCAGTTTACCTGGTCAAGAAACGAACGCCTTGTAGCACAAAAAGAAAGAAGGAAATATTGGATATATTGTTTCGATCATGTGGATATAGTGAATGATAAAGCAAATAGCCCAATCAAAATAAGAGATCCAATAAAAAATATTGGAACTAAAGGATTTGTAGGCGAACCTGTGGATATTTTTTACTACATGGCTAACTAGATAATGTTATTGACTAAATTTTATCTTTTGATAGGAATCATGTAAGAAATAAGCGGAGATTTCAACAACTTGATAGAAATTTAGAATCTGTTGAAATACCTGTAAAAAAAATTGGTGTCAAAGCTTGACGGGCTGTTGCCCGAAAGCGATTTTGTGGTATTTCGCGATAATATCGTGGCATAGTGAGAACTTAACTCATTGATTTTATTGAATGCGGTTCTTGACTATATTGCTAATTTTTACCAAATTTGTATTTGGGCAACAGCCCGTTGAATTGTGAATTAAACTTCCCTTTATTCACAATTCAAGCTTTGACACCATACCGACACCATACCTTCCAATTAGTTGTTACTGCGAACGGACACACTTAACTATTAAACTTGATTCTTGCCTGGGGATATGTTGTTCGAATTGCATGCCGAGAAAATCACGAATGGATGCTCCGGGAGCTCTGCATCATATCATTGTCAGGGAATCGGTACAGGCCATCGGGGTCCCTTAAGCCCTATATTATCGTTCGCTGGCAAGCCT
>JAGLZA010000305.1 GCA_023131835.1 Caldifarciminota bacterium
TGACTTTCTCTCATAAACGCAGATGAACGCAGAACAAGTTCTGCTACTCCCAAAAGGGCAGAGCAGGGGCAAGGTACGCCTTGTCCATTCACCATCCCCGAGATTGCTTCACTGAGGAAGAGCAGGAAGAGGGGTTCGCAATGACATCTAAAAGGGCAAGACATGTCTTGCCCCTACATCTCCAAACACCCTGATGTATTGCTCGTACCCCCTTCTCCCACCAACGCACCAACCGACCAACTGACCAACTTAAACATTCCTTTGCGCCCTTCGCGAGAAAAAGGGGCACCTCCTTTTAAAAACCTCTTTACTTTTATACAATTCAAACTATAGTAATCTTATGCGAATTGAGAGTTTGCGTGAGGACTTTTACAATCTACCTTTTATTGCTGCAGGAAAGATATCATCATCTATCTTCAGGCGACTGACTTCCCCGACTAACGGTTATGCTCCATTACCTCAGGTTGTTACCTTTTATCTGACCGAGAGATGTAATCTAAATTGCAGTATGTGTTTCCTCAAAAACATAGATTCGAATCCAGGATTCATTCCACTTTCCATAGCAAAGAGGATAGTATCCGAATTGATGTGGGCTCACCCCCGCTTCAGTATGAGCGGCGGAGAACCATTCCTCTATCCTGAGATTGAGCAATTGATTATCTGGATAAAGAGTCATCATCTCTCTTTGAGCATTGTTACCAATGGAACACTCCTATCACAATTTGCAGAACTAATCGTCCGTTCCGGTGTGGATAGATTGAAGATATCCATAGATGGTCCTCCAGATGTGCATAATGCTCTTCGGAGGGTTCCCGGAACATTTGCCAGGATTGAAAAAGGGATAAGGGCAATCAATCATCAGAAAGAAAAACAGAAAAAAAAGAAACCAAGATTGCTCCTGTATTCCTTGCTGCATCCAAATTCTGATCCACATTTTATTGTATCCTTTGCAGAGAAATATAAATTTGCATCAGTCTCATTTCTTCACATATTATCCATCAGAGAAAAAGACCTTAAGGCCTTTGCAAATATTCAGGATATTCCCCCACATTACTGGAAGGGAGCAGTGTTTAATAACGAAGGATTCAGAATAACTCAAGAACTGATAAAAGAGATTAAATCGATTGATTCTACACTGGATATAGGCTTCACTCCCAACATATCACCTGAAGAACTGGATAAATACTATGCAAAGGAGCAGGAATATCTCCTGAATTTTAAGGGTCGTTGCACTTCTCCCTGGAGTGGCGTCTATATCAAACCCCCATCTATCGTTGAGATATGCCCTGATGTAGTGATCGGAGACATTGAAAATGAGAGATTTCTCTCTATCTGGAATTCAGATAAAGCGAGGGCTTTGCGGCAAAGTATCCATAAAGGTAAGATGCTTCCCGTATGTAACGGATGCTGTAGTTATTATATGTAAGTCGCGAAATCGCGGTTTGGAAACCGCTCCTACATCTATCTCAAACCGTGAAGGAACAGTGGCAAAAACAGCCAACAGCTTACAGCGAATAGCTATCAGCTAAGATGTATTTTTTGTGTACTTTGTCTTCTTCGTGTTTTTTTATTCGGTAGTGGTGTGGAGGGAACAAAAAATTATTTTTCTTTGTGTCCTTTGTGTCTCTGTGGTGAACATTCTTCA
>JAGLZA010000306.1 GCA_023131835.1 Caldifarciminota bacterium
TTAATATTTTTACAGCGAGGATGCATTTCTGTGTACTTTGTCTTCTTTGTGTTTTCTTTCTTGTGTGTTTGTGGAGGGAGAAACAAAACATTAATCTTTCTCTGTGTCCTTTGTGCCTTTGTGGTTAATATCTTAGGGAGGGGTAGGGCATTTTCTCAATTGGAGCGAAGCGACTAAAGCATATTCACCGGGTCTATCTCATAGGAGATTCGAACACCTGGTTCCTTTAATGAATAGAATCTTTTTAACTCTCTCTGGAGCAAATATTCCTTTTTTGATTTCAGGAGAATATGATATCGGTAATTCTTGTCTATCTTCCCGATCGGACAGGAGACCGGACCAAGTATCTTAAAGGATTTCCTTTGTTTAGATTTCTTCAGTCTTTCTGTTACTTTGTCGGCGGTTTCTCTTGCTTTCTTCTCTTCCTTTGAAAGAATAAGTATCCTTGCCAATCTTAAGAACGGAGGATAATCTGCACTCTTTCGGAATTGAATCTCCTCCTTATAAAAGGCTTTATAATCATGGGTTTTTGCCAATCTGATAGCATAATGATTTGGATTGTTACTCTGGATTATTACCCTTCCCTTCCCACCCCTTCCCGCTCTACCTGCTACCTGAGAAAGGAGTTGAAAGGCTCGCTCGGTTGCCCGAAAATCAGGAAGATTAAGAGCGATATCCGCCGATATTACCCCAACAAGACCAATATCAGGAAGGTCCAGTCCCTTTGTCACCATCTGGGTCCCCAGGAGGATCTGGATCTCTCCTCTCTTCAATTCATCATATATCCTCTCATGCTCATGTCTTCTGGAGATTGCATCCGTATCCATCCTCTGTACCTTGTAACCCTTAAATTTTATCCTGATTTCCTCCTCTATCCGCTCTGTTCCCCAACCCATATAGGCTATCTCTTTTCCGCAGTTCGGACAAATGTTTAATCTCTCCGTCTTATAACCACAATGATGACATATCAAACTGTCTGTTGTCTTATGAAGGGTCAATGTGATATCGCAATTAGGACATCGTGCAGTCCAATCACAATTAAAACATCTCGGATAAGGTGCATACCCCCTCCTGTTAAGAAAAAGTATAACTCTTGGCATATCTTTTTGTTTAATGGTCTCAGAAATGGCCTTATCCATTTCTTCTGAAAAAATAGAATTCCCTGGATTCACTATCTCTACTTCTGGCATTGCCCAGTCCTTTACCCTTTCTGGTAATTCAAGGAACACATACTTACCTGTTTCTGCATTATAGAAGGACTCAACAGATGGCGTTGCACTGCCCAGTATCACAGGAATCCCCTCTATTGCACCTCTCATAACCGCAACATCCCTTGCAGAAAACCTTGGCTTGGGATCCTCCTGCTTATAGGACTCTGAATGCTCCTCATCTATGATGATGAGCCCCAGATCCGGAAAAGGGCTGAAGATACTCATCCTGGAACCCACCCCTATCTTTAAGTTCCCTTCCAGCGCATTCATCCAGTAGGAATATCTCTTCCCTTTAGAAAGCTTGGAATGATAAGGCTCTCCAATTCCAAAACGCTTTCTCACCCTCTCAAGGACCTGTGGAACCATTGATATCTCAGGGACTAAATAGAGAATGCTCTTTCCCTCTTTTAAGATATCCTCCATTATTCTAAGATAAATCTCCGTTTTACCACTGCCAGTAACCCCAAAGAGTAGAAATGTCTCGAAACGTTTTTTCAAAACAGCCTCTCTTATCCTCTTATATGCATCTTCTTGCGCATTATTTAGCTCTATTGATTCAGTTTCTATCGGATAATCCTGAACCCTTATTACCCTTTTCATATAAGGAGAAAGCAAGAAGGAGAAAACTATACCGGGTGGACAGAGATAATAATCGGATACCCATTCTGCAAGTTTGAACAGATTCTGAGGAATATCTAAAATCCTTTCCTTTATTGCTTTTGCACCCTTGAATGGATTTGCCTCTTTTATAACTACACCTACAACCTCTCTTGACTGCAGGGGAACACGGACAACACTTCCTATCTTGAGTTCCATATCATCAGGTGCCTGATATGTAAAGATACTGAATATATCTATTGGGAGAGCTATACCATAATATTTCATATAGTTAATGCCATACCTATCTTATGTGAAATTTCTTCTTTGAAGTCAATACCCCATTTCAGATACACCTTAAACGGTAAAAACTTCTCTGCTACGATAAGATATATTCTCTTACCAGAACCACTTAATTGTTTTATTGTAAAATCCCCTGGAAGGCCGTTTTCATACTCATATATCCGGGAGTCCCAGGCATCTGTCTCATAGAGGATAAAACGCATCTCAAATATATAATCAGCAGAATAGCGAAAACCCGAATAAGCAAGAAAACCATTCCCCTCATTAGTGTTTACCACTTCAAAACGATTTCTTATGCAGAGGGAGGACCTTTCGTAGATTATATCAAACCGAAAATTATCCTTACCCTGATTGTTTTTGAAACGACCATTTACCGATACCCTTTTAATAGGTTTCCAGTTCAATTGAATTCCAAGTTGCCTCGTAAAATCATTGAGAGGGGTTATATCCCTTTTAAATTCTGTATAGACTATGGCACTGAGTGTGGGTATGATTCTCTTCTCAAAATGCAGATACAATTCTTCTTCGTTCCTGCCGAATGGAGAATTCCTGAATGTTGGAATGTCTGAGGGTATCCTTGCATATATGCCTTTTAGCCCATTCCCATTATCAATTCCCAGTGCGTAAGCAATATTTTCCTTTAGTTCATCAATATTAGTCCCCCCTGTTGCAATCTCAAAACGAAGGAGATTACCTGCCAATTCTTTATCAAGATAGAAAGAGAGAAGAGCAGTTCTATCCCTATCTTCTATATCATAGTTACTAACTACCCCGGTTAGCCTGAAGGGATAAAATCCATAACTTGAACCAATGAGTTTCTCTCTTCCGAATCGACTGGTTTCAATATATGAACCAAAAATCATAACATTCTTCCACTCTCCCACCACTCCCCTTAGATAATCCTCCTCATAGGTAGATAGATGTGGGCTGAATCCTCTTTCTCCTGGAATTATCCCGGAACCCGCATAGAAGAAGCCAGGCTTACCAAAGATGAGTCCCATCCCAATATCAAGGTCGAAATCTCCGACAATAAAAATCTGCGGTAAGTAGAAAGAACCTGCATAGTAATCGAGGTAATCGTCTTCCTCATAATCCTTTTCAACCAATCCACCAAAATATATCCCCTTAACCGGCATCTTAAATCTGTTGTATATCTTGTTTTCAGCATCATCAATTTTCCTCTTAAATTTTGAGGTTAAATCCAGGTCCTTAGGGACTCTTACCTTCGGTAATCTTCTAACCACTGTAATATAAGGTCTTATCCTGTCCAGCATAATAGGCGTTATTCTATTTAGAAGAAGTAACTCACCCTTTTCTTTAAATAATTTTCTTTTTCTGTATTCTATTATTCTCTCTGCAAGATGATTATCTATGCAGGGTATGAGCAACAATTCCTGCTTTGTAGCCTGATTTATATTGATTGGGTTTTGTTCAAGCCTGCTCAGTCTCTCCAGGAGTTCTGGTGTGGCGACAATCTCCTGCTCTATTCCAAATGGGTCAATCTGCGCAAGAAAGAAGAGCAATAATAGATTTGCCATCCCTTATTTTCCCCTTTTTAATCATTGAAAGTGCTTCTTTTAGTGATACCTCAATTATCTCAATTCCTTCCTCTCTTTCAACATCCACAGGAACTAAATTACTAGCCTTGAAGAGGTAAATTCTCTCATCCGTATAACCAGGTGATGGATAGAAGGAGACGATTTCTCTTAGTTCCCGTGCCTCATACCCTATCTCTTCCTTTAGCTCTCGTGCTATATTCTCTTCCGGAGATTCTCCTTCCTCTATTGTTCCTGCCGGTATTTCAAGTAAATCAGATGATACTGGATAACGAAACTGTCTGATAAGGATTATCCTGTCTTCTGAAATAAAAGGGATTGCGGCAGCAGCCCCCGGATGATGCACCCATTCCCTGAAGGTTTTTCTTCCTGACGGCAGAGAAACCCTGTCTGCATTGAGGTTAAGCAATCTTCCAGTATATATCCTCTTTTCCTCCACTGTTTTTTCCACTATCAACCTCCTTTTTATCTATTGTAATTACTAAAAATAGATGTCACATTTTATTATTAAATTAGATGGTACATCTTCATAAGCCATTCGGACTTGCCACACGAAAAGACGCGGTCAATTTCCCCAGCGAGGAAATTGCCGCTCGGCTCTCGGGCTCGCTCTCGTGAAATTAAAATTTCCCGAACCATGCCCGCTCACCCTCCGAGACGCTTTTCTTAGCGGCAAGTCCTCTGGCTTTGATTTCTGAAATCGGATTCTATATTCTATAGAATATTTTTCCCTAACATGTAACATATTGCCTTGCAATAACACTTCCTTTTTACCTATAGTAATGAACCGTATATGTTTCTGATGGTCCAAGGTCAGGATGATTCTGAAATCCTGTGGTAAACCGAATATCTCCAATATCAAGAGAGAAGCCTGCTGTCGGTATCACAGGATTGGTAAGAAGTCCCAATCCTGCTTTAAAGTTCGGAAACTTCAAGAGATAACCAAAACCCAACCCTACCCCCCAACCTTCAAGGAAATTCACCTTAAAGCCAATCCTGTTCCATTCATTCTCATATAGTGAGCATATCTCTAATTCTACAGGGAGCATCTCGCCTGCTATGTAGGATACAGGATGGATGGCATTTAGATATATCCTATAATCATTCCATCTATATCCGATATTGAAATCAATATCTATACCAGGGTTTCTCTCTTCCCTCTGAGAAAGATATAATAACGAGAGTTCACCAGCAAGCCATATATTCTCCAATGCTAATCTATAAATACCTTTACACATAATCTCACGATAGAGATCCGTCCCAAAATGCGAGACACAAAGTCCATATCTTTCTTGATTATATGCTATCTTTACAGATTGCAATTCAGAAAGGGAGAATAGGGTCTGATATGTCATTGATAATGAAGGCCCTGAAAATTCTTTGATATTCCCAAAACCGAATTCAGAAGCATCATAAATAGGAGGGAAGAGTAAAAAGAAAAGGAAAATCATTCATCCTCCTGAGATAGAAAACCTGTGAATTCTTCGGAAAAAATTATAAGCAATCATTATTGAAGTATAGATACCTTGAGGATAAAGTCAAGTTTTGAAAATTTCACCTCCCAATTTTTAACCGCAGAGGGCTCAGAGAACTAAAGAACCCAACCACTCCCCCTCAATTTTAGGTGTTTTAGAGGACACAGAGAAGAAATAATATCACACTACCCCCCCATTTTTTCTCGCAAAGTCGCAAAAATCGCAAAGGAAAAGGTGATGTGTTGATCGGTTGGTAGGAACAGGCTTCTGGTTCGCGATTATATGGGCAGGTCTTGCACCTGCCCTCTCATCTCTCGCAACTGAAAAGGGTTGCCCCTACGAAAAAATGATAAAACTTCAAAAGTGTGAATTACTTGACATTATAATATTACTATATATCTTTTTATAGAAAACCAAAACCCTGGTTTTCGAGAGAAGGTTACTTTATATTGGTCTATTGGTGTCGGTGGGGATGCATAATTGATGCAGGTGGGCAGAGGCAGGAGAAAAATGATGTTAAAGATGTATATTAGATGTAAAATAATTGTCACCAGGGAAATTAATGCATAATTCAGGCATTCTTTCAACAACGATTTATCAACGGAATGTTAGCGAGATTCCAAGCGGGGCTTATTTCTATAAAATCAAAGGTAGGTATGAAATTACAGGTAAGATTGTAATAATAAAACAAGGAGAAAAAGGTGAAAAAATCTATTTTAAAATCAAATAAGAATGTGGTAATTAGACTGGTACTTTTTACTATTGTCTTTTGTTTGTTTATAGGTGTTTTTGTGGAGAGTGCTATGGCGCAGACACCCGATACCCTCTGGACAAGAAGATTCGGAGGAAGTGGTTATGAGGAAGGTAATTCAGTTCAACAGACTGCTGATGGTGGTTATATCATTACAGGATATTCATCTTCGTTTGGTGCAGGAGGTGGTGATGTTTACCTAATAAAAACAGATACGACTGGCGACACGATGTGGACAAATACCTTCGGCGGGCCAAGCGCAGATTATGGGCAGTTTGTTCAACAGACTACTGATAGTGGCTATATCGTTGTTGGTGGTACATATTCATTCGATGTGGGTGATGGCGATGTTTACTTGATAAAGACAGACACCTGTGGAAATGCTCTATGGACAAAAACCTTTGGTGGTCTACGCTGGGATTACGGCTATTCAGTTCAAGAGATTTCCGGTGGTGGATATATCATTGCAGGAGAAACAGAATCGTTCGGTGATGGCTGTGCTGAAATTTATCTCATAAAGACAGATTCAATTGGTGATAGCATATGGGCAAAGACCTATGGATCTCCGGGACGGCTTACAGGTTATTCAGTTCAAGAAACAATTGATGGAGCCTACATTGTTGTTGGTGGAGAGTCAGGCTATGGTGATATTTATTTAATAAAGACCGATACAGATGGTGATAGTCTATGGGCAAAGACCTATGGTGGGGCATATGGAGATAGGGGTTATTCTGTTCAGCAGACATCTGACAGTGGATACATCATTGTTGGCGTGACCGACTCATACGGTTCAGGTGATTGTGATGTTTATTTGATAAAAACAGATGTAAATGGTGATAGTCTATGGGCAAAGACATTTGGTCAAAATTACAGCTATGATGTAGGGTATTCGGTTCAAGAGACTTTCAGTGGAGGATATATTATCGCAGGGTCTTCAAGCAATAATGTTCATCTGATAAAGACAGATGCCAATGGTAATACTGTCTGGACAAAGACCATTGGCGGTGCAGTTCAGAGCAGAGCATATTTCGCAAAGCAGTGCACTGATGGTGGGTATATCGTTACAGGTCTTATTGATACAACGGGAATAGGTAAAGCTGATGTTTATCTGATTCGTATCGCTTCAGATGAAACGGGAATTACTGAAGGAGATGAAATTAAGCCTCCTAAATGTTATTTAAGCCAGAACTATCCTAATCCATTCAATTCTTCAACATTTATTCGTTATATCATAGCAGAGCCTTCAGATGTCCGGATTAAAATCTACAACCAATTAGGGCAGGCAGTGCGTACTCTGGTAAACGAAAATAAAGATACTGGTAAATATAATGTTACCTGGGATGGTAAAGATGAACAGGGAAAGAAATTATCCAGCGGTGTATATTTTTACGAATTGAGAGTGGATGCGCAGATTGCTACAAGGAAGATGTTGTATTTGAAATAAGCTAATCTTTCATAAACAACCTGTGAGTGGAATGTTAAGTAGCGTTTATTCCTAACAGGGTAGAAGGTAAGGTTGTTATCCTACAAAAAAGGAGGAGGGAGAGTGTTTGAAAGAGTTCTTAAAATGCCAGGGTTTTTTACTTGCTTTTTATTTATTCTGGGATACACTGGTGGACTGGATGTAACCACCTATGAAGTAGGTACAGGAATGTCATATGAGAATATCGGTGATGTCCCCTGGGAATCCCTTGTGCCCGGTGATACGGTTCGCATCCACTACCGAGCCGAACCGTACCACGAAAAATGGGTTATCGCTCGAACAGGAACAGAATCAGAGAATATTGTTATTCAGGGTGTCCCAGGCGCCGGAGGCGAGTTACCAATCATTGATGGACAGGATGCAACAACGAGATTGGAGCTCAGTTATTGGTCGGAAGAACGGGGCATCATTAATCTCGGAGGGTCAAGTTATCCAAACCAGACACCAGATTATATTGTAATAGAGAATCTTGATATCCGAAGCGCTCGCTCACCCTATTCATTTACAGACGATGAGGGACAGATAAGAAACTATGCTAACAATGCCTCCTCCTTTTATGTTATAGAGGGTAGTCATATCACAATCCGTAATTGTATTCTCCACAATTGCGGCAACGGTTTTTTTGTATCACACCAGGCGAGTGATATACTCGTTGGGGGGTGTTATATTTATGATAATGGGATTGAGGGGAGTTATTACCATCATAATAATTATACTGAGGCAAAAGGGATTACTTTTCAATATAATCATTTCGGTCTACTAAGAGCAAATTGTGGAGGAAACAACCTTAAGGACCGCTCTTGCGGTACAGTTATCCGTTATAACTGGATAGAAGGCGGAAATCGGCAACTCGACCTTGTAGAGTCTGACCATTCTGGGATATACAATGATCCTTCTTACAGTAAAACATTTGTTTATGGCAATATTCTCATTGAACAAACAAACGAAGGGAATAGTCAGATATGCCATTATGGTGGTGATGGGGGAAATTCAGCACAATATCGAAAGGGAACACTCTTCTTTTACAATAATACCGTAATCTCAAAGCGTTCTGGTAATACGACTCTTTTTCGATTATCAACGAATGATGAATCCTGCGATGCAAGAAATAATATTGTTTATGTAACAGCAGATGGTAACAGGTTAGCAATGCTTAATTCCCACGGAGTTCTTAACGTCAGAAACAACTGGTTTAAGACAGGTTGGGTGGAATCACATCAGGGAAGTAATTATGATGGAACCGTTATTGATTCTGGTGGGATGGTAATGGGAGATCTACCGGGTTTTCTAGATTGGAATTCAGAAGACTATCATCTTGCAGAAAGCTCCTCTTGTATCAATACAGGAACTTCTTTATCAGGGGAAGTACTCCCGGACTATAATGTGATCCGTCAGTACATAAAGCACTGTCAGGACGAAGAAAGACCCTCTGATGGAGTTTTTGATATCGGAGCCTGTGAGTATCAACAGGGTGGTGTTGAGGAATATCCTGTGAATGTATATCCCAACCCTTGCAGGGTCTATATGGGTGAGAATACCATTACTTTTTTGGGTGATTTGAGTATTGGTGATAATATCAAGGTATTCGATATGAGCGGCAGAATAGTTCATGACTCGGGCAATCTTTTAGAAGCAACTTACCAGTGGAATATAAGCGATATTTCAAGCGGGGTTTACTTCTTTGTTGTAAAATCGGCTAATGGTGGGAAGAAAGCAAGCGGTAAGGTTGCCGTGATAAGATAAAAAGGGAGTGAAGATGAGGAAATCCGTTATAAGTCCAAAAAAAGCATTACTATTAAGAGTAGTTCTTTTTTCTGTAGTTTTTTTGCACAATTATATTTTTGAAGTAAATGCAGCGACGATCAATGCGGCAAGCTGTGAACAGATGGACGTTCAGGCAGCGATCGATTCGGCAAGTAATGGGGATACTGTTGTTGTTCCTGCAGGAGAGGGTACGTGGGATTCTGGAGTTTCCATACCTGATGACAAAAATATCATGTTACAGGGCGCAGGCATGGATTTGACAATCATCACAAGAAGTTCGACCGGTACAGCAGTGGATTTGGAGAAAACCAGTTCAAGAGTTACCGGGTTTACTTTTAATGAAGGGAGAGTATCTACTAGCGGGTCAGGGTGGCGTGTCGACCATTGTAAGATTATCAGCGATGAAGGTATGGTCGGAGTCATGGTTCGTGGAACGATTCAAGGGGTGCATCCGGATGGCTTGGTGGATCATTGTACATTTCAAAACGCCCGTGTTGTGGTAATGGGTGCTGCAGCAATGCTCCACGAGGGTCCGCAGCAGCATTATTTATGGGTACAAGAACTTGATCTGGGAACAGACAGGGCAGTATATGTAGAAGACTGCACGTTTACTTATACGGTTTTTGGGAATTGTATGGATGCAAACTATGGCGGGAAATATGTATTTCGGTATAATACTATTAATGATGTTTATATAGAAGCGCACTCGGTCCAGGGTGAGAATCGTGCTACTATAAAATGGGAGATTTACAATAATACAATCAACCAGGTAGACCGTAGTATGTGGACACCGTTTTTTATTCGCGGCGGGACCGGAGTTGTTTTTAATAATACTTTGACCGGCACATGGACAAGTCCACGCATTACTTTAGACAATGTCAGGACCTTTACAGAAGCTAGCGGAGGCGGCTTTTGCAACGGAGGCTCTCCCTGGGATGGAAATGAGCCGCTCGAAATGGGCGGAACCGGCATCCACACTGGAACCAGCGGATCTACGACTCTGACCGACTCTTCACAGGACTGGGAAGTTAACTCATTGGTTGAGAATTATGTTTACAATATGCCGGATAGCAGTAAAGGTCAGATCACGGCAAACACTGCAAACACGGTGACGGCGATTCTTTCTGGCGGCACAGATAATGATTGGGATACAGAAGATCAATATAAAATTACAAATGGGTATCCATGCCGGGACCAGATTGGGCGCTCTACGGATGAATACCTGTGGACTGATGGAACACCGTATCCACCACAGGATCATGAGCCGGCTTATTCATGGAATAATAAGTATGGAGGTGATGATGTGAACTTTAGCATACACAATAACTGCCATGTTCACATACAATCAGGCAGAGATTATTTTGACAATGTCCAAAAACCAGGCTATACGCCCTATACTTATCCCCATCCGTTAATTACCAACGGCACGTCTCCTGAACCTATTATAAATGTCTATCCCAATCCCTGCAGGGTTTATCAAGGAGATAACTCGATTACTTTTTTTGGTGATTTGAGTATTGGTGATAATATCAAGGTATATGACATGAGCGGAAAAACAATTCATGACTCAGGAGAACTTTCAGAAGCAACCTACCAGTGGAATGTGAGCGAAATTGCAAGCGGGATTTTCTTCTTTGTTGTAAAATCGGCTGATGGTTTAAAGAAAACAAGCGGCAAGCTTGCTATAATAAGATAAGAAGGTGAGGATGAGGAAAGGACTAAGGATATCTAAAAGTATTTGGCTAATTGTAGCAGTTTTGTTAGTGGGTAGTGTTGGTATACATGGGACCAGGGATGTTAGTGAAAAATAACACCATCTCTGGAGAAAAACAAGTAGTAATCGGCAAGAATGCCGTTACAAAAAAGAAAGGAGGAAAGATGAAGAAGGGAAATATATTAGTTGCATTATTTATTTTCTTTGCCGTATCCGTCGCAAATGCAAGTTCTGTGGGTTTTCTTCTTATTGACCCATCACCCTCTTCAGCAGCGTTAGCATCTGGAGGAATTGATAACATACACAGTAATCCTGCATGTATGTATCTTATGCAAAAGAGGGCAATCTCTTTTTCCCATATTGAGTGGTTTACAGATGTGCGGATAGAACATGTAGAGGGTGTTTATCAGACAGAAAAATTTGGGATTGGCGCTGGGATTACCTATCTTCACATGGCAGATATCCAGGGTTATGATATATCGGGTAATCCTACTTCAACATTTTCTGTTTATGATATGGTAGGGTTACTTTCATTGAGTTATTATCTTGGTAACGTATCTATTGGATTATCTGGGAAATTAGTTCAGGAAAGGCTTGCAGATGTCACAGCGAACAGTGGTGCAGCAGACATTGGAGTAGTGATGAAAGATATGCTTCCTGGATTGAGCTGTGGTTTAAGCGTATTAAATCTTGGTACTGGAATCACCTATAAAGAGGAAAAGGAGGATTTTCCTTTAGCAGTAAAGTTACTTATGCATTATACTATACCTGTTTACGCATATGATATATATATGAATATGGTTAAGGAATTGGATGGAAATATAATTGGAGGTATAGGTGGAGAGGCGCATTATTTTGAAATACTCACTATACGGTTGGGTTATAGTGTAAGCAATGAGGAGGTAACACAGAAGGGATTGAGTGCTGGTATTGGTATAAGATTTGCTGAGAGATATAGTTTTGACTATGCATCAATTCCCTTTTCAGAATTTAGCGTACTACATTATGCTGGATTATCAATAGGGTTTTAAAGGGATATATTTTTATAAGGTTGAAGAAAGGAACAAAGGCAAGGTTGCGGTGATAAAACAAGAAGGAGGAAAGCATACTAAATGGTTTATAGATACCAGAATAGAGCACATCGAGGGATTTTACAGGTTGCATAATATTGGATTTGGTGTTGGTATTACACGATAGTATTCTGGAAAAGAGAGAATTATAAAAAATAAAAATTATTCTCCCTTTTATCTAGATTCTATTGTTCTTTCGGAAAAGCAAAAAGGATATTTGATATATCCGAGGAGGCAGAAATGAAAAGATTATTTGGCGTAATGGTGTTGTTTTTTAAACAAAGCCAAAGGAACGGAATCATAACTTTCCTCGGCATAATCTTGGCGGTTTTGGGGTTGGCGAATAGTTTATTGGCTACAACTTATTATGTTGCCACTACCGGAAACGATTCAAATCCCGGGACAGAAAGTTTACCCTGGTTAACTATTACAAAGGCCAATCAAACATTGATAGCTGGCGATACTGTGTACATTAAAGCTGGCACGTATGATACGTACATAGCTCCAAACAATTCAGGTATATCCTCGAGCCCCATCGTTTATAGGAATTACAGCACCGATGGCGTTACAATTTCAGATGCTGCTTATGGGATCTATATCTATAAAAAGTCGTACATTAGGGTGAATGGTATCGATTTTTATAGCCTGAGGCGTTTCATGCGTATTTATGCAGGCCACCACAATACGATTAGCTATTGCAATTTTGATCAGCGTAGCCCCGCGTCCGGGGATTGGGTGGGTGCACTCATCGCCGACGATCCTCACGATAATACCCCTGCTAGCGAAAACTCGATGTATAATTGGGTGCATCATTGTACTTTCTACCGGTGGGCGTATGGCGGTTATGATGAGCATAGGGGGGCGTTATTAGATATCGGCAGTTGGGCAAGCTCCCCTGTGGATGAAAGTTACTATAATTTGATAGAAGACAATACTTTTGCCTATGGCGGTCATCATACGCTTGGAGTTTATAGTAAGTATAATGTGATTCGTAACAACTATTTTCATAATGAGACGAATCCTGATAATTGGGATTTTGAGGGATATCGGGCTGCCATAACTGAAGGTCAACCAGGAGGATTATGTCTTTACGAAGGCAATCGGTTTGGTTTTTCCGATGCCTCGGGTATGGGTTTGAGAACGCCAAACAATATTTTTCGTTTTAATAC
>JAGLZA010000307.1 GCA_023131835.1 Caldifarciminota bacterium
TATAATACAAGCATTGTAGGGTTATGCCTTGCACCTGCCCTCCCATCTCTCGCAACCGCCCCATTAGATAATTTCCATATCTAACGGGGTAAACAAGGGTTGCCACTACATAAAAATGATGAAACTCCAATTGTAATTCACTTGACAAAAGAACCTTGGTTTATTATACTGAATATTGAGGAAATTTATAGAATGAACCTACCAAAAGGAAAAATCTTGTTGAAAGATGCCGCAATACAATATGTCCATTTTGACAAAATTCTGAATCATGCAAAGAAGGCTCGGGACGGACATCTTACAGGATATATGGAGATAGACTATCCCCAAAACAAGGAATATCTTTTCTTTAAAGAAGGCACACCAATAAGTGCAGCTATTTGTTCAGAAACTTCCTATGTGGAACATCCGATAGAAGGAGTCATAGAAAAAGCGAAAAATGCTCATAAGGGAACAGTTGGCATATACCAAATAGACAATCCGCTCCTTGATATGATACTCTCCACTATGAAAGAAAAGCCCATTTTTTCAAATAAGAAAATTGAAGATATTGATGTAGAATCTCTGTTAAAGAAGTTGGAAAAATTAAACTTCATGGGTTTTTTCCTCCTTGTAAAGGAAGGAAAATTTGCTTTTGTAAGGTTTCAGGATGGAAAGCCACACTCGATCTATCCCACTAATAAAAATAAGAGAAAAATCGATTCTACCACTTTAATTGAATTTTTAAAAAAAGAAGACTCAATGCTGATAAGTGGATTTAAGAGCTTGACAAAGGAAAAGCAGGCTGATCCCGCCCTTGTCGAGTTATATGTAAAATTCCTGAACTCCTTGACACAATCATTTGCTGAAGTAGTTGGCAAATCACTGGTAAGAAAAACCTTCCTGCCATCCTATGAGAATGCTGTTCATTCATCAGAAGTCTTAAAAAGCTTTAGTGTTGATGATGATCTCATCATTCAATATACTCCATTTATTGCAACTTCTGAAGATATTACAAAGGGCTTTGCCCTATGGGTTGATCAATTTTCAGATGCTATCTTTGTAGTTCTTGGAAGAAAAACTGACGAAATTATCCACGATTGTATTAAAGATTTCAGATTTGCATTGAAGAGTGCAGGTTTCTTTGAACATTCCAAACTTTCCAGACTGGATATATAAACGAAAGAGATAGAATTTGCTTTACTTTACGGCATCACCTATTGGTAATCTTGAGGATATCACTTACAGAGCCATCCGGACAATGAAGGAAGCAGATTATATAGTCTGCGAAAATACAAGGAGAACAGGAATACTACTCAATAAATATGGAATAAATAAGCCCCTTAAAACATATAATGACTACAATAAAGAGAAACAGACTGAATGGTTAATAAAAAAACTAAGAGATGGGATGGATATCGTATTTCTAACCTCTGCAGGAACTCCACTCATTTCAGATCCTGGATTCTATCTTATAAAGTCTTTGATAAAAGAGAACATTCCCTTTACTTCTGTACCAGGGCCCTCAGCCGTTATTAATGCTCTTATCCTTTCTGGTCTTCCCCCTGATCGATTCATATTCGAAGGTTATCTTCCAAGAAAGAAAGGTAGTAGACATAAACTCTTAAAGAACCTTAAAGATGAAAAAAGAACAGCGATTATATTCGAATCCCCAAAGAGAGTAGAAAGACTTCTGGATGAACTAATCCAATTCCTGCCTGAACGAGAAATAACACTAACAAAAGAAATGACAAAGATTCACGAGGTAGTAATTAGAGGTAAGCCAGAAGAAGTAAGAAAGAATCTTCCACCTATAAAAGGAGAATTCATGGTACTTATCGGAGGAAATGAATGGACAAAAATCACATAAAAGAGAGAAGTAGAATCATTCTTTCACCCCTTGTAATGATTTTCTCCCGCATATCACCTAATATACTTACACTATCGGGTCTTTTTATTGTGGCAATAGCCTCTATATTTATTGCGTTGGGTAGATTTCACATAGGTGCATTTGTGTTGATAGCAGGTTCACTATTGGATGCCATTGATGGAGAAATCGCAAGAAAGACAGGAAAAACCACTACATTCGGAGCATTTCTGGACTCAACACTTGACAGATATGCAGATCTTTTTATATTTCTTTCTATAGCAATAGCAGGAAGGGAATCGGTTCTTGCTGTTTATAGTATAATTGCTCTCCTGGGAGCGTATATCACGAGTTATACAAGAGCAAGAGGAGATTCTCTTGGAGTGGATATAGCGGTAGGATTATTTACTCGTGAAGTTCGGATTATAATAATTATCCTTGGATTGTTGAGTGGAAGAGGATTTATTGTGTATTTTATGATATTATTAGCCATTGGAACAAATATTACTGCGCTACAAAGAATTTTTAAGGCATATAAAATGATAAAAGAGGGAGGTAATTGATGGATAACAAAATAAGGGTTGCCATTGTTGGAGTAGGAAATTGTGCATCTTCTTTGGTGCAGGGTGTTTATTACTACAGAAACGCTAAAGAGGGTAAAAATATTCCGGGTCTTATGCATGTAAACCTGGGAGGGTATCATATAAATGATATTGAATTTGTTTCTGCTTTTGATATTAATATAACAAAGGTAAGGAAGGATCTATCCGAAGCCATTTTTGCATATCCTAACAATACATATAAATTTACAGATGTTCCAGAATCTGGTATAATTGTGCAACGGGGAATGACCCATGATGGTATTGGAAAATATTTAGAGGGAATCATAAAGAAAGCACCAGGGTCTACAGTGGATGTGGTTCGTGTTCTAAAAGAGACCAAAACGGACATAATGATTAGTTTCCTTCCTGTAGGCAGCGAAGAGGCTACAAAATGGTATGTAGAACAGGCTCTCCATGCAAATGTGGGCTTTATAAACGCAATACCTGTATTTATAGCATCCTCAAAATATTGGAGCGACCGTTTTAAGCAAAAGGGGCTTCCAATAATAGGGGATGATGTCAAATCCCAGGTAGGTGCAACAATAACACACCGAGTGTTAACCCAACTCTTCCTTGATAGGGGTGTAAGATTGAATAGGACATTTCAATTGAATGTAGGGGGTAATACAGATTTTCTCAATATGCTCGAGCGTGAACGCCTAGTATCAAAGGAAAAATCAAAGACTCAGGCAGTTACATCACTTATGCCCTATGATATAGGAAAGAAAAACATACATATAGGACCTTCAGATTACATTGAATGGTTAACCGATAGGAAATGGGCCTATTTGAGAATGGAAGGGCAGACCTTTGGGGATGTTCCCCTTAATATAGAGTTGAAAATGGAGGTATGGGATTCTCCAAATTCTGCAGGAGTTATGATAGACGCAATCAGATTGATGAAACTCGCTCTGGATAATAATATAAGTGGAACACTGATAGAACCTTCTTCATATCTTATGAAATCACCCCCTGTCCAATACCCTGATTCCATAGCAAAAGAAAAGACTGAAAACTTCATCAAAAAATACTCAAAGAAAGAGAAAGGCAAGAAAGAAAATAAAAAAGAAAGAAAGAAATAGAAAAGGTATATTCATAACCTTTGAAGGAGTAGAAGGTTCTGGCAAATCCGTTCAGTCCAAACTCTTATATGATTTACTGAAAGAGGGAGGATTTAAGGTTTACCTTACGAGAGAACCGGGAGGAACCGATACAGGGGAAAAGATCCGAGAGATACTGCTGAATACCCAAAATAATATTTCTCCTTACACAGAACTATTTCTCTACCTGGCCAATAGATCTCAACACATTGTTGAGGTTATAAAACCTCGTCTGTCTTCCGGAGAGATCATAATATCTGACCGATTCTTTGATTCAACCATTGCATATCAGCATGCAGGCAGGAGAATCTCCAGAAAAGAGATAGATGCAATGAAGGATTTGGAAATATTCAACAATCTGGAACCAGATCTAACATTTCTACTCGATACTGATCCAGGGCTCACAAAAAGCAGGGTTGGGATCCCTGAT
Organism: Caldifarciminota bacterium; assembly: GCA_023131835.1. Lineage (GTDB taxonomy): Bacteria > Hydrothermota > UBA3072 > UBA3072 > UBA3072 > JAGLZA01. The sequence continues at coordinate 3,976 of JAGLZA010000307.1, forward strand.
AGAATAGAAAAGGAAGATTTAGAATTCCATTCAACAATAAGAAATGCCTATTTATCATTGGCAAAAGAAGCTCCAGAAAGGATTACTCTTATAAATGCAAACGAAACAATAGAAAACATTCACAGGCAGATAATAAAAAGAACTTTATCTTTTATTGAGGAGGTTCCTTATGAATAGAAAAAAGTATATTCTTTTAATACTTCTGGTTATATTCTCTATAAGCGGTTTTATATACTCATCCATAAATGTATTCACAGCATTAAAGACCATAGATCAGGTTCTGCGTCTAATTCGTGATTCCTATGTAAATCCTATGGAGATAGACAAACTGTTAGATTATGCCATCGAGGCTATAACAGATAGCCTTGACGTCCATACCACGTATCTAAAGGAAAGTGATTATGAAAATCTTATGATTCAGACAAAGGGAGAATTTGGGGGACTGGGCATACAGATATACAAGAGAGGAGATTATATAACCATAATATCTCCGATAGAAAATACTCCTGCATATAGAATAGGGTTACTCCAGGGAGATAAGATTACAGCAATTGAAGGAACATCAACAAAGGATATGAAGTTAAATAAAGCAGTATCAATGATGCGTGGTAAACCAGGAACCAATATTACTATAACAATCTCCCGTGAAGGTGTTGATGACCCGATTGATTTCACAATAACTCGTGACATAATAAAGATAAAATCAGTGCCTTATGCCGGAATGATTGAAAAGGATGTAGGTTATATACGACTCGGCACCTTCAGCCAGACCAGCACTTCCGAAATGAGAAATGCCATTGATTCTCTTATAAATCAAGGGGCAGAAAACCTGATCCTGGATCTCCGCAGTAACCCTGGTGGAGTTCTACAGGAGGCATTTGAAATCGCATCCCTATTCATAGAAAAAGGCAACGAGATAGTCTATACCGAAGGGAAGACAGTGTATGATTCTTACAAATCTAACAATGGCTCCTATAAAAATATTCCTCTTGTAGTCCTTGTTGACGGTGGCAGTGCCAGCGGTTCAGAAATTGTAGCAGGAGCTATTCAGGATTGGGATAGAGGATTTCTGCTTGGAACGAAAACCTTTGGTAAGGGTTCTGTTCAACGTGTATATCCCCTGCCGAACAAAAAGGCTCTAAAACTTACCATAGCAAGGTATCATACCCCTTCAGGAAGATGTATCGATAGAGAACTGGTTGAAGATACAATTACTGTATACATAACTAAAGGTGAATTACACAGAGAGGTAAAGGGTGGAGGAGGAATTATTCCGGATTCAATCCTCCTTTACGAATATACAGACCTTTATAGAAAAATAGTGAGCCAAAGTTTAAATTTCAATTTTATTGTCCGTTGGACACACGAACATCCTGATATAAACTCTGTTACCCCCGGGATGATAGAGGATTATAAGGAGTTAGTAAAAGAAAAAGGTGTTGAATTTAGTAAAACGGAATGGGACAGTTCCCTTGTTTATATCAAGAGAAGTCTTAAGATAGGACTTGCAGACAATAAGTTTGGGGTTAAAGGAAGATATCGGGCGATGATACCAGAGGATAAACAGATACAAACTGCAGTAAATATCCTCAAAAATGCAAAAACCCCTTCTGATGTCTTTGTAAATAAATAGTGGGTGAGCGCGATAAGCGATTTTACATAGAGACCCTTGGATGTCCTAGGAACGACTCAGATAGTGAAGCAATTATAACCATACTCGAAGGCTCAAATTATAAAAATTCCGATTCCCCGGAAGAAGCCTCTACACTCATCATAAATGGGTGTGCTTTCATTGAAGAAGCAGTATCTCAGTCTATTGAAAGGATATTGACTCTATCACAAAGAAATCCAAAAGCCACAATATTAGTAGTTGGTTGCCTTGCCCAACGATATAAGGAAAGATTGAAAGATGCCCTTCCTGAGATCGATCTATTGGTTGGAACAGGTTCAATAACGTATATTGTTGAATCAATCGAAGAAAGGAGGTCTATTTTAGCTTCCAATGAAGGTTTTATCGGCAGGAATGCCTATAAGAGACACCATACTACACCAGCACACTATAGATATATAAAGATAACTGAAGGATGTGATTATGAATGCAGTTTCTGTGTTATCCCCGGGATAAAAGGAACCCTTCGTTCAAAACCATTAGAAGTAATAAAAGAAGAGATAAGTAGTCTTTCAAAAGAGGTAAGAGAAATAATATTAGTCGGTCAGGATACCTCTGCCTGGGGACAGGATATATATGGGAAACCAGCACTCGATTATCTCTTAAAGGAGCTCTCTCCCCTATTCCCGCACTGGATCAGAATCCTATACCTCCATCCACTAACGATTGATGAATCCCTGCTCCAGACAATATCATCACTTCCCAATGTTTTTAATTATCTCGATATTCCTTTTCAACATATATCAACACCTGTTCTTATGGATATGAAACGGGGATATGATCGTTCCTTCATAGAAAATCTCTTAAAAATGATACAGGGAGTGGATGATTTTACAATCAGAACCACTCTGATTGTGGGTTTTCCTATGGAAACAGAAGAGAATTTTGAAGAACTTATATCCTTTATTGAAAATGCACATCTTGATCGAATTGGAATATTTAAATTTTCTCGGGAAGAGGAAACGAATGCATATTCAATGAAGCAATTGGATAGCAAAATCATCGATAGAAGATTCGTAACATTGTTTAATACTGCAACGAAGAAGATGGCAGTTTCCAATAAAGAAATGATTGGAAAGAGAATTTCTGTCCTAATAGATGCAAAACAATCCGGAGAATACTATGGAAGGACAGAAATGGACGCACCGGAGATTGATCAAATACTCTGGATTAAAGGTAATTTAAAGATTGGAAAATTTTACTCGGTTATAGTTACCGATGCACTTGAATCCGAATTGATTGGAGAACTGCTATGAAGTGGAATTTCAAAAACAAAGAAATGGTAAAAGACCTGTCTTCAGAGGAAATAATAGACCATCTCCTATCTCTCAGGAATATTGAGCACAAAGATTCCTTCCTTAATCCTTCACCAGAGCATTTACACGATCCATTCCTGCTAAAAGGTGTGGAAAAAGCCTCCAAACGGATTATCTCTGCCATCAATAACAATGAAAACATAATGATATACGGTGATTATGATGTTGACGGTATATCATCCATAGCATTGATGTTCACGATCCTAAAGAAATTAGGTGCAAATGTAGACCATTACATACCTTCCCGATTAAAACAGGGCTATGGTCTGAATAAAGAAGCAATTATAGAAACACATAAACGAGGAACCAATCTGATCATCACCGTAGATTGTGGAATAAATGCAGAAGATGAGATACAATTAGCAAAAAAGAAGGGTATGGATATTATTATAACCGATCATCATCTACCAGAGAGGGAAATCACAGCAGATATTATTATCAACCCAAAACTAAAAGGAAACTATCCCTACAGAGAATTAGCCGGTGTTGGTGTTGCATTCAAACTCTGTCAGGGATTAGAAAAAATATCCAATCTTACTGAAAATTTCCTGTTCTGGAACCTTGACCTTGTAGCCCTTGGCACTGTTGCTGATGTAATGCCTCTCACCGGAGAAAATAGGATAATAACATCATTGGGGTTAAAGATAATGAACGAAGGGAAGAGACCAGGTATAAATGCTCTACTTAGAGTAGCAGGCCACTCCGGGGAAATAAAGGCTCACCACATAGGTTTTGTCATTGGTCCAAGGATAAACGCTCTGGGTAGACTAACATCGGCAACAGAAGCAGTGGAACTCCTTGTTTCTTTTAACAAAAACAAAACAATTACACTGGCAGAACAACTTGAGAAACATAATAGAGAGAGAAAAAAGATACAGGATAAGATTCTCAAAGAAGCACATAGGATGATTCGTTCTGATGAAAAATTAAGATCTAAGAGCGGAATAATCCTTTCCAGCCCCGGATGGCATGAGGGTGTGATTGGGATTGTATCTTCAAGAATATCAGAATACCTCTATCGCCCTTCTATTCTTATAACAGAATATGATGGGATATGTAAGGGTTCTGGTAGAAGTATTCCGGAATTTAATCTTATGGAAGCACTGGAACAGTGTGAGGAGTTACTCGAAGATTTCGGCGGACATTCTCAGGCTTGCGGTATTCAGATAAAAAAGGAGAACATAGATAATTTTGCAGTTCTATTCAATAAAGTAGCAAGCATAAAGCTTAAAGGACGAAGTCTGGAACCGGCGTTATCTATAGATTGCCCCCTCTCCTTAAATTCAATTGGAGAAGAACTAATCAGAAGGATAGGTGATCTGGAACCCTTCGGGATGGGAAACCCCCAACCAACATTTGCTAATTTCAGACTTGAAGTGATTGGCTCACCCACTATTGTTGGTAAAAACCACCTGCGTTTCACTGTCAGAGAAGGGAACAAGCACTTTTCATCAATAGCCTTTTCACAGGGTGACAAATTGGAATTGTTGAAAAAAAGCCAAAAAATCGATATCGCCTTTACTCCGGTCATCGATAGCTGGACTAAAAAACCAACCTTAAAGGTCTATGATATCAGGAAAAGTAACTCAGTTTAGAGTCGAGAGTCCCCCCTACCACCTAAATCCTTAGTGAAACCGCAGATGAACGAAAAAGATACAGAGATAGTCGCTCCGTTCCACGCCCTTCTCTGAACGGAGTAGGGATAATTCATGAATTACCCCTACTTGTTTCGCGCCCTGAGAAGCGCAGAGCAAGCTCTGCTACTCCGGTATCAATGTTTAATAAATGAGGGTTCGAGAGGTCAAGTGCAAGAATATAAACCGTGAAGAAACCGTGGTTAAAAAATGGGGGGAGTAAGGGTATTTAAGTAGAGTTAAGTATACTTTTGATTACTTTTTTCATTTCCGAAAGAGTATATGGTTTTTTCAAGATGCCTTTGAATCCAAATTTTTCCGGATTACTCATAACAGGTTCGTTACTATAACCACTGGCAACTATTGTTTTCACTTTGGGGTCTATATCCTTTAATCTTTTGAGCGTTTCCTTGCCACCCATTCCTCCCCTGACTGTCAAATCAAGAATAACAATATCAAAAGGCTCTCTCTCTTCTTTTGCTTTCTTGTATAAACTTATGGCATATTCACCTCTGGATGCGGAGGTAACTGAAAAACCTGCTTTGAGCAGCATTCTCTTGCATAATCGCAGCACGGTTTTATCATCATCCATAAGCAATACTTTACCGTTAATATATTCCCCTTTAGACTGTTCTTGCTCTTTTTTATCTTCCATTTCTCTCTCTGCTGTTTTCAGGTAAAAGGTAAATGTTGAGCCAGCATCCAGCTCTGATTGGACAGCAATAAACCCCTTATGCGCCTTTATTATTGAATAACAGATAGATAAACCCAGTCCACTCCCCTTTCGTTTCGTAGTAAAATACGGGTCAAATACTCTCATTAGAACCTTCTCTGACATCCCTACACCTTCATCCTTGATTGAAACCCTTATGTAATTCCCTGCTTCTAAATCGCCGAGTAACCCATCCTCTTCTAATTCAACATCAGAAACAGATATCCTGATTGTTCCTCCTTCAGGCATAGCCTGAACCGCATTTATCACTATATTACTTACAACTTCACTTATCTGGCCTTTATCGACCAATACTGAAGGGAGTTTCTCATCTATATCAAGGATATAATCAATATTAGAACCCCGTAGAACAAACTCAACCGAATCCCTGATTACATCAGCAATAGAGCTCAACTCTTTAACAGGAGAGCCACCTTTAGAGAAGGTAAGTAATTGGTGCGTCAGTTTTTCCGCATTCCTGGCTGCATTCCTTGCCTCTTTCACCAATTCAAGCACCTTCCCTCCATTCTCTCCTAATTTCATTTGAACCAGCTCGAGATTCCCCATGATTCCCATAAGAAGGTTGTTGAAGTCATGGGCAATGCTACCTGCAAGAATCCCTAAAGACTCTAATTTCTCTGCTCTACGAATCTCCTTTTCTGTCTCTTTCTTCTCTGTAATATCCCTGTACATTGCTAAAACACCCACCAGATTTTTATCAATTATGATAGGAGAACCCGAGACAACAAGAATCCTCGGAGTTCCATCCTTCCTGTATCTGATTACCTCTATAGGCCCTATATCTTCCCCTGAGAGGACCCTTCTGGATATATCCCTTGCCTCTTTCAGTTCCGGATGTCCCTTTGCGATAATCTCATCCAGATTTTTACCAACTACTTCTTCTTTCTTATAACCGAATAACTTCCCTGCTCCAGGATTCCATTCTACGATTCTCTCCTCTGAGTTCTGGGCAACAATAGCATCATGACTACTCTCCAGGAGTTTTTCCAGGTATTCCTTTCTTTGCCTTGTCTCAACAATCATCTCCTTTCGCTCGTTAATATAACGAATCTGCTGGAGACTCCTCAAGCCAAGAAGAGAAAGGTCTTTTGCTATAATAGACAGGAAACCAAGTATCTTTTCGAATTGCTCTCTATTCATTAAGGTAAGTTCTTTAGACGCTTTTACTAACTCATTCTCGTTCGCCCCTATCAGCTTTGCATATCTGCGAACCTCCTCTTCCTCAGGTATTTTTGTAACTGCCTGTCCTATGCCCCAATTCGCTATATGCTGGTCTTCGATGACTATTGGAACAGTGCCATTTAACATATCTTTGAAATTACAGCATGTACTAATTTCACATCCCTCTGAAGAGGTAATCCTTACCAATTTTTCACCTGATTCCGTGCATCTTTTTAATCCTTCGGGAGTGGAGCGGGCAATCCTACAGAACTCACTGAACCCACTATATTCCGTAATAGGTTCTCCGTTATTATCGAATAAGACAGAAGCAATATTAAAAACCGATGTAAACCCATCCTGCAATTCCTGTAAGACTTCTTTATCGATGAGGTCTGTTAAATGAAAACTCTCTAACTCCTTAACGGTTTCTTTTTTTGGGGACATAGAGACACCCCTTAGTCGATCATAAACCCGGAATGGGTAATCTTCAATTGCAGGGTATCATTAATCCGTGGATAGGTGAACGAGGCCGTTCCATACACAGCATCTACTCCTGGAACCAACCTGCCATGGCGCATCATAAACTCCCAGAATCTTGAGGTTTTGTTTATTTCATAAACACTGCGTTTTTTGTTCTTCTCATCCTCTAAATCTACATATCTGCCTGAAATTCTCGCCACCTGATATAATGGTTTCATCCCCATAAAGGATAAGAAATCCTTCCACTTAACAATATGTCCTTCAAGGAGAAATTGTTGTCCCTTTAGACGGTAGAATTGATTCTTTTCTTCTTTTGTATCTTCCGGAATAATTTCAAGAACAAACCAATTATCTTCCTTCGCGTGGCAGACAACACTCAAGACAGTTTTTTTATATGAAAAATGCTCGTAATTCTTGAAACTTCCAAACATAAGCAAAAGTGTTGAAGAGAGTAATCCAAAAAGTATAATGCTAATTATATTGGTAAGATAGGCAGATATTCCCTTTTTTCTCTTTTTTACTCGCCTGATAAGGATAAATAAAAGAAAAAGAGCAACAATCCCTGCTAAAATGCCAGCAATAGGTATAAAACTCAAAAATCTCATAATTTAATTATATAAAAAAATCCGAAAAATGCAAGGGCAAAAGCAGTTAAGAACTGAGAGTCTGATAAATCACGCATCTACAGGGTCAGGGAACTTGACCCCTACAAATCCAAGAGAGGACAAGGCATGCCTTGTCCCTATAAAAATCGCGACAGAGATGTCGCTCCCACAAAAGGGCGAATGCAATTCGCCCCTACTATTTAACTATTTTCCTTTGTGTCCTTTACATTCATAGCGTTGGATTGCGTTTATATTAGGGTTTTGGGCTCTGGGTGGGACTTTCGACTGATGACTCACGACTCTCGACGCAATATCAAACCGTGAAGAAAATGTGGCATATATTAGGGGTTGGGATTTAGGAGGTAGGATTTGGGTTTAGGGTACTGGGTTCATAGGGTTATATGTTATATGTGATATGTGATAAGGGT
>JAGLZA010000308.1 GCA_023131835.1 Caldifarciminota bacterium
TTTATCGCTAATAACACCCGCTTCCTTATTTTACCCTGGATTGTCGTGAAATTCTTAGCCTCTAAAATACTGGCGCTGAATGCCAGAAGAATCTCTGATGACTGGCTTAAGGTATACAATCATCCTCTATTCCTACTGGAAACTTTCGTTGAAAAAGATCGGTTCAAAGGTACCTGTTACAAGGCTGCAAACTGGATCTGCACCGGACAGACAAAAGGCATTGCTAAAAAAGGGCATGACCATTTGTTCCATGGAAAAATAAAGGACGTTTATCTGTATCCGTTAAGAAAAGGCTTTAGAAAGAAACTTGCAGGATAACCCGGGCAGGAGTAACAGCTCCTACCCGGATCATGAGGTGTGATAGGTGAACCCCCTCAAGAAATTCACCATTAACAATGTATGCAAAAAGTTGCATGAAATCAACTTTAAAGTTTTATTGTCACACCAGAAGCCTTTCCCTAATTTAGCTCTCCTTTCAAAATATCGTTTTAAAAAACGGTTTGTTAAAATCTTTCCCAATGGCGATATTCAGGGTGGTTATGCCAAAATGATTATTTCTCTTATCGATTTTTCTTTCATCCGCTCTTTAGTTGCTCATCGGTATTCCCCTTATGGGCCTCCTCCCTATGATCCGCCCAGCCTGTTTCTTCTGGATCTGTTTCGGTATGTTGACGGGTATCAGAATATGAGTGAGTTTCTTAAAGTGATTCGGGGCAAGGACCGGGGCCGGGCTTACTCGCAGCGCAGGCGCTTGCGCAGCGTGTCGTACCTATGCCGGTGTCTTTATGGATAATGTCCCTTGTGAAGGCACTTTTTCTCATTTTCGAATCCGTTTAGGCGAAAAACTCTATAACGAAATCTTCCATCTCCTTGTAGATATATTTCACCAACTTGAAATGATCACCTTTAATATCCTCGCCCATGACGGCACACTTTATCCTACATGGGCTCGTTATAAAGGCTGTACTTATTTCTGTGATCAGTGCAGTTCTATCAAAGTATATGATGTTATTGAAAAAGTGAGAAATCGCATTCTATATCGACTTAATAATCTGGATCAAAACAACCTCGGCTATGAAGTTCGTGTCTATACTGAATGTCCATCTAAAAGGTTCCCGGATAAAGATAAAAATGGCAATGAAATCAAAAAACCAAAAATCGAACTGTTTGTCTTCAGACTCGCTTTTGCCGATGGAGAACTCTCACAAGAGCAAGTAAATACCGCCATCCTTTTCGATGTCAAAGAAGAACTCGACAAACAAAATCTATGCATCAACACCATTCGCTCGAATGTCTCCAGTATTAACTTTGATGATGGCTCGATCACTATCTGCTGCCCAAAACTTCCCAAAGACACCGATGCCAAAATTGGGGTCCGTCGTAACCCGCAAAATCCAAACAAAAAGCAGAAAATCTTCGGTTATAATCTCGTTTTAACCACATCGGTTGAAGTTCATTTGAAGCTGGAATTGCCGGTTGCGGTAACCAATATCGCCGGTAATGCTGATGAAGGAAGTCAGATCATCAACAATAATGAGCAGATCCAAAAGCACCATTCTTCAGAAGCGAACCAGGTGAAAATCGACATCGCCGATGCCAAATACGATATTATTAAAAACTACAATTACATCCGAGGCACACGCTGCGCAAGCGCCTGCGCTGCGAGAAGGGTCTATCCCTATTATCGATTACAATCCCAGAAACGAAAACCTGTCTAAACAGGTGCTTATCGATAGAGGATACGACCAGAAAGGTTGGCCCTTTGCGCCCTGTGGTCTACTTGCCAGGCCCAATGGCTTTGATAAAAAACATCAGCGCCTGACCTTCTGCTGCTTTAAGCAGTGCCTAAAGCTCAGGCCAAAAGCCCTGGAAAACCTGCATAACAAATACAATATTGCCATGTGCCCTCACATCCGGAATCGCACCGGTTTTTCAAAGCACATGTATGTCAAAGAGCATCCCAGGTTGATTAATGAAATCCCCAGGGGTTCAAAACGCTACAACACCATTAAAAAATTTCGTTCGGCTTCAGAACGCTCTAACAGTACAATAAAAGAGGATCTGAAGATCCTTGAAAAGCCTAGAGTCCTCAATGGACCACGTGCTAATATCCTGGCTCAAATAGCCGCTATTGCCCTGTTGCTCACCTGCCGCGACGGGCGCGAGCACGGCGGGAACGTGCATTTAATTTTATTACCAGAATCACCAACTTATTTAGGAAATTATATCAAAACAACGACCCTGATATCAAAGAAAAGCTGAAACCTCCTTCCATTCCGAAATCTATACAGAAAATTATTCAATTGGAGTGATAGTTCAAATTCCTCACCTTCAATCTGTTTAAAATTGAAAGTCGTCGGACAGGTTCGTCCTCATCCGAGTTTTGTGGCTTTGTCCACCCCCATTTTATGTCTAAATCAACTACTATCTTGCCCTCCAGCACAACTCCCAGCAAAACCGCCCTCAATTTCTACATGCCCGGCCACTCACCCGCGAGATCGACCCACTTATTAAATCTCCTCAAAATTGTGGGTAATGATACTGAAGCGGAAGGTCAGTTAATG
>JAGLZA010000309.1 GCA_023131835.1 Caldifarciminota bacterium
CGATCATGCTCACCGACATGATCATATCCTGTGACCGTGTGGCAAACTCACGACTCCTAGTGTTTTTTGATGATGGAACCCACCAGGTAAACATCTATGATGGGTACGCGAATGATGCGCCGATCAATTTCGCGATAGGATTCCACGGCGGCTGGACCGGGTGGAAGGATGCGGCTCTGAAGATAACTACCGTGGCCGCCCTAAAAGCCACTACTGTAATTGGTTATATCAAGGTGCCTGGCGGATGCTGCTATACAGAATGGGATGCGTTACGATGATAATTTATCCATAATTGCTTGTTCCCAGTATTCGCGGTCGTGGTTGGTTTTCGAGTGACAGCGTATGCATAGTGGAACGAACTCACAATCCGAGTCGTCGCAGAGGCAGTCTTTGTCATAGCTGACGTGGTGGACATCCAATTTCCTACCGTTCTCATCTTCTGTTGTCGGGCACAAGAAGCAGACTCTCCCAAACTTCTCGCGTATCGATTCTTTAAATGCTTCATTGAATTTGGGGCAGTATGGTTCAAAAGAGATGCCGCCTTTCCACAGAGGGGAGTTTTCACCACATAGGGTCTTAGATCGCCATTTATCTGTACATTCACGCGAGCAGAACTGCTGACCACCTTTCGACGGCACAACTTTGAATTCTTCTCCGCATTGCTCGCATACTTTTATGCTCTTGTCTTTCCATGTCGGGCTATTCTCGCCACGTATGTTCTCTGCTTGCCATTTACCCTTGCATTCACGCGAGCAGAAGCGGCTTGCGTCACTTCTGCGTGTTTCAGCTTCATATTCTCCACCACATTGTTCACATATCATCGCTACTCTTGGCTTCCACAATGGGTGGTTTTCACCACGTATGTTTTCAGATTGCCATTCGCCAAAGCATTCTTTCGAGCAGAAGCGGCTTCTGTCCTTCTCAGATTTTTTAACTTTAAATTCTCCACCACACTGCTCACATGTTTTTATGATTTTGCCGCCCTTCCATGCTGGACCGTTTTCACCGCGCATGTCTTTTGAGTGACCTTTGTCCTTGCATTCACGCGAGCAGAAGCGGCTTTTATTCTTTCTATAAGGATGCACTTCAAATTCTCCTTCGCACTGCTCGCAGACCTTCGTGATCATATTCTTTTTGCGCATGTTAACAGTAACTTATTATACTTTATTGTTTAAAAACACTCCTATGCCCGCGGCGATGCATTTTTCTGTGCATGTTAACACGTCGCGGGCATACAACAAAAACGATTGAATTATGGAATTACATGACACGGGTACCACGGCACGCATCGGCGTCTCGATCACATACAACCGAGAATCTGTCACGGGGCAGGGTCCATCAGTTATAATCGGTCGTCGGTCAGACGCACTCTTTTTCGACGGATCGTCCTTTGTCGCAAAACGGACCGAGCTTCGGATGACCGAGGCAGACAGCAACAATCTGCCAGGATATTATTTTTATGATTTCAAACAGGATGACGAAGGTGATTTTTTGGTGCGAATCCTAAACACCGGCACATACAAGTTCGTGGCTGATGAGTGGCACCGGTTCGTGGACGCACGCGCAACCGCAAGGAAACTGAAGCAACACGACGAAAGAATTACCGGTTTGATGACGTGATTTACGACCAAAAGTTGAGGGAGGCGCGGTGACACAGTTTTAGGGGTCGCTGCATAGCGTTTCCCGCAGAATCGACGATCTCCGGCATCCGCACTGTCGGCTATGTATGTCCACTACAGCTCCTTACAGACGCTCTCTGTGCTTTCGGGGTCGCTCGATAGCGTTTTTGGCGCTACCGGATCAACTTCTTGTTCCGCAGCACATCACGGTGGTGTTTTATTGATGAGTATGTGTGGTTGGGAAAAAATTTCATGAACTCCTGTCCCGTGACGTACTGTCCCGTGGTGGTGATGCTGCTGCAGACAATGATGAGGTACCGCTTCTCCTCCTCTGTCCACTTGGGGGGGAGAGGGCGCTTTGCAATCTCGTGTCTATCGAGACACCTGCTGACGGTACCGCGGGTTGTCCCGAGCGATCTCGCGATACTTCGCTGACTCTCGCCGTGGTCTCTGTACCGGCGGATGATTTCGGTGTCTCGGGGGGGATCGTGTGTCACAATATCGCCTCAATCTCATCGATCAGCAGCTCGAAGTCTTCCGGCGTATCCCGCTCGAACCTGACCTCCATGAGATTGAGAATGTGGCAGACCCGTTCATTATCCATCATGTTCATTTCGATCACCATATAATATCCAATTTATTTGAGGCACGGACGAATCTGGCTGCTTTTGAAATGGATACAACACTTAGGTATCTCAATTGCCCGCCACATTTAGCCGCCGATTGGAGCTGTTCTCGTGACATCCGACTATCACACAGTATGAGAGCGCAATATATAACACCAGCAGCAACGACGCGATTCGTGTGCTCGGTCGTGTGGCTTTTGTCGGGTATGATAGAGTACGCACGATCTTTGAGATCTTGTGGGCACGTATTGTGAACCGCATCCGCTTCGCATTTAAAGATGGCGGTCACATATTCGTCGATATATTCGACGACCGATATTTGTGGTATGTACGTCATCTAAGGCACCGTGATTGTGTCTCGGGGGGGATCGTGTGTCATTTGCCTGGAGTCGGTGGCTCTGGTGCGTCCGGATGATCCGGCAACGCATCAGGGTCGATGTCATCATCGTCCATCAATCGAGTAAATCCTCGAATGTTAGCCACCCCCTCTGTATCATCAGCAATGCAGTATATCCGAAAACATCAGCAACATCGTTCTTCCGGAGTTCCTTCGACACCCTGATCCGGTTGAGCTTGTCATCCAGCCGGGTGAGTATCTGCGTATCCGCAGGCGCATCCGAGAAGATCATCGCCGGACGCAATGCCGAATCGCCGTATCGCCGGTTCTTCTCTTTTAAGAATTCTTTGAAATTGTGGAAAAGCACTTCTATACCGTCGTGCGTTTCAGTGTTTTCATCAGTCATTCTATCACATCATATCCCGCCGATCTGGCAATGTCCGTCCGCACATACCAGGCGTCGTTGAGCCGGTAGAGAAGTCCTGCGTGGATGATCGTATTCCACTTGATTGGGTCGGTGATCTCCTCGGCGAGCGCGTATACCTTCATCTCCTGTCGAACTCGGAGTGTCTTCCGCTCAGCATCGATCTCGCGCTTCTCTGCAGTGCGCTCCTCTCGAAGATGCTTCGCTCCCTGGCGGTCGAGCTCACCGAGCAGTTCCAGGCGGTGGGCACGATCTTGGAGGTCTATGATTCTGTCTTCATTGTGCATGATCACGCCTCCGGACTGTAGGTTAGGGCGCCCTTCCCGCACACTGCACACTGCCAGAGCCATCTCCCCGACTCGATGAGATGCGACCCGCAGAACGGGCAGGTCGAATCCACATGTTCTGTTCCGGGGGGGACGATTTCATCTTCTTTCATGCGTCGATTGCTCCAGATAATACCTCAAGGTCGATGTCGAATTGCTCTGCTATCCGCTTTATCGCTACCATCGCATCGCCCGCGTCACAATTCTTGCTGTTGAATCCTGTACCGCCGCCATCTTCACGGCTATCGAATACGTAGACAATGCAACCTATGCCATCAGTTGCCGCGGCTTTGAAGGCTTCAAACATCACATCGTTCACACTTTCAGCTGTTTTCATGGTTTACCAGTCCTCCACATTGACTCGCGACAGCCCCAGTGGCGAGCCGCAACCGCACACAGGGAACAGGTGGGTATGCTCGCCATGCTCACCGATCTCCTGCCCGAGTATGCGATAGCAGCCGTTGCA
>JAGLZA010000031.1 GCA_023131835.1 Caldifarciminota bacterium
ATTATTTTTCTTTGTGTCCTTTGTGTCTCTGTGGTGAACATTCTTCAATCTTCATTGGAGCGGAGCGCCTATCTGTGTTATCTGTGTCAAAAAAAGAGGGGTATTAGGTGCATTTTAACCTTGACAAACACTTATATTCTTTTATAATATATATAAATTAGGAGGGGACAATGAGACGGATATTGTTTGCTAGTATATATATTATATTTTTGGTAAATGCACAAAGCCTTAGAAGGGAATCTTATATAGATATTCCAACAGCTCATCATAAAGAAGGGGTATTTTTGAATCTGAACGGTTCTTATCCTGTAGGTAGTGAGAATGAGGTGAGAACGGACATCAACGGAGGACTTGGTGTTTCCTTGAATCAGATTGATGCAACTCTCAAGTGGTATAGTGGAGCTGATTTTTCACTTGATATATCATATCAAATACTCAAACAAAAGAATAATTTACCCAGTGTATCTGTGGGACTTGATAATCTTACCTATAATCAGTATATTTCTCCGATAGGTCATGATACCGTCACTTATGCAGATGAGGGATATGTCCCCAGGCCACCAGAGGTAGCATCAGCCTATATTGCTGCCACCAAAACATTTACCGAGTCATTTGAAATGACCTTTGGACTGGGAAGGGGTAAATACGTAGGGTATGGTCCTCGCAGCCATCTACTCAATTTTGATGCCTTTTTTGATGAGGAACATGAGAATATCGTTTTTGGTCTATTTGGAGGGTTGAAGTTCAGTGTTCCCGGAGGAGGCCCCTCCTTCATTATCGAAACCGATGGTCGTGACGCTAATCTTGGGATACAATACGAAACCGGAATATTTAAAGGGACTCTGGGACTTCTCAAATTTGAGCATTTTATTGTCGAAGAAGCTCATACTCTTACGCCAAGAATCAATGGTAGTTTCTCCTTTAAAGTCAAATCATTTGAAGCAGTAAAACCAGGTCAGATAAACATACGACTCCTTGCTGAAGAAACAGGAAAACCGATTCCAGGTAGACTCATCCTTGCAAATGGAGGTAAAAAGATAGTTGATATCCCTTCCACCGGGAAAACAACCGTTACTCTTGACCCTAACACCTATATGTTCACAGTGAGTGCGCTTAATTATAAGATGAAAAAAGCAAGGATAACTGTTCGTCCAAATCAGACCAAGAACCTAGTTATAAAGCTGACTAAGAAGTATACACCGAATATGTTATCATCAATGAAATACACCCAAAAGGGAGCGGCGCATTATAAGGAAGGTAAGCTCATAAGAGCCAGAAAGGAACTCAAGGCAGCTCTTAATTTGTATCCTGAGAATAAGAAAGCAAAGGAAGGGCTTAAATTAGTTAAAAAAGCGATTCAGGATACTGTGTATAAATTAAGAGAAAAAGCAATAACCCTTGAGGGTTCAAAGCCCAATGAAGCACTTTCACTCTGGCAAAAAGTACTGGGTTGGGAACCTGATAATGCAGAAGCAAAAGAACATATCCGGAAATTGGAAACCCGTAAAAAAGTAACCACACGACCTAAGAAAAAGGTAGTGAAGAAAAAAGCCAAACTAACTCCTTCTCAAATTGCAGATTTATATAGACAGGGAGCCAAGGAATACCTGAAAGGTAACTATCGCACTGCCGCAAGTTATTTTAAAAGGGTTCTTCAGGCCGACCCCAATCATAAGGGAGCAAAAGTCTACTTGAAGAAGGCAACCGCAAAATTATAGATGCTGTACAAGAATGTCGGAGTTGACATCAATAAAGCAGAGAAGGCTCTGGCAGGAATAAAATCAGATATACAAAAGACACATAATAAATATGTTTTGTCCGAGCCTGGATATTTTGGGGCAGCATACCAAATACCTGAATCTTACAAGAATCCTGTTCTTATTAGCAGTATTGATGGGGTAGGAACAAAGATATTGGTAGCGATAGAGGCGGGTAAGTTTAAGGGATTGGGAGAGGATATAGTTAACCATTGTGTTAATGATATACTTACAATGGGAGCAAAACCCCTGTTCCTGACTGATTATTTTGCCTGTGGAAAATTAGATGAGAATGTGATTACATCTATTGTTCAGGGAATAACCAAAGCGTGTAAGGAAAATGATTGTGCCCTTATCGGAGGAGAAACGGCTGAAATGCCAGATATGTATCCTGATGAACTATTTGACCTCGCAGCTTCGATTACGGGCATTGTTGAAAAAGATGAAATCATAGATGGACATAAGATAAAGAGTGGAGATAAAGTCTATGGTTTAAAATCATCTGGATTTCACACCAATGGCTATTCGCTAATACGCTCTGTAATTTCCAATATGGCAAAACTCTCTCTGGATAGTTACATCCCTGAGATGGAGGATACACTGGGAGAAATACTCCTTCGCTCACACCGTTCCTATTATAAAATACTCTGCCCCTACCTTGATTCCATCACCGGTCTGGTTCATATCACCGGAGGAGGATTCTATCAGAATATTCCAAGGGTTATCCCTGAGGGCCTTAGTTGTCATATAGATATAAAGAAGTGGGATATTCCTTACATCTTTAAATTCTTCGCGGATAAAGGAGATATACCTTCAGTAGAAGCATTTAATGTTTTTAATATGGGTATTGGAATGATAGTAATTGCGAAAGAACTGGATATCGGGGTTGAAATTGGCGAGATCTGTTGTGGAAAAGAACCCGTAGTATTAGATGGCATTGATGCAATTCTATAACAGGATTAGAAACCTTGCTCCTTTAATTATTTCATTATCACTTGGTACAGCATTCTGGTTTTATGCTAAAACAGATAGTGTTATTACCACTTATATGAAATTTCCTATAAAGGTTGAAACTTCAAGAAATCTTATTGTAACAACTATCTCTCCGGATTCACTTACCCTGAGGGTGACAGGGAAATTACGACTTCAACAAATTTTGCAAAATACTGTTCCGCGAATCAAAGCTTCTTACAATCATACTGGAATGTTCACAATAGCACTTGAGGAAAACAGCCTTCGGTTTCCGGTATGGTTAAGAGTCAAAGAATTTGATATTATTGAGCCCGATTCTATAAAAATTCACCTGGATTCCCTGATTCAAAAAAAAATACCTGTTATTCTGATTGAAGGACTTCATAGCAGCCCAGGGGAAGTAACTATCAAAGGGCCAAGAAGTATTATTGAGAATATCTCCTACATAAGCCCTGATTCCATTCCAAAGGGCAATATAACAACTATTACAATAGTAGATAAACTTATTGAGGTTAAACCGCGCAGGATAAGAATAAAAAGGTGACGATCTTAGGGATTGAAACCTCCTGTGACGAAACAGGTGTGGCTTTACTTAAAGATGGGGAAGTCATAGCAAATAATATTTATTCTCAGATCGTCCATACCAAATTTGGAGGGGTGGTTCCTGAATTGGCTTCAAGAGAACACATAAAGAAACTATTACCTATGGTCAAGAAAATACTGAGTGAAAATCAAATCTCTCTTGAGGATATAGATGGGGTGGCTGTAACCTATGGCCCAGGACTTATATCCTGTCTCCTGATAGGATTGAACTTTGCTAAGGGGTTATCTTACTCTCTTGATATACCCTTTATCGGGGTTAATCATTTAGAAGCGCATATCTATTCTCCCTTTATAACGAACAAAGAATTTAAACCCCCATTCCTTTCGCTTCTGGTATCGGGTGGGCATACTCAATTAATCAAGGTGAGAGGGTTGGGAGATTACGAAATACTCGGTAGCACACTGGACGATGCCTGTGGGGAAGCCTTTGATAAGGTATCAAAACTTATAGGTACTGGATATCCCGGGGGACTTGCTATTGAGTTCTGGGCAGAGGAAGGTGATCCCTTTGCCTTTGATTTTCCCGTACCTGATCCCAGAGGACTGGATTTCTCATATTCCGGGTTAAAAACGAGTGTCCTTTATACCTATCAAAAACTTTCACAAAAAGAATGTGTTGAACGAATCAAGGATATTGCCGCGTCTTTTCAACGAGTAGCAATACAATCTCTTATCCTTAAACTCAAAAGAGCAATAGATAAAACCGGGATAAAAACCGTATCAGTATCTGGTGGGGTATCTGCCAATAAACTCCTTCGAATGCAACTGAGTGAATTATCCATTGATTGGGCAGTTCCTGAGCCTGGATTTACAATGGATAATGGGGCTATGATTGCTTTCCTTGGTTACAAACTCCTCTGTAATGGATATAGTTCGAATTTCAATCTCCACGCAAACTCGAATTTAACCCTTTGATTTTCCGGATTCCGCACTAGACAGGAGTAGCTCTTCAAGCCCTTTCTTTGTCTTCTTATATAGTTCATCTCTGTTCATAACTGTAAGTTGATAGAGTTTATCTGGCTCTGATACAATATGCTTCATCCTCATATGCAGGATAGCAAGCAGATTTTTGTCGGATTTCAGGATTTTATTTACAGCAATCATAAAGTCAGGATGTTTCATTTCCATAGGACCTATCTCATCAATAATATATAAATCAGCCTCTCGTCTGATTACCTGAATTCCCTGTTCGATTCCTCCAATCTTAACATAATACCTTCCGAATTGGATTCCAGGTGGAGTTGTTGAGGAGAGTAAAAATTTTTCTTTTTCGGGTAAGGTTGTAATTCTAAATCCTGTTCTTTTTCCATGTTTCCGCATCTCTTCTGTATGAAATCCCGTAATCCTGCTCTCCTTTTCCATTAGCCAGGATGTTAGTTTCTTGATAAGTGTTGTTTTTCCTGTCCCTGGTTTTCCGGTTATGAAGATTCTCATAGTTGGGATTCAAGGATTATAAAATTCAAGGTACTTAATTATTAGTCTTCTCCAGTCTTATCCTAGGTTACCTTCTTTCATTTTTATCGAGGCTGGGAAGTTTCTCCCACATTTATTCTTAATCTAACCTTCCAGTATTATCTCATCCAGGGGTCTTTTGGGGACATGATGAACATTGTTCTCATCTCGCCAATATTTTATATCACCATCAAGACCTACTGTCTCAAGGACTATGGTCTCCCTGGGCTTCCCAAGTGCAATGATAAGGAGTATTTTATAACGGTCTGGTATTTGGAGAACCTTACGCAGTCCTTCCCGGTCGATAGAACCAATCATACAGCCAGCCAATCCCTTCTCTGTTGCTCCCAGAAGAATGCTCTGTGCCGCAATCCCGTGGTCGCAACCAGAGGATTCAGCAATTTCGGTATCTCTGAGTATAATGATATATGCAGAAGGTCTTTCTCCTTCAAGAGGTCCGGCCCAGTCCGAAAGATAGCCGGCCCATTTAGTATGCGGGAATATCAGTTCATTCTTATCAGAATCAGAAGATAGTATGTATTTTAGAGGTTGTAGGTTAGCTGCTGATGCAGAAAGTCTCGCAAGATCAACCAATTCTCTCAATGTCTTAAGATTTATTTCAACTTCTTGATGAAATCGCCGATAGCTCCTGTTCTTTAGTATTAAATTCCTTATCATATTTACCTCCCCTTATATTCCTGCTACACTACTCTCATTATTCTCTCGTAAAGTACAAGAGAGGAATTAATCACTCATCCAATCAACAACTTAATGATTCGACTATTCTACTTATCTTACTACAACAAATTTTTCGGTTTGACTCTCCTTTCCACAACTCACATTGATAAAGTATATGCCTGCCGGGGAATTCCTCATGTCCAGAGATAGATGATAATATCCGGGTTCCTGATTTTTGCGGACTACCCTCTTCATTATTCTGCCAGCGACATCGTAGACCTTGAATGTTACATCAGTCTTTTTGGGTAGGGCATAGAAAACATCCAGAGAGTTTCTTGTCGGATTTGGAGAGAGTGCTGATATATTGAAAAATAAAGGAATATCCGCTTCTTCTATGCCTGTTCCTTCGCAGTATGCATTCATTGATAGAGTGTCATCCAGGGAATATTCATCCTCTGCTAAACCAGTATAACTGACAAATCTATATGTACCATACTCACTGCATTGCCAATCGCTGAATTGGACAGTGTCTGTTGAATCAGGCATCAAGTTCAACACCTCAGAACTATCACTATAGATAACATAATCAAGGGAATCATAGATTATGAAATAGGTATAAAAGTCCTCGGCAGCATTACCAAGGTTTGCACAAATTGCCTCAGGGGTATAAGTGGAGTCTTTTTTTAAGGAATCAGGCGGTGATGTTATAGCAAGGAGTGATCCGTTTTTGGAAAAAGTATACCGGGTATATATATCGCTGTGGCTATCTTTTTCATAGACAACCCATAGATGTCCGGTAGAATCAAAAGCAGCTTCTGGCCAATAGTTATTTCTGGTATCATCTGTTATCTTTTCTTCAGGAGACCATGCAGACCCATTCCATGCAGACATGTAAAGTTGATATTGTGCATTTTCGTCCTGCCCGCACCATACAACAACCGGATTCTGAGTAGATGGCTCAAATGTAATCGATGGGAATTTATCATTGAGTGTATCGGGTGTATTCACAATTTCCGGTGTTGACCATGAACCGCCAGTATACCTTGAATAATATATCTCTCCCCATTTACCAATCCAGTACCCACCACCGTCAATTTTCTTGAGGTATTTATACCAGACAAGCCACGGAGTGCCATCAGGTGCAATCTTGACCTGAGGTCGATATTCAATACAGGTATCCTGTGTAATCAATGATTCGGGTGAGAAGCCAGAACCTGTCCATCTGCTAAAGAATATATCGGTTGTAGTATCAGAATTTGCATCCTCCACATTATTATACCATACCACCAATGGATTATCTCCATCTAATACGATAGAGGAATGACCACTTGATAAATCCCCGGTGTTTACATATCCGGTAGTCCAGATACCTGTCCAGCGCCACCAACCTATTCTTGAGCCTTTGTCTGCAACAATCCATGTTTCTCCACTTGTAGAATCAACTACTATGCTTGGACTCATTCTTATTCCATCTGAATCGACCGTATCCGATGTCCATCCCGTACCATCAAGAGAAGTTCTTATTAATCCAGTTAATGCACGGGGATTATCCTTTACAACACAATCATATCCAATCCTTTCTTCATCTTCTATAAGTAATTTACGTCCATCCTTTTTATCATAGCACAGACTGGGCCAGGCTACAGAAGGATAACCGTGTTGATTGAGGCAAGCGCCAAAGGCAGAACCACAAGAATTGTCTATTTGGGCTAAAAGACTCTCTGGTGAGAAGGCGTCACCCAACCACCTTGCATGGTAAAAATTGATAAAAGTTCCGACACCGTACCAGAAAACCCAGGTTGTTCCATCCTTATCAACCACTATCTCCGGTACCCTATCCGAATATCCATCAGGGGCTGTAACCCTGATTTCCGGTGACCAACCAGCATAGATAGTTAAAGAGAATATCAATAAAACAAAGATAAGTTTTCTCATCTCTCTCCTTTTTATTTAACTACAACAAATTTTACGGTTTGGCTCTCCTTTCCACAGCTGGCATTGATAAAGTATATGCCTGCCGGGGAATCCCGCATGTCCAGAGATAGATGATAATATCCGGGTTCCTGATTTTTGCGGACTATCCTCTTCATTATTCTGCCAGCGACATCGTAGACCTTGAATGTTACATCAGTCTTTTTGGGTAGGGCATAGAAAACATCCAGAGAGTTTCTTGTCGGATTTGAAGAGAGTGCTGATATATTGAAAAATAAAGGAATACCCTCTTCTTCTATACCTGTTCCTTCGCCGTATGCATCCATTGATTGATTATCGTCTTGAGAATATTCATCGCCTACCAATGAGGTATAACTGACAAATGTATATGTACCAGGCCCACTACATTGCCAATCGTTGAATTGAACAGTATCTGTTGAGTCAGGCATCAAACTTAAGACCTCAAAACTATCGCTGTAGATAACATACTCAAGGGAGTCGTAAATTATGAAATAGGTATAAAAGTCCTCGGCTGTATCACCAAGGTTTGCACAGATTACCTCAGGGGTATAGGTGGAATCTACCTTTAGCGAACAGGGTGGTGATGTTATAGCGAGGAGTGATGCGTTTTTTGTAAGAGAATACAGTGTATATATATCACCGCTGTAATCTTTTTGGTAGACAGCCCAAAGGTGTCCGGTAGAATCAAATGCGGCTTTTGGCCAATAACTTTTCCTGGTATCATCTGTTATCTTTTCTTCAAGAGACCATGCAGACCCATTCCATGCAGACATGTAAAGTTGATAATTGGCATTTTCGTCCTGCCCACACCATACCACAACCGGATTCTGAGTGGATGGGTCAAATGTAATCGATGGGAATTTATCATTGAGTGTATCGGGTGTATTCACAATTTCCGGCGTTGACCATGAACCACTGGTGTACTTTGAATAATAGATCTCTCCCCATTTACCAGCCCAGTATCCATCCCAATATTTCTTGAGGTATTTAAACCAGACAAGCCAGGGAGTGCCATCGGGTGCAATCTTGACCTGAGGACGATAGTCAAGGCAGGTATCCTGTGTAATCAGTGATTCGGGTGAGAAACCAGAACCTGTCCATCTGCTGAAGAGTATCTCTCCTGTAGTGTCGGAATTTGCATCCACCATATCGCTATCCCATACCACCAATGGATTATTACCCTCTAATACGATAGAAGAATGGTCACTCCATACGCCTCCGGTGTTTACATATCCGGTAGTCCAGATGCCTGTCCAGCGCCACCAGCCTATTCTAAGACTTTTAACGGCAGAAATCCATGTTTCTCCACTTATAGGGTTAACTGCTATGCCTGGATACCAGTTAACATTATTTGAATTAACCGTATCCGATGTTCCTCCCGTACCATCAAAAGAAGTTCTCATTAACCCATATAATGAACGGGGATTATCCTTTGCAACGCAATCATATTCGATCCTCTCTTCGTCCTCTATGAGTAATTTACTTCCTTCCTTTTTATCATAGCACACACTGGGCCAGGCTACAGAAGGATAACCGTGTTGATTGAGACACACACCAAATGAAGAACCACAACTATTGTCTATAGGACACAGAGCACTCTCTGGCGAGAAGGCATCACCCAACCACTTTGCGTAGTAAAAATCATAAGATCCTCCATCGTGCCAGAAGACCCATGTTGCTCCATCCTTATCAACCACTATTTCCGGCCAATTCTTCATATATCCATCAGGGGCTGTAACCCTGATTTCCGGCGACCAACCAGCATAGATAGTTAAAGAGAATATCAATAAAACAAAGATAAGTTTTCTCATCTCTACTCCTTTTATTTTACTATAACAGATTTTACGGTTTGACTCTGATTCCCACAACTCACATTGATAAAGTATATGCCTGCCGGGGAATCCCTCATATCCAGAGACAGATGATGATATCCGGGTTTCTGATCTTTGCGGGCTATCCTCTTCATTATTCTGCCAGTAACATCGTAGATTGTGGCTGTTACATCAGCCTTCTCCGGTAGGGCATAGAAAACATCCAGAGAGTTTCTTGCCGGATTTGGAGAGGGTGCTGATAGATAGAAGGATAAAGGAATATCTGCTTCTTCTATGCCTGTTCCTTCGCAGTATGAATACAATATTATGGAATCATTTCCTGCATATTGGTCTCCGTCAGTATAAGCATATATCAGTCTTCTATACCAGCCATAAGCGCTACATGTCCAGTTGCTAAAAGCCACTTCTCTTACCCAGATAGGAAGCAGGTTGTATTGTTCGGATGAATCTTTGTATATAAGAACGTCCAGAGAATCATATATCTCAAAGTAAACCATAAATGTATCTATTGCTCCGCTTCCTATATTCATATATCGAGCCGTTGGGGTATAGTCCCCGATTTCTAAACTATCTGGCGGGCTTATTACTTTTTGAGCTGCAATGTCCTTCAACACCTCTTCGCCTATATGTATGCAATATATCTGACCACCCCTTCCAAATTCGTATATATTTATAGCCTTACCAGATGCACATGCCCATTCACCAGCTGTATCTATGTCAACCCATGTGATCGAACCGGGTTCTTCATTATTTGTTATATGTAGAAATGGTATACTATCTGATGTATTATAGATACAAACAACATCACCAGCAGGTGTAATAGAAGATTTTCCTACACAACCAACAATACCTATACTTCCGTCAGCGGACAATCTACAAGATTTAATATCTTTATGATATGGAGAATTGGATTTCCATTTGAGTGTAAATCCTCTTTCATCTTTGAAACAAGCTGCATAGTTATCCTCATCTATATAACAACTTGAACCCATAAGCACGACCTGCCCGTCATCAGAAATATCAACACCATCTACCCACGAATAGTAACCGCCCGATGAGGGAACATGATGTGAGTATATCTGAGCATAATCAACACCAAACCACTGATAAATCCTCATATCACCATCATAATCTCCTGTTACCACTCGTTGACCATTGGCTGAAATGGCTGGAGGAAACTGCCATCCGTCAAGGGGAAGTCCTTGCCCGAGTTGTCCACCAACATTAAAGATATAGACAGAATCGTAGGTTGAGATAGCTACTGTGTCTCCATGAGGGGTGCAATCAAAACCCTGGGGATAGCCATCGAATTCATATTCCCAGAGTGATGCATAGGTATTTGCATCATAGACACTGATTTTTCCATTTCCGGTTCCACTGTTGTAACTAAGGTAAAGAACCTTACTCCCATCCCTTGCAACCTGTGCTCCTCTTATATCATTAGAGCCAAAGTTATAAATATTCAATGGAGCACCAGAGTATTTATTCCACTGATAGCCTTTATTGAGCTCTCCTGCAGATACTATGTTACCATCAAAAGAGATCCCCACCTGCCCTTGAAATTCATCATCTGCATCATATTCCCAGATTGGTGGCATTCCCGGAGATAAGCAAGATTGATAGAGTGAAGCCCTTTCGTAATTCAGTTCCCAGTTGACAAATATATACCTTCCATCCCCTGATATTGCACAGTGTCTGGCTATTGCGTCAGCATCCTCATCGATCTGAACATATACTGTCTCTGCAACCTGTCTACTGCATCCGGGGTCTAAAAATTCACTCTCTCCCTTTTCAATCCGTACTATCTTTCCATCTATTGTTTTTCTGTATTGAACTTCTCGTGATACGAGTTCACCTGATTTTGATATTCGAACCTCCTCTTTGACCCCAACAAAACTTACAACTAACGCAACGCATATCAAGAACATACTAACCCCCTTTTTCGTTTACAATTTCACTTGTCGAGATAATCAAGTTTGTTATCCAGTCCATTTATTTATCAATGGAATAATATAAGGAAAAATGCATTTGTAAAGGGGAAAAATTTACTCCTCCCACCTCCCTTTTTTTAACCGCAGATGGACGCAGATAAACGCAGAACCCAACCACTACCCCTAAAATTTTGTAATTATAGAGATAGCCCACTATCCTCCCCTCATTTTTTAACCGCAGATGACACGGAGGAAAAGTAGTTGAATGGTTGAATGGTTAAATAGGAACGAACCTAACAAACTTGATGAACCCAGCAAATAGTCATTGCGAACTCTTCTTCCTGCTCTGCTCCGTGAAGCAATCTCTATCTTCTTGCTCGACCCCGGTGAAGCAACCTCAGAAGGGTTCTGTGCTGGGTTTCCAACCCTACGAACCCCACGAACTCTATGAACTCAATGAACCCTCATTAATTTGCAGATTTTGGAGTAGCAGAGCTTACTCTGCGTTTCCCGGAGCGCGAAACTTGTAGTGGCAATTCATGAATTGCCACTACTCCATTATTAATCAATGTCAACAAACAAGGGTTCAAGTGGGGTATTGCGGTTTTAGAAACCGCTTCTACAAAAAACCGAAGGGCTCGGCGCGCCGTACCCCTACTTCAGATAAACACACTTCAGAACCTTTTTATATTTGTCAGTGTGAATCCTTACGAAGTATAACCCCTGGGGTAGTCTTTCCGGATTTAAAGTGATTTCTCCTCTGTTGTTAAAGGATGTAGTCGTAGAGTACACCCTTCTTCCTGATACATCGAATAGGTCTATCTCTCCTTTACCGCTTGCTTCATATCCGAGAAGGATTGTCCCTATTGCAGGATTGTTTTTAAGGTAGAAGAGAGGACCTTGCGGTTTTTCCGCTATTTCAATTCCTGCTTGTATCTCAAAGAAATCAAGGATTTTTTGCACCAGGGTATCCCTTCTTGAAACACCAGTCCCATCTGTCAGGCCACCGAGTTCATAGGAAAGCCCTGCTGTCTTATATCCAGAGGATGAATTTGCCACTCCCCTTCCTGTGCTGGATGTGTTGAAGATGTCAAATCCCGAACCTGTTGGAGCAATCTCATCTATCCAGTTATTCTCGCCCGTATAACCGAAAGACATCCCCTCGGTGAATGTGCCGGAAACCCCGCTGACAGGTGTTGACATCGTTCCCCCATCATCCTCCCCGTTTATCCCGAAATACGGATTGTATATGCTCCTTGATGCATCGTATGCCCAGCAGTCCCCACCCTCCATATAGATTCTTCCACTATCCTCAAGATAATTAACAATCGCATTGGCCTCCGAGTTGTTTAGAGCAGTATTGTTTGAATATATTCCAAGGAGTATAAAGAGGCTATTATAATCTATGAACTGTGTGGAATCAAAGGTTGTTGTATAATTATGGGAAATACCCATTTCATCAAAGAGGGAATCAAGGAATAAACCTGTGAGAGGGGTATCATCAAGGTCAAGGATGAGAGTTTCTATTTTTCCAATAATAGAGAAACTATAATAACCCGAGACCGGAGAATATGATACATTATGATTCACTGAGGCATCCCTTGCTATTATCCTGTAGAAAACCTCATCCCCTATATTAACACTTCCGGTAAAATCTGCAGAATACACATCGGTGTGACTCGATTCCTTTACCATTGGTATTGTATCAGATGGAAAGGCATTTATGTAAAATTCAAGAAAGACAGAATCTATTTCGAGATTATCTGTAATGGTTGCACTAACCGTAGCTGGCCAACTATTCACAGTTTGATCGGAAAGTGGGTTATGCACAATATCCGGAGGCATAATATCTTCTATAACAGTGAATGAATAGAGATCATAAGGGGTATTTAAGGGCGTTGTTTTAACAAAGTTAGATGTATCCCGTGCTTCTATATAGTAATATATGGTCGTTCCAACTGATTGTGATGGAATATCGCACTTGAAAAGACCCACTGTGTCATTATCCTCAACCATAAAAACCTGATCGAAACTGGAAGAACCATCTGTATTCCAGCATAATATTACTGAATCTGAATTTGTTTCTATACTGGAGAATATCATTACATCTGTTGGATAAGGATTCCCTGTGTACTCAACATTTCCAAAAGGATGATGGGTGAAGAATATCTCTGATATATGATGAACCAACTTCGATATACAATGGACGGCTCCGCCCGAGCCTATAATACCTGAACAGTCAAACGGATAAATATTATAGTCAGGCAGTACTGCCTGGTATATGGATTCTGCAACAGCATCGTATGAATGACCATATACTGGCATGAGTACATTTTTATTCACTATCAATGAATTTGTATAAGTTCTGTGACCGCCGGTCACAGGAGGTGAAGGGATCCTTACTGTATCAAAATACACTCCGTTTCCGTTCTTCAGGTTTGCTATGGTTGCCGCATGCTGATTCAAAATGTCGTGATTGGGATCACCTTCCGGATACCAGGCAACAAGGAATGTATGGTCATCAACCAATTTCCCCCACATATCGATGTGCCCTGTATATTCGCCGTTTATTCTCTGAAATACAAAGAGTGTATCCAGTCCCATATAATCATACACCTCCTGTTGAACCTCCTGATGAGAAAGAGAAGGATTCTCTTCATATATCAGATTCGAACAGAATCCCACACCCTGTCCATCTACCATAAAATTACCGCCCGTGTGCACAAGTGATGTTGTGTATACAGGAATTCCCCAGTCAGAACCAAGCCATATATTAAGGGTATCGTCCTGTGGTCGTGGTCTGTTATATGTCCAGTCCGCTATCCCTCTGGTCCCATCCTCATGATAGATCCACCAGGGTCCGTAATCCCTTATCCAGATAGTATTTGTACTCCTTATGACGAATTCAACGCTATCCAGGGGAACCCCGTTGCTCTGTAGGGTATTTGCTATACTTGTAGAATCACTGGTGGAATTGCATACAAGATATACCTTTGTGAAATTGCTCAGAGTATCAACAAGAGCAATATATAACTGCTGAAAAGAATTACTCCATCTTAATAGCACTCCCCTTGCGTGGTCATATTCTCCTGGTGCGTAAACAGTTACTATAGGAGGAGCAGTGGGAGAAGTATATGTCCCTATTTCATCCAATCTTCCCTTTTCTTCTTCTGTAAGATATATTGGTAATTCGCTGGTAGCAGATAAAAGAATAAGTAAAACAATATACATACTATCTCCTTTTTGAAGAAAATAATACATTGGGAAGGATGATTAGTCAATGGGTAAAGTATTTCCACCCCACCCTTTTATTAACCACAGAGGCACAAAGGACACAAAGGAGATTATTGTTTTGTTTTCCCCACACCACCGCCCATTTTTTAACTGCAGATAGGCGCAGATAAACGTAGAACACTTCTCATCCCCCGAGTTTTTTAATTTAAAAAAGAGAAAAACACACCACTACCCTCGTTTTTCTCACAAAGGGAGTTCTTCTTTGTAGGGGCAACTCGGTGAGTCGCCCCATTAAATAGTAAACATTTCACGGGGCAAGCCCAGAATGTAGGGACAAGGCATGCCTTTTCTGTGTAGGGGCGTTCAATTGAACGCCCCTACAAGTTTCGTGCAAAAGAAAAGGGCGCAGAGCAAGCTCTGCTACTCCCTTTTAATCATGTAGAACAGACAGACTCCCTTTGCGCGCATTTGTAGTTAATGAATTAAAATCGCATTGGAACGAAGCGCCGCCGCTGTCTCTTTGGTAAAGGGGATGAAAAGTCTTTTTACCACAGATTAAAATTTTTTTCTCTGTGTACTCTGCCTGCCCCGTAGGGAGGAACGACCGTATCGGGGTGCCTCTGTGGCAATATCATTTTACCGCTGTAATCATCGGGTCATCACCTATAGGTGCTTTCATCTGGACAACAATCTTAACAAGAGGTTTCAATAATTTATCTATTGTATCCATATCCTTCGGGCGATTCTCTTCCGAAAATTGGTCAAATAATTGACCTGCAAACCATGCTCCACTATGTGTTGAAATTACCTTTCGAAAACCAATATCCTTTAACCACAACAGGAAAGTTCTTCCGGAAGGATGAGTGAGTGAACAGAACCGTGCTTCAGTAATTGCCGATTTGAGCTTTTCCAGAAGTGGAATGGTTAACATATCCAATGATAGAGAATTTCCATCTCTGGAAAAATAATTCATTATCTCGTTACAGGGCTTTTTAAACATTATACTATACATTCTTGCATACTCTTTTTCAATATTACGGTCATATATTATGAGTCTGCAAGTCTCTTTATTTTTCTCATCCAGTGCGATTTCTTGCTCCTTGCCATTCCGGTACATATTAAGAGCTTCATAGTTAATCCGCAGTTTTCCACCCGGGCGTAAAACCCTGAATAACTCCTTCAGGGTGAACCCTGGATCCGGTGTTTGTTCCACAGAAGATGCAGCCATTACCTCGTCAAAGGTGTTATCAGGAAATGGTAAAGATTTTCCTGGCTCAACATATATAAATCTTGCATTTGAAATGCCAAGATGTTTTGCATTTTCCCTGCAAACATTGATACGCCGATGGGAACCTTCAATCCCAATAACTTCTCTCACAAAAGGTGCTACAATCAAAGAAGGCCATCCATCGCCGGGTCCGAAATCCAGTAATTTTCTATCTTCTCCATTGGTTGAAAAGAGAT
This sequence comes from Caldifarciminota bacterium, assembly GCA_023131835.1. Classification (GTDB taxonomy): domain Bacteria; phylum Hydrothermota; class UBA3072; order UBA3072; family UBA3072; genus JAGLZA01. The sequence goes on from JAGLZA010000031.1 coordinate 15,877, forward strand.
AATCGAAGAGTGAGCCTCTATCTCTCCAATGTGCTTTCTTGCTTGCATCGAATGGTTGATATATTATTGGCAAACAATAATCCGACTGGGATTCCATTTCATCATAAAAGAACTCTTCCGAATTACAAACCTTCGGTTTTAATTCTTGTTCAATCCAATTGAACAATTTCATTGTTTGGTTTGATTGCCCATAACACCCAACTTACAGGGGTGAACTGCTGTGAATTCAACTCCATCCGCAGTTCTCTAAATACAGGGCGGATTTCTTCAATCCGTGTAAAACATTCCTCTTCGAGCCAGTTATATTTAATTAAAGCCTCTTTTTCAGTTTTTTCATTCAGAAAGACCAGGTCACCAAGTACCCATATTCCACCGATTTTAAGGACCCTGACCATTTCACGCACACAGTCTCCTTTAAGGAAATGAGGAATATGATGGAACGCATAGGTGCTTATTACAGCATCAAAAGAAGCATCAGGATAAGGAATATTCAAAAACGGTTCAACGACCTGCAGAAATTCCACTTTTGAATCCGTGCCAACTTTTTCCTGAGCCTTCGCCAACATATTTTTAGAAGGATCAAGGCCAACAACAGAAACGCCTCTAGCAAGGCAGCGAGGGATGAGGCTTCCTGTCCCGGTTCCTATATCCAGAACTCTCTTACCAGAAGAGATATTTGCAGTCTCCACCACCTTATCAAGGACTTCTTCATACCGTGCGTAGAGCAGGGAATCAGAGGAGACTGCCTCGTCATAACGATCTGCCCACCTGTCAAAATCCCATATTTTTCTGTTTTTATTCCCCCTCATCCTTCGTGCGGACTATCTCAACCTTTACTTTTGCAAGCAATGCTGCCATTGCACCCAGAGCTGCCAGCACCGGGGCGAAAATCGTTACTGCACTACCGACTGCCACACCCGCTGTTAATGGTATTTCCAGTAATAAATCGCCATTTGTCTTTCGGATAATCAGTCGGCGGACATTACCTTCTTGAATCAACTCCTTTACCCGGTCAACAAGTTTTCCTGCTTCTATTTCTATCTTTTCTGTCCAGGTCCGTTCTTCCTTATTTTCTTTATCACACATCTTATCTCCTTATTACATAGTTTCTGTTTTTAGTATAGAATTCAACCAGGCCAGGATATTATTGGTTAATGAATTTAATTTATCCATTTTGGAAGCAGAGGTGATAATCTCGATATCATAATTCTCTGTCTTCCATTTGCCAGTACCGGAGGTTGTTATAAGCATAACCTTACTCAAGTCCTTCGCACGGTCAACGTATTCCTTTACATTGGGCTGTAATCTGGATTTCTCGGTTGTATGTATAAACACCAGAGCATCCCACTCATCTTCATTGACCTCGGATAATGCAGAAACATCCACCACTTTTATATAAATGGATTTTTCCTTCAAGTCTTCTGTGAGGCTTTTCACCAGAGCATTCTTGAAGTCTCTCCCCTGACTGGCGATTAATACCTTTTGTTCCAGTTCGGGACTGCCCACCTCAAACGATTCTGCCTCTCCCTGAATATTGAGGAGTAGATGAATACCAAAGGTAATGAGAAAAACGACGATAATAGAACCAATTACTATCAATGCTATCTTTAAAGCTTTCATATCACCCTCCTTTTAGTTGAAGGTTAAATAGTTGTTAGTATTTGAAGTATCAGGTTTATCAACTATACTAACTCTTTTATTTTTCTTTATTTTTATCTTCTCCCATTAACTCTTCAATCTTCCTCTCTTCCCAATCTCTCAAAAACCTTTTAGTACCGAAGACAGTAAATCCATGAATAAGCAGTCCAATTCCCCACCCGAATAGAGGCCAGTAGAACCATAGGGAATCTGGTGCGGTCAGAATATTTATCAGGAATAAGGCAAGGTTTACTATTATATAAACAAAAAGATGACTATAGAACGATTTTATTTCCTCGACTCTCTCTTTTGCCCTTCTATATCTTTCGTTTTTATCCATTTCATCCTCCTTTATTTATGCCTTTTTAAGTAAATTGGAACATTGATATATGTTTAAATTATACAAATTAATATCACATATGTCAAGTATTTTGTTTTCACCTCTATGCCAGTATCAACTAATTAAACAGCCTCTATAGTTGATGGTGGTTTTTTGGTTATGTTATAGGTGACACTTACAACACCTGGTACTTCTGTTGTTATCCTTTCTGCCAATTTGTATAAAATATCATACGGGAGTCTCGTTGGTGAACCTGTTATTGCATCTTTACTCTCCCAGCATCTTACTTCAATCTGCAAACCATAATCTCTTTTTCCTTCTCTCATTCCAGTAACTTTATCCTTATGTAAAATTGCTAAATACTGAAACGCATTAGTAGTATGTAATTCTTCTTCAACAATTGTTGTAGCCTTTCTTATTGTTTGCACTCGCTCAGGTGTAACTTCTCCTATTATCCTTGCTGCAAGGGCAGGACCCGGGAAGGGTGGTTTATTATAAATCTCCTCTGGTAGACCCAGAGCTTTTGCTACTTTTCTTATTCCTGTTTTCCTGAGTTGCACTATAGGTTCTATAACTATATATCCATATTGTTCTTCTGTGTCGATTCCAATCTGTGCTAAGATATTGTGTTGTCTTTTGATACCCGCGACTGTTTCTTCTACATCAGTATAATTTGTGCCCTGCATGAGATATTTTGCGCCACTTTCTTTTACTAATTTACCAAAAACATCCTTGTAAAAAGTTCTGGTAATCGCTTCTCTTTTTTCTTCCGGGTCTGTTATACCTTTTAGGGCATTGAAAAATTGTTCTTTGGCATCAAACATTTCTACATGTATACCTAAGTTTTCAAATAGATAAACAATCTTTTCCCCCTCCTTTTCCCTCATCAAACCATTTTCGATAAAATATGTTTTGAGTCTATCGCCCAGAGCTTTGTGACCTAATATAGTAACGACTGAGGAATCAACACCGCCAGATAATGCATTGATAGCCAATCCACTTCCAACGGTTGAAGAAATCTCTTCTACTGATTGTTTTATAAATCCTTTAGGATCCAATTTCTCTGTTTTTATTTCTTTTATCTCCATTTTTCCTCTCTTGTTAATATTATAATGAACTTATGTACCATTACATTTTTAATCGCCAAGCTCTTGTAGCCTTTTTAATCTTTCAGGTTGATTGGCTTGCAACCATTTATCTTTAGAAAGCATATCATATGCAATTTTAAAATATTTACGGGCTTCTTCGTCCTTTTTGAGTAGCAACAAACATTCTCCCAATTCCTCATAAACATAACCATCAGTGTCAAGGCCTTTTTCTATAATTTCTTTTTCTAACTCTCGCTGGATTTCAAGGGCTTTATCTATTCTCTCAAGTGACCTATATGCTCTTGCAACACACCATTTAGCAATAAATATACCTTTTTCATTATTTTTTTCCTCTTGCCATTTCAAAGCCTTCTCAAACATTTCTAACGCTTTATCATACTGACCTAAATCGTGATATGTCCAACCAGTGTTATTATATAACGAACCTAACCATTTTTTCGCTCGTTTATCTTTTGATTTTTCTGCCATTTCTATTGCTTTATTAGCCCATTCTAACTGCTTATCTGGTGGTTCGACGATTTGTAGCATATGTATTGCATCAATGGCATAGTAATCTTCGTTATTCAATCTTGCAAACTCCCATGCCTCTAAAAAGAGTGGTTTGGCTTTATCCGGATGCTTTGAGGAATTATACACCCTTCCTCTTTCAAGTAGATATCTAACTCTGGCAACTATTAGCTTATCGGTTAATAAGGATTTTACAGTATCGAGGGTTTTATGAGCATCTTCAAACTTGCGCTGTAATCCTTCGGTTCTTGCTATTTGTGTTAACAATTGGGCATAATAAGACATATTGCTTGATTCCTTTGCCAATGGGAGTAATTCCCTGAATTTTTTCTCGGTTTGTTCGGGATTACTATAATCCCATAGAGTATCAAAATCAGGTAAAGGTTTTGCTTCTTTTTTTGGTTTCATCAAACACCCTCCTATTGTTAAAACGGTTAAAAGAATAAATATCTTATTCATCTGTTTCCTCCTATTTTTCATACAAAAGTATTACTTTTATAGCCTCAAGGGTTGCATTGACTGCAAACTCATCTCCATCCTCAGAAGCAAAATCTCCATTCTTTCTTTGCCTCTTTATGAGTTCCTGGAGCATTTTTCTGACAAATGAATTGTCTTTTGGACCATCAGCAATCACAAAACACCATAGCATCCAGCTGATCTGTGAAGCAACCCATTTGTCTGAGTCAACATCGTCCAAATATTTGATAGCCGTTCTAACCCTATCGGACTCCCAATCTTCGACCATAGCAATCACTGAAGCTCCGATCCGCGTACTGTGCAGGAATCCTTCAAACCTTCCTGATTCATTCTGGTATTCAATGAGAAAGTTATACGCTTTCTTAAAAGATAGGCTTTCCCTGTGTCCACTAATTCCAAGCCAGAATGCAGAGTAAGTAGTATCGTATACTATTGTTTTCTTATCCCCGGGTATCATCCAGACCGGGGGATTATAACTTGATATTTCAGGATTCTCATCCCAACTTCCGTTTTCTTTTTGTAATGAAATGAGGTGCTTAATGGCTTTCTTGCCTATATCTGAGTCCAGCATTTTAAGGTCATTTAACCATATAAGTGCTACCGTTGTATCGGAAATAGTAGATGGTTTTCCCTTTTCCATATTGTAAGGAAAACCTCCATCTTTATTTTGTAGATTTGCAATCATCCGAATTACACTTTTTACTGGTTTCTTTCTACCCAGAATTACATCCAATCTTGCTTTTTCAAGAATATTTCCATTCTTACATACGAAATCTATCGCTTGTTTCATATTAATCTTCATCTTATTATCACATTAGTAATTGCTTAATTTTTTGTCTATGCTTCCGTCAGGGAGCATCCAATCCGGATGATACTTCGCACTTTCTTCTAAGTCATATCTTACACAACTCAACCAATCCCCTTTGCAATAAAGTTCAATCCACTTTTTATCCAGAATCCCCTTTTCATAATATCTCTTCATCGGACATACCGGATACCACTTACAATCCTCCATTAAGGTTTTTATCTTTCTATAATCTTTTATCATTTCATCTCTTATTGAATCGTTGAAAAGTAGAGCAGTTGGATGTTTTAAGGGTAGTATTTTTCGCAACTCAGATAGAAAGAGTCTACCGTAGAGATTCTGAAATTCTTGTTTGGTTTCAGGGGTTGAAAGAGTGTATTTCTCAAGGATATATCTGGTGGCGTAATAACCTAATGGGACTAATGTATCAGGGCTAATTAATTCTATTTCTTTATTCAAAAACTGAGTGCAGATTTCGATTTCATCCTGTTTTGGTTTTCTATAATCCGGAAGCAAACACTTAATCAGATTGGTCATATAGATTTCATCTTTATCTACATTAATTTCTTTGAATAGCTCGTCCAATACGCCTCCTGTGGGGCCTATAAACATTTTCCCGACACTGTCCTCTTTTTCCCCTGGTGCTTGAGCGATCAACATAACTTTAGCATTTAGATTTCCTTCTCCCGGGAGTGAATTAGTTCTACTTTCGGATAATCTGCACTTTTTACAATCCCTTATCTCTTTATTCAAATCCTCAATTTTATCCATAGAAACAGATGTCACATTTAGGTAGAAATGTCCATAGGAATTGAATTGGATTCCAGGAATCAGAGCCAGAGGATTTGCCGCTCCGATGCGCGTCTCGGAGGGTGAGCGGGCATGGTTCGTGAGATTTTAATCTCACGAGAGCGAGCCCGAGAGCCGAGCGGCAATTTCCTCGCTGGGGAAATTGACCGCGTCTTTTCGTGTGGCAAGTCCGAATGGCTGGTGAAAATATGACATTAGATTTAATGATAACATGTGACATATTGCTTTGGAATAACATCTCAATACTAGCCTTTTTGACATTTTCCCCCCTCACTCCTTAACCACCACATTCGGATATGAAAACTCAATTGGGTCTGAGCATACAGTCCGATTTCTTACTGTGACCTTTATCTGAATATCCACCTTTCCCATAAGTTTATGGAAAGATTTGACTTTGATGTAGGGTGAAAGGCTTCGATTTGTTACATTTAATACCAGTTCCTTTTGACCCCGGGAATCTATTCTAAGATTGCCACTCTTCTGGAACAATCCCTGAATGCTGAATTTATTCTCTTCATCACCGATAAAGACAATATCTGCATATTTTTCCAGGACGACGGTTTTACCATAGTTGTATATGCTAATCGGTATAATGAGCAATTCCAGTTTCGGACGAGTTTCTTTTTTTCGAATCTCCATTTGTTTGTTAATATCAACGCGCAGGTCCACTTCCTCCTTGTATGGGACGACAAGCGAGACCCAGATGAGTATACCAAGGGTTACCAGTGATACAAACAGGGGTACCCAATCATGGATATAATCATCTAACCCTTTCTTCTTTTTTATACTCTTGCCTAATTTTTCATAAAAGTCCTCAGGAAAATCAAACTTCATTTTATCATCCATATCTCCTCACCTCTTATCACTCTGGCTGATATACAATTCTATTCCACTTATAACTCTTTCCGTTCTCACATTCTACCCTATCTACCTCTTTTATTTTGATAACCGACCCGGGGATTGAGACCTGTCCGCATTCCTTACATGGTTCGAGATCCACCAGGAAGAATCCTGGATTCTGGGGGTCTACTCCTAAATTTACCCCTTCGATTATTGCCGTTTTGTAAGGATAATCCGACCTGGTTATCCAGACTCGTATGAGATTACCCTGAGAATCTTCAAAAGTAATCAATCCCTCACCAGGTGGTGAAGTGCTAAGAAGGTATTGGTTTAATGCGCTAAAGCCCCACTCTATATCCTTTTCTAAACCTTGCTTACTCAACTTCATCAGTATATAGTAGAATCCTCCTTCGATGCTGTCAGTTTCTACTATTTCCATTCTATCAACCACAGATTCTTCAATTTCCTTCATTAAAATCTCTTTGTAATCTTTTGGTAAATTTGATTCCCGTGGGTGATAGATCTTGATATAACATCCCAATGTTTGGATAATGGCTCCTCTGGCTTTTCTACTGGCTACTTTCAGGGATTCCCTGGAAGTTCCCTTACCATAAATAAAAGACTCATTATCTTCAGGGATCTCTAAATACCACTCGGGCACTGGGTGTTCCTTTTTTAAGGTTACACAACCAGTTAAGAAAATAAGGAAGACCAGAACAAGAAGAGTTTTCAGCGATGAAGCTTCCCATCCTGCTATTTTATCTAGTCTCTTCTGTTTATCTGTTCTTTCCATTCCTCAATTTCCTTTTTTACCTTATCCCAAAATCATTCAAAAGTCAAGGGTCTTTACTGTCTCCCTCCCCCCCATTTTTTAACCACAGAGGGCACGAAGGAAAGTAGTTAAATGGTTGAATGGTTAAATAGTTAAATAGGAACGAACCCTATGAACCCATATCCCATACCACATATCACTTATCACTTATCACTTATCACATACCACTTATAACCCTATGAACTCCACGAACTCAATAAACTCAGTACCCTAAACCCCAACCCCTAATATATGCCACGGTTCCCTCACAGTTTGAGATAGATGTAGGTGCGAGGTTTCCTCGCTCAAACGCATAACGCTATCAACGCAATGAACGCAAAAGACACAATGGAGTAGCAGAACTTGTTCTGCGTTTCTCGATCGCAAAACTTGTAGGGGCAAGATATATCTTGCCCATCTATAGGGGCACGGAGCACCGTGCCCCTACTCCTCAAGGTGGGCGAATGCGTTTTGTCCCTTCAAATATCCAATTGCTCTCTCTTTTTTATTTATTTAGCCCTTGAATATTTTTGCTTAAACCCTATTTTAGAAAAAAGGAGGTGGAATGGACAGAACTGAAGTTCTTTCTTTGGTAGAATCAAAAGAAGTAAAAGCAATAAGATTATGGTTTACCGATATCCTTGGCAGGGTCAAAGGATTTTCAATGAGCCCTGATGATGTAGAAAGAGCCCTTGATGATGGTATTAATTTTGACGGCTCTTCCATAGAAGGGTTTGTGAGGATAGAGGAGTCCGACCTCATTGCAAAGCCTGATCTCAATTCAACATATCTTATACCCGAGGAAGAGGGAAAGAAATCCCTCATCTTTATTTGTGATATTTACTACCCTGATGGAAAACCCGTGGAGTCTTCTCCCCGCTATATTTTGAAGGAGATACTTAAAAAAGCTGAAAAAATGGGATTTAAATATTTTACGGGTGCTGAACTTGAATTTTTCTATTTTTCTGACAAGGGAAAAATTCAGGTAGGGGATATGAAGGGATATTTTGATATCGTTCCATACGACCTCTATGATGGGACATCCGAGGAAATTACCAAAAGGTTAAAGGGGATAGGTATTGAGATTGAAATGGAACATCACGAGGTAGCAGAGAATCAGCATGAACTTGATTTAAGATACGAAGAAGCTATAAAAATGGCTGACCATCTTCAGGTTACAAAGTATGTGATAAAAGAAACTGCTCGAGAAAAAGGGGCTTTTGTAACATTTATGCCCAAACCCATATTTGGAGTCAATGGTTCGGGCCTTCACATACATCAATCACTATTCAAGGATAATCAGAATGTATTCTTCAAAGAGGATGAAAATTATCATCTCTCAGAGATTGCCAGGTATTTTATTGCAGGGGTATTAAAATATTCAAAGGAGATTACATCTGTAACGAATCAATGGGTAAATTCCTATAAGAGGCTTGTTCCTGGTTATGAAGCACCTGTTTATATCTCCTGGGGGAGGCAGAATCGTTCAGCATTATTGAGAGTTCCTTCTTTTAAGCCACATAATCCATCTTCCTGTAGATTTGAATACAGGGCGCCGGACCCTGGCATAAATCCTTATCTCTGCTTTTCAGTTATGCTTGGAGCAGGACTTAAAGGGATAGAGGATAAACTCCTCTTAACTGGACCCATTGAGGAAGATATATACACAATGTCCGAGGAGAAAAAGAAAGACCTTTGTATTGATATTCTACCGGATTCTCTCTATGCTGCCATTATTGAAACCGAAGGTGGTGAATTGGTAAAGGAACTCTTCGGAGAAATATTCTTCCGGAAATACATACAGAATAAAAAAACAGAATGGGAGAACTACAGGATTCAGGTAACGGATTATGAGAGAGAAAAATATATCTCTCTCTGAGTAACATCCCTACCCCTTTAATTTCTCGTAAAAGGTCCGGGAGACCGCAAAGAAAAAGGTTGGTGAGCTGGTCGGTTAGTCAGTAGGGGCGTTCAATTGAACGCTCCTTCTAAAATAGAGGCGAGGACAGTGGTTATTTCTTCAGAAATATCTCGTCTGTGGTTCCAAAGCAAGGAGAGGTATCAGGGAAGTCCTCCCGAGAGAGTTTTTTCATCAGTTTAAATACCATTGCTTCTGTATCCCTTTCTGGGCCTGTTTCAGAGTCCTGTCTGAATGAATGGATCTTGCCTGATAGGAACTTCCCATCCCTGTGTAGATTAACCCATAAAAGGGGTGCATAACCACTTACCCCCTTCACCTTTATTCCCTTATAGGTACAAAAGTTACCAAGACTGTAGGCAATGAGTCTTCCATTATATATCTCCAACCCCCGTGGAACATGGGGCCCATGCCCGATAACAAGGTCTGCTCCGGCATCAATGACAGAATGAGCGAATTCTACTACATTACCCCTTGATTCTCCATAGTAATATTCCGGTTTATTCCTGACATGAAGAGCATTTTTCCCTTCCCTGCCACCATGAAAGGATACCACCACTATTCCATACTTTTTAGAAAGGTCTTTTATTTTTATCTTTGCTGAGTTTGTATTTAGTAGGGAATTTTCACAACTTCCATAATAGAATCCTATAAAGGCAATATCCATACCGTTAATATTAAATACTGCTATCTTTCCATCACAATCCAGATAATCTATTTTTAGGGATTCTAAGGTTTTCTTTGTAGAACTCTCTCCATAAGGGCCAAAATCCCGTGCGTGATTATTGGCAAGGTTCATTACATCAAAGCCTGCATCTTTAAGATTCACCCCAAAAATTGTAGGTGTTCTAAAGGCGAAATAGTATCCTTTATTTATATCCTTACTACACCTTCCTCCGTCACAAAGGGTTCCTTCCAGATTCCCAAAGGCTATATCTGCATTTTTTAAGATTTCGGCTGTTTCCTTAAACAGCATTCTTCCGCTATCTTGTGGCAGTCTCGAAACAGGATAGGTCGACCCCATCATAATATCCCCTACAGCTGCAATGCTTAATGTATCTGCATGAGAGGACATTATCCCTAAGATAAGTATAAGAGTTAATCTAATTCTCATTTTGCTCCTAAATTTGTTACTTTACCATCGGGTGATTATAATCCGTATTATCAATCACTAAATCACTTCTCTTCTTCGGTAAATACTTTTCTATATACCTTTTCTGGATAGGTATGTATTTATTCTTGTATTTTCCTAAGATTTCTTTACCAAATCTTGCCTCATCACGCAGTCCTGCTCTCTTTAGCACTTCTTCAAAGTCAATATCCAGATAGACCCTGTAATCAATAAATTCATCAATAGGCTCTCTATATAATAATGTCCCTTCTAAGATTACTATGGTTTGATTGTCAATATGATAATGTTTTTGATTTATAAAGGAATCGCTTTCTAAATCAAGCAATGTCAATTTCTTATCAATCAATTCCCCTTTCTTTGCAGGGGAGAGGATTTCATCTTTAAGAAGTTTTAAATTAAAAGCATTGTTTATGTAACTATCTATTTCGTTCTCTCCCTGTTCTCTAAACCTTTTAGGATTATGAAAATCATCCAGATGGATTAACAAGGTCTTATAGCCCCTGCTTTTTAGATACCTTGAGAGCAAAATGGAAAATTGTGTCTTTCCTGAAGTATCTACACCATTAATCCCAATAATAATGGGACTTTTTAGAATAAGGCCGAAGGCCTTTTTTTCGATTTGAGCAAAGATACTACAACAGGTGATATGACTTACAATTTCATTCGGGCTTTCTGCAATAAAATCAGCCTCTAACATCTCATCTCCTCCGTACCCATACTTAGCCCCTATACAGGGTAGATTATTCTCCCTTGCAGCATTGATATCGTGCAGTCTATCTCCAATTACAATTGCGTAAGAAGGCTTTGACATAGTTAATATATCTTCGATTTGTTCTCCTTTACTTTTTACCGGGTGTCTTGCCTTTATATATTTGAATAGGTTTTTGATACATAACGAACTCAAAACCAGATCAATATAATCTCTATGTCCGTTAGAACATATTGCCAGAGTATAACCAGAAGAGACCAACTCCTTCAATACCGCATTCATACCCTCATAAAGTTTAGCTTTGCCGGACATTATTTCCCACTCATAAGCCCTGATTCTTTCTATCAGGATTTCCTTTTCTTCGGGAGTTGAGCCTGGCATGAGTTCCTTGCAAATATCCTCCATTCTATCCCCAATCAAAGACTTGATTTTTTCCTCTGACGGTATGGATGAATGTAGGTCCCGAAGAGCCTTTTGGATAGCTTCTAATGATACATTATCTGTTTCATACAATGTCCCGTCCAGGTCAAAGATGACTAATCTTTCATTTGAGAATCTTTCATTCGAGAATGTTCCATTCAAGGTATTCTTCCTTTGCCAATAGAGGAGATGAATCCCATCCCCTCTGATTTAAGGTTAAAGTCAGTTTCTATTCTTTATCTAATAGCGGTTCCCAGATGCCAAATCCTTCCACATTAAAGTTTGTCTTTGCGTCGTAGTTTCTAATCTTTTCGTTAAAATTATAACTCCAATCAAGATACTCGGAATCCCCTCCACCTATAGTTGTTATGAGATAACTCTTTGGTCTATGTCCGATTGCAAGTGCCTTCCTTCTTGGCGCTGGAGAATCTGCTACTCCGGGGTCTACAGGGACCCATCCGTATCCTGGTAGATATACCTCTATCCAGCGGTGGAAAACCGGGTCAATATATGCACGATCTCCTCTCTCTGAGACTGAACCCACATACCTTGTGGGCACACCAGCTGCCCTCATCAGGGAAATATAGACAAATGCATATTCGGAGCAGGAACCCTTTCCTCTCTTTAATACCTCTGGAGCAATATCCCAGCCTCCTTTTAATTCATAATCGATCTTATCTGCCACATACTTTAAAACCTTTCTTGCAATCCAGTATGGATTCTTTTCTTTGCCAATAGCATTTTGAACAGCCTTCCGGATAAAGGGATCCTTTATTCTGAACTTTTCACTATCCTTAAGATAGGTCTTTCTTATCTCTTTCGGAATGTCGTTCAGGTTTTTTACTCTCTCCGGAAGGATGAAGTAATTTACAGACGAAAGTTGTGCATCTATTACTTCCTTGACTATTTTGTTCTGCATTGGTTGTATGTCCTGAAAGTGATAGTATGCTACCTTCTGTCCGTATTGGTCAGCAAGGATTTTATCTGGTTCCGGAATAAATTCCGGCTCTTTTAATAAATGCTGATTGGGTAAATCGCGGGGGATTGCAATATAAACCTTGACATCACCTATATTCCCAGGGCCTGAGTTTGCTATCTCCCATTGAAGAATTATCCGTGTTTTCATCGAATCCTCTTTGACGATGAAATCCCTGGTTGGGAATGGAAGTAGAAACAGACTATCTTTCTCGAAGTCCGAAACATATATATTATTATCCATTACGAAGATTCCGGAGGGATAGGGACCGGGTGAGGGAAGAATATTGATTACTTCTCCGTTTTCCGGTTCTATCATATATATCTCATCTCTGTATCGGCTTGTTGTCCATAGATAACCCTCTGAATATGAAAGCCCGTTGATCCTTCCACCAGGACCTTCTAAGGTTTTTATGATAGTTCCATCGTTACTGGAAATGCAATAAATTTCACCCTTTTTATCCGCCACCCAGATATAATCTCCATCAGGGGCAAGCCCTTTAATAAACGATGCTGGAGAGTATATGGTTCTAATGATATTCCCGTCTTCACCAATGAAGCATATTTCATCTTCATTTGAGACAACCAGGGTATCTTTGAATACAGTAACGCTGTATGGAGAATATCCGGGAGATGGGATGCTCCTTTCTTTTTCCCCACTTCTCAAGTCGTAAACATAGATACTGTCAGACAGGATATCCACCTGCCATATTTTCCCCTTCCCTAGAGTTATATCCCCTGAGTATGATGATACAGGTATACTCTTTACAGGTTCAAACTTCGCATTGGAATCAAAGGGGAAAATAATAGTTGTTAAGATTGCGATAACAGATAACGACAATTTTTTCATTAAAACCTCCAGTTTTTTGAAAGCATAGTTTCATACTACTAATAATGCTCTTTATGTCAATATACCAGAATACCCGATCCCCCTATTTTTCACGCAAAGCTCGCAAGGAGCGCTAAGAAGAAGGCTGGTGTGTTGGTCGGTTAAGGAGGATAGGGGCACGATGAGTCGTGCCCTCTGGATAATGTAGGGGCAGGTCTTGCCTGTGGGTGCGGGCTCGCACGCAGACAGGCACCTGCCCATTTGTAGGGATTTGATTCATCAAACCCTCTGTAGGGACGAGATATATCTTGCCCTATTCCCCAGGGAGGTCCTGGTTAAGACCCTAAATCCTATCTTCGACTCACGACTGCTGACTATAAACTAATGACTAACTCACCAACCGACTAACTGCACAAACCAAAAATATCTTGACTTTTGATTATTCTTACTATATACAATTAATAATAGAGATTAAAAGTGTGGGAGAAAACCAGGGTAAGATATATACGAGTTAAGAGGAATCGCTTTTAAAAGGAGGTGCTATAAAAATGTACAAACATATACAAAGCGGCTGGCTTCTACTAACATTAGTTGGTTTAGGAATTCTATTAACTGGTTATCTCGGAATCTTGTGCTCAAATTGGATTGCACTGACAGTTTTTGGGATGCTTGTGATTTGTGCTATCTTGTTTGCCAGCCTGACCGTTACGGTGAATAACAATTTTGTTGAGATTAGATTTGGAGTAGGGGTGGTCAGAAGGAAATTTACTCTTGAAGAGATTAAATCTTGTGCAGTTGTTAGAAATCGTTGGTGGTATGGTTGGGGAATCAGAAAAATCTCTAAAGGTTGGCTTTTCAATGTGTCTGGATTGGATGCAGTAGAGTTAGCAATGAGGAACGGAAGAGTGTATCGGATTGGAACTGATGAACCACAAAAACTCTCCGAAACTATCCGAAAAAAATAAAAGGAGGTTGAATTATGTCTAACAGCCATAATGCTGTTTCGGGCGGGGCTCAACTCCCAAAGGAGTTTTTCACTATTCCTACCTTTGGGACGTTGGGTGGATGTGCCTTAGTTACCTGGGTTGTCTCAGGTGTGCTCAGTGGAGCAATCTCATTTGTAATTCCTTGCTCCTGAAGATGGCTTCCTTTCGGCTAACGACTGATACTGTCACAAAGTCAGCCCCCGACCCATAAACATAAAGCAAATTTCAAACCATTATTCAGAAGATTAGGGAAAAGTTGAGTGGTTATCTCTTTCAATTGCCCCTATTTAACCATTTATCTATTTAACTAATCCCCTTTGCGGGCTTTGTTAGCTTTTACTCCCTTTGCGGACTTTGCGTCTTGGCGAGATATTTAATGGGTAGGGAGGTTACCATCCTCCTCCGCCTCCGCCACCACCGCCTCCTCCTGAACCTCCGCCGCCACCGGAGAATCCGCTGGAGCTACTACTCGGTGCGGACATAGAAGCAGTCATTGCACTCGCCATGCTATTCACAGAACTGGAAATGTAACTTGCAGCTATTATATTTCCTGTAATACCGGAAGAGGCATACCAGTCTGGTGCTTGAAGTGCTATCCCCTCAAACCTTTTGGCCCATTTATCCACGACCCCCAGAGCAATGGCAGAGGGTAGAAAGTCATAGAATAGTGTAGGATTTTTCTCCAGCAATGCATTAAGCCTTGGCTTTTCTACCCTTGTTAGAAATTCCCTGAACCCCAATATTTCCCCCAAGCAATTAGCTCCCTTCCTGGTTCTCCTGGGCATACCACTGCTAAAGAGTAGAAGAATAAAACCCATAATAGTAAAGGATAGACTCCATTTAAGAGAGAAAAGATGTAATGGGAACAGGATAAAGGCTATTACAATGATGAGAATACCTAAAGAAGCATATTTAGCCCTTATCAACTCTGGGTTTCCTGAGAAATATCCGCCCTTTGTTAGATTCTTGTAAAGACTTTTCTTTACCTTGGAGACCGTGGTGTAGAATTTCTGTTTGAGTTCGCTCATTAAGAATTCGTCACCAAACTCCTTAAGTCCAGAGAAGAACTTCCTTTCATGGTCATTCAGTTCATCTATATCCTTTTTCAGGATATATATTTTATAATCCTTCTTTTTTATCAATAATACCCTTGTTTCAATTTCCTCTAATCTGATATATCCCTTTTTTGCAAGAGAAAATAGGATGGAAACAACATCCTTATTATCTGCCTTCTCATCGAGTATTGTTCCAAACTCAGAAGCGTCTAATCCTTCGGGTGGCTCATACCGTGTAACAATAGTTTCTACCTTGCGTTCCTTTCCTGTTTTCCACCATTTTACAAACATATATATAAAGAAAATAAAAACCAAGAAAAATGGGACGTTGTTCTTTAATCGAAGGAGAAACATACTCGAACCAGATGGTTTTTTCAGATAGCCTTTTGGAAGTCTTATATCAATGGTGACACCCTGTCCAGGGTAAAGCATCCATGAGCGGAGGTAAACTTCCTCATTGGTGAACTCTATAGAGCCTTTCCTTCCTTTTTCATCTCTTTTTCCTGTATAGAATTTGATATCTGATTCATCCAATTTAATAGACTGTGGGAAGATTACGGTTGCAAAGACCGAATCAATGAGGATTTCCCACTCGTCCCCTGTTATATTCCAATACAATTCATCGTAATCTTTAAAGTATCTGGTGCCGAGAAGGACATAGTATGTTATTTCATATCTGTGAACCCCTGTGACACGGATCTTGGGATCGCCGATCCTTATCTTTAGATATTTCCTTCCGTATTTCTTATAGTAAGATTTCTTTATGGGTACCGCTTTTCCATCCATTTTTACATCTTTTACACTGAACCCCAGCTCATGGGTTCCCAACTTACCTCCAAGGTCAAGGGGTATTGCTCTATATATTCCATGATGGGGTTGATTCGCAAAATCAGCGAGGATGCTCTCATGGATGAGTAGTGACCCATCTGCATTTAGATTGATGGTCGAATGAAAATCTTGTATATGCCAGGAAAGTAGAATCAGAATTAACATTAAAAGCTCACCTCAGGAACAGCCCTTTCTCTTTCTTCTATCTCGAAGAATTCACTCTTTACAAATTTGAAGAACATAGCAATGAGGTTAGAAGGGAAGGATTCAACCTTTATATTCAAATCCCTGACGATCGCATTATAGTATCTCCTTGAATTCTGGATTGCATCTTCAATATTTGACAGTTCATCCTGAAGGTCAAGGAAATTCTGATTTGCTTTTAATTCCGGGTAGTTCTCAGCAACTGCGAAGAGTTGTCTCAATGCACCTGTCAGTAGATTCTCCGCTTTAGCCCTTTTCTCTGGTGTTGTGGCTGCAGTTGCTTCTGCTCTTGCCCGGGTAACATTTTCAAAGACTGTTTTCTCATGAGAGGCATAACCCTTTACAGAGTTTACAAGATTGGGAATCAAGTCAGCCCTTCTTTTTAACTGGACATCAATATCACTCCAGGAATTATCCACGAGATTCCTCAATCTTATGAATCCGTTATAGGTTGCTACTACCCAGAGAAAAATGATGACAATAATGATTAGTATTATAAGCATAGCCATATTATCCTCCTTTTTTGTGTCTTGTTATTCTTTTATTATGTATAAATCGCCATTTTGTCAACACTTTTTTTGTCACACCCCCCATTTTTTTAAACCGAGAGATGAATGAAAGAGAGCGCAGAGCAAGCTCTGCTACTCCAAAATCTGCAAATAAATGGTTGGGTG
>JAGLZA010000310.1 GCA_023131835.1 Caldifarciminota bacterium
GGTTTTTCTCCAGCCGGGAGATCCAGTAATCCGCGTTATGTCTGAGAGAGTGTAATTTGGTTTCATTTACAAGTCCGTCGTAATTTGTAGCAAAGGTAAAGAGCGTCGTTATATCCCCTCCTTCATAGTATTACAACAGCAGATAGCTTCGTCGATGGGCTTCTCGTACTCAGCCCACTTCATGAGTGTGCTCTCAGAGATGGTTGCTTTTACGAGATGCGACAGCACACCACCCGGTATTAACCAATAATGGAGCGGGTTAAGATCGATACGGTTATCGAACGCGATGCACAAGAAGTAGTCCGCTACGGGGTTGTGTTTGATCGTAAAAGTCCAGAAAATCTTTCCATACGGCGATGTTTTGTTGCAACACGATTTCGTATCGACCATGTAACCTTGCCCGCATATAAAATCGAATCCGGGGTTGTTGTTGGGCATACGAGTTACATTTTTAAAAAGATGAGATAGTAATCGCTCTGCGACATGTATACCGAGGAACGAGGAGCAAGAACGATTTTCTGACATAGACTGTCCGCCTTTGTTATAGCGAGCTTGCCGAAATCGTTCGTTTGCCGCCTCGCGATGTTCGGCGTGATACCGTCGTTGTCGTTCCAGTTCACTCCCGCGATGTTCGACGTAATACTGTCGTTTCTGTTCCAGTATCTTATCGCGATGTTCAGCCCGATACCGTCGATCATACTCAGCTTTCTCTTCTTTATTCATTCCGCCTCTCCTGCCGCGTCTTCAGCCATCAGTACTGCCAGCTCGCGTTGCTCCCTCCTGTAATCGTGATAGTGCGTGATCCCGAGCCGGAAGCCATACGCGAGCATCATCGCGTTGTCGTGACTGATGTTCTGTGGATCGCCGCCAGCGAACTGGACGCACCACCACCCGTGCTTTTGGATACTTGCAGCAGCGAGTGCGCCTGAAAACACCATCATCCGCAGGGTGTGGTCGATGAAATGATCCACCGCTTGCCTGCCGTCTGCGCCTGTTAGTGGTTCCATGTCTCAATCTCCGTCTGGGTCCGGTACTTCGATCCAATGCTTCCGAAACCTCTTATAATGGCAATAACTCGGATTCGTATGATACACATCGTCCAATTCTTCGTATCTGATGTTAAAGAATATCTTACCGGTTACTTTGCATATCCTGCCAGTCGGCACATTCTT
>JAGLZA010000311.1 GCA_023131835.1 Caldifarciminota bacterium
AGTTATGTAGCTATACAAATACGAAGGAATGAATTTGCTTCCTGATATTTTGCAGATTCTTTCTGTATAGGGCTCATAAATTGTTTCGTGCATGTCCAGGATACCACCAGGGGCTTCCTGTATATACGGACTAATTCGTTCATACATTGAATGTGCTGCAACGGATAATGGTGTGGCAAATTGCTCTGGGTCCACTGGCTCTAAGTAGAAGGCTTCTTCTGTTATCGTACCCCACACAGATTGTTTTACTTTTTGAGGTATGCATACGAGCGATGCGCATTCTATTGCTTTTCCTAAGTGTAATGCCAGTCCAGTGGGAAATCCTTTCATGATTGGGTATGCTGCATATATCGCATCATCACATGCTCTGCCTGCTAATACAACATCTGCTCCCATTGATAACGCTTTAATAATGGGTTCTACACCCATCATAGCTGTTACATGACTGGTTGCATTAATATCTTCTATGCTAAGATTTTTTTTAGCACCTAATGGTTCTATCGGTTCTTTTTTTATTTTTTCAATCAAATATTTTTCATCTAATTCCGAATAAATCTTAGCTAATTTAAACCTTGGCAATTTATGTTCTTTCGCTATTCTTTTTATTATCTTTTCATATAAGTTTACACCTCGGTTTGTGCCTGTACTACCACATGACCCTATTATTAGTGGAATATTTCTTTCTCGTGATGCCAACAACAGCAGTTCCAAATCGTGTTTTTCCCACTCAATAGGATTATGAGCAGTATCTGAACCCAGGTATGTGGGACCAAAATCTTTTGTGCCTGCGTCGGCAACCAAAAAATCAATATGTCTTCTTAAGCCTTCAAAAAATGTCCTCTCTTCAAATGGTGTATCACCAAGGTTGCCCGTTGAAGATAGCACGATTAGTTTTCTATTTTCCATTTTACTCACCAGATTTTATATTGCCTTTATCTCCGTTTATTATTCACCTTTTTCCATTCAAAACCTCACTAAACCCACCCATCGTCATCACTTCAATCTTTCCTTCATCCCTCTTCTTCGCCACAATCCCAAGGAATCTATCCAGATCATCCTTAAGCGACGGATACATTAAAAGATTATGCGGATGCAGAAATATATGAAAAACCTTTTTCGATCTTATCGCACGATATAACCCCATCCTAGCCCTCGGCGGCACAATCTAATTTTCTAGTGATAGAAT
>JAGLZA010000312.1 GCA_023131835.1 Caldifarciminota bacterium
CGCAGATGAACACAGATTAACGCAGAACCCCACCAATCCCCTCTATTTTTTGTGTTTTGCAGAACTCCCCACCTCTGTTATTCCAAAGCAATATGTCACATTTAATTACTACGAAAAATGGCACATTTTCAGCAGCCATTCGGATTTGCCACACGAAAAGACGCGGTCAATTTCCCCGGCGAGGAAATTGCCGCTCGGCTCTCGGGCTCGCTCTCGTGAGATTAAAATCTCACGAACCATGCCCGCTCGTGGTCCGAGACGCTTTTCTTAGCGGCAAGTCCTCTGGCTTTGATTCCTTGAATCTAATTATATCTCTATGAGATAGTTTTTCCTAAATGTGACATCTATTTTTGGGAATAAAGGAGGATATTTACTTTTGGTAATGACAAGAACTCCCCACCTCTTGACTTTTCCTTTAAGGATATTACTTATTTAGTGTTATGCTAATTCTTTTGTTATCGTTTGCGGATTTTAATCCACATAATGTAATGTCCGCAAGAAAGACACAATTACTGACTGCTATCAATGATATTGCACTCGTTTGCGAATCCGACTCTTTCAGTCTCTCTTATTTCTGGAAGAACGGATATGACCTTTACAGGATAGATGTGAGGAAAAAAGGAGAAGATTCCTATTATCTAATCTATGACGAAAAAGTTCTCTGGAAGGTCATCAAAGAAAAAAAGAGAAAAGAAGAGGTATCATTTCTCGAATATGCAAATCTCTGGATGTTCGACTGGTTATACTTCCTTCCTGATGATTTTAAATGGAAGGGAAAAGATAACGGACTTGCTTTATTAGAGTTTGATTATGAGAAAGCCCATATTAGTTTATGGGTAGATAATGAAGGAAAAATCTTGAGGGTAAAGATAGATTCAGAATTCCGAAAAATGGAAATCGAATACAAGGATTTCAGAAGTCTAGGGAGTTTTCCAAATTATCCTTATACACGGATTATAAAGAGCGAAGACGGAGAAAGGGAATTTAAAGTGACCAGAGCCCTTCCCAATATGGATTTTTGTACTCCCTGCACCTTCAAGATTCCAAGATTTTGAATGATATTAAGACCTTCGTTCAGAAGGTATATACAGGAAAAAGAAATCTATGGTTAATTAAGAAGTCTCTCCTCTCTCTTACTATATTCCTTGGCATATACCTGCCCTGGATTCTGTTCAATCGAATCTTCGTTATTACTCCCCTTGAATGGAGATTAATGCCTCTTTCCTTCATTCCCGTCTCCCTCCCCTTCTTACACAATAGACCAACAATTATGGGAGTCGTTGAACATCTTGAAAATAGAATAAAGGAACTAAAGGGAAGGTTATACCTCATAATGGAACCCTTCCTCACCCCTCTGGATTCAGAGAAATACAGGAAACAGGCTATTAAAGAGTGCTCATCTATACTAAAAACAAGAAATGCAAAAGAATTCGCAGAATCCAGAATTGATGTGAAATTTATACTACCCCCTCCTATTCTTTTAATCATCTTAGCAGTAACAGGTTTTCATCTGAACAGGGTATATCCAAAACCTATGATCTCCTTTGTAGAAACACCGACCAAAAAGGGAAGTCCTACCCTGATACTTGCAGAATGCCCTTCTCTCAGCAGATTATACCTACTCTCTGATAATAGGGTCAGAAGGATGCAACCCTTACAGAATGGGAGGTTCGGAATTATAATAAGACCGGAGCATTCTCTTGAAATATCTACTGGATATAGAGGGTGGAAGAGCCACAGAGAAAAAATCACTGTTGTCCCCCCTATTGATATCAAGAAACTTACCCTGGAATACCAGTTTCCCTCCTATTTAGCAATCGGATCCCTGTATGATACTATCCTTTCACCGGACAGTAAGATTCCGATAAGGGTCCTATCGGGCACTATCGTAAATTTCTGGGGTGAAGCAAGTGTTGAACTCGGCTCGATTTCTAAAAATCTATCTCTGGCAGAAGTGGATGGAAACCACTTCAGAGGGAGTTTTATTGTAGGGGAAGAAACAACTCTAAAGGTAGAACTTATGGATACACACTCATTCTTATCCCATATAGTTCATTTTCTTATCCTACCCATCAAGGATGAACCTCCTATGATCAAATTTATATCACCCGAAGGTGATTATAAACTGGATCAGAGCATGGAGGTTTCCATTGTTCTTGAAGCATCTGATGATTATGGACTCTCGAAACTGCAACTCTTATCCGGCAACCTTGTAAATGATATCAAGATAACTGAAGGAATCAGATTTGTTGAGGATTCATTCAATCTCATCCTGAGTAATCTACTTCCGGGTGACACACTAATAATAAGGGCCGCTGCAATTGATTGTGCGGGGAACAGGACTCTAAGTGCTCCTATAAAGATATTTATGCCAACACTACAGGAGATGTTCAGTGATTACAGCGAGTTTAGTGACACACTCTCAAAAATGACTGAGGAGCTGCGAGACCGAGAAAAAGAGATAAAGGAGAAAATAGAGAAATTCCTTGAAAGCTCTGACCTGAATCCTGAAACAAGATACAGTATAAAGGAAACACTTAAAGAACAGAGAGACCTCCTTGAGGATATAGAAAAGATGGCTGAACTTGCAAAGAAGATGCAGAATCCACTTATCTTGAAAGAATTGGAGAAAATAAAGCAATTACTTGACGAACTGGGAACACAGAAATTAATGGAACAATTAAAAAGGATTGAAGAGAATCAGGATTATACAGGTAAAGAATTAAAGGACCTAAAACTATCACAGGAAGAACTGCTCAAGGCTCTTGAACTGGGAAGAAAGAGCCTCGAATCCCTGAAAAGTTTGATGGAACTCAATGAATTCATAAACAGGGCAGAAGGGATATACGAGAGACAGGAAGAGATAGTATCAAAGATACCAGACGATTCACTCGCCTCTCTTGAAGAATCTCTGCGCGATGCGCTCAATAAAATGATAGAGGAGATGATGGAATCATCCACTAAAGAATTAAAAGAAATGGCCGAAGAATTTGAAAAGACAAAAACGGGTGAGAAGATGGGAAAACTTGCAGGAGAGATGAGAGAAGGGGAAATGACTCAAGCAACAATAGAAGATATAAAGGAAGCCCTGAAGAACCTCTGTCAATCTCTCAAGAATGCAAGGGAAGAGAGAACAGGTGAAAGGATAAGAGAAGTGATTAAAGCAAAGGCATGGGAATTGGGTTTCATCTTAAGACATCACGATGCTCTTATTGATGAGAGAGTAGGGCTTGAGAAAGGGTTAATAGAACAGGGATTAGCAGAAGGTATAGACAGAATAAATAGAGAACTGGAATCAATCTTCATTATGAGTTTTGCGTTCTCGCCAAAGGTTCTACAGAACCTATCAGAGGTGAGCAGCATGATGAAAGATCTGGGACAGGAATTAATAAAGGATAAACCCCTCCGCTCATCAATGGAAAGGGTCAATAACCTCTTGATAGAAGCTATCATTCATCTCTTCGATAGCCCACCCTCCAGCGGTCAGGCAATGATGAGCGCAATGAATCAGATATTGAACCGACAAAAAGGAATATCAGATCAACTCAGTCAACTCTTTCCTTTACCAGTAAAGGGACGCTCACAGACTCTCCAAAAACTCGCAAGAAAACAAAAAGGGCTTGCGAAAGAACTGAGGGACTTAGGAGAGGCCTTGAATCCGCTTGCAAGAGAGATGGAAGCGATAGCAGAAAGAATGGAAAGAGGTGAGCTTGATAAGAAGTTAATAGAACGTCAGAAAAAAGTCCTGGATAGATTGCTTGAGGCAAATAAATCCATAAGGAGAAAGGATATATCAAAGAAGAGACGTTCCAATCCGGGGATATTCGTCTCTCCACCCAGGATAACCCTACCTGAAGACCTGGGAGAGAAGAGGAAGGAACTCAGGGAACTCCTGGAAAAGAGAATGAAGGAACCATATCCAGCCGCTTATAAAAAAGAGATAGAGATGTATATACGGAAACTGTTAGAATGATATATATATTGTTACTACTTACTACTACACAGAACAATACGGAAATAAGAAAGATAACCCCTTTGGGAAATAAAGAACCAGTGATAAGACTCATTAAAGAAAAAAAATATGAAGAGGCTTTAAGGATGAGTAAGAACCCTGGAATCAAAGGAAGAATCAAGATATTGAACAATGAAACCTTTGACGGGTTCCTTGATATAAAGAGATCAGCCTTAAAGGGCAATATCCCCTCCTGTAATCTCTTCATCCTCTCAAAGATGGATGTGCCTCTCAATGATATAACCCTGTTTATTCAACGAGAGTTTCAGTTCGATTCAACAACCGCTGTGAGTTCACCCTATACAGAATATCTCCTTTATCCCCTTACGGGGATTTCGAATTCACTGTCAGGAGTGGACTCCCTCCTCGTTCCTTTTATCATCTACCGATTAGGAGAAATCAATCTTAAAGGTTCTCCTGAAAAAGCAAAGGAGTACTTCAACCAATTAATCCGAGAATATCCGAAATCAATCCCTGCGATAATAGCAAGGAATCTGATTCGTGTAATAAAGGAAAAACCTTCCCCTTCCTCCCAATTTTAGCCACGGTTCCTGCACGGTTTAATATTGAGTCGAGAGTCGTGAGTCAAGAGTCATTAGTCGAAAGTCCCACCCAGAACCCAACCTTTTTTTAGACACTGATTTTCACTGATTAAACTGATTTAAAGAACCAATCCCCACACTCAAGAATTTTACCGCAGATAAACGCAGATTAACGCAGAAGAAAGTTTAATTAATTCTAATTCTCTAAACCCAAAAACCTAATCCCTAAATCCTAAATTACTCTTGACCCTTTATTTTTTGCCACGGATTTTCACTGAAGGACAATGTCATTGCGAACTCTTCTTCCCGCCTGACCCCAGTGAAGCAATCTCTACCTTCCTGCCTGACTCCTGTGAAGCAATCCCATCCTTTTTTTTGATACAGATTTTTAAATTCTCGCAAAGAACGCAAAGGAATATAAAGCCCGTCCGTCTGCCGTGCTCGGCACCCACAGGCAAAGAGAATTATGTTTTGTAGGGGCACGGGGCTCCGTGCCCCCCGTTTGAACCCTCGGATCCTTGATTCCTTTTTTTCGGCACGGATTTACACTGATTATACAGATTGCTTAGATAGCTTGCCTTTTGTAGGGGCGAGGTTTCCTCGCCCAAAGTAGGGACGTTCAATTGAACGCCTCTATAGGAAGGAAAAAACAACGCTCTCCCCTTGAAATTGTTGAGGAAATTGGTATAATAAAAATGGAGGTAGATAAGAATAATGATTTCTCGTAATGATAAAGATAAGATACTCAAATATGCTAAAGAATACAAAGTAAAAAAAGTAATACTCTTTGGATCTTCTAAAGATAAAAAAGACCCAAAGGATATAGATATAGGCGTTAAAGGGTTAGAACCAGAATTATTCTTTGAGTTTGGATGGAAACTATACAGGGATTTGTCAAAACCAGTAGATATTATCGATTTAAAAGAAGATTGTTTATTTAATAGATTGATAGAGAAGGAAGGAATAGTAATTTATGGCTAATGTTAAAGAGAAGGTTCTTGCCGAAATAGACAATATTGAAAAAGTTCTTGTTGAATTAAAAAAAGTGAAAGATAGATCAAACAAAGAACTTGTAGTTCTTGTTGGATTAGGTGCATATCTTCAAAATATCTATAATGGTATGGAAAATATCTTGAAGCAATTACTACTATTCAATAATATCTCTATACCCGAGACGCCTTCCTGGCATAAGGATTTATTGAATTTATCTGTGAAGCACCATATTATAACTCTGGAAATAACTGATAAGATAGGAAGATATTTATTCTTCCGACATTTCTTTACACATTCCTATGGATTTCTTATAGAGGAATCAAAATTAAAACCTTTGATGGATAACATTTCTAATGTATATTCTGAGTTCAAAAGAGAAATAAGTGACTATCTTACAAGTATTGAAAAAGTGTGATAAAAATTAATGTTTTTTAGATCTCCTCCCTCTTATACAATTCCTGATAAGTCTTAGATGTTTTAAGGAGTTCCGAATGGATTCCCTTATCCTTGATTCTCCCTTTATCTAAAACTAATATCTTATCCGCATCCCGTATCGTTGATAAGCGATGGGCAATGATGAGAAGGGTCTTATTTTTCGATATCTTTTCTACTGAATTTACTATTTTATTCTCTATCTTCCTGTCAAGGTTACTCGTTGCCTCATCGAGAATCAAAATAGGTGCATCCTTTAAGACTGCTCTTGCTATGGCTATTCGCTGGCGCTCCCCACCTGAGAGTTTCATCCCTCTTTCTCCAACCTTCGTATCATACCGTTTTGGAAGTTTCCTTATAAATGAATCAATACCTGCAACTTTCGCTGCTTTTTCTATCTCGGAATCCGTTGCTCTTCTCCTCCCAAACCTTATATTCTCTCTTATTGTATCCGAAAACAAGAATATATCCTGTGAAACATAGGCAATATTCTTCCTTAAGGATGAGAGATTAATCTCTTTTAGCTCTATTCCATCTATCAATATCTTTCCCTTTGATGGGTCATAGAATCTGAGTAATAACCCTGCAATGGTTGACTTACCAACACCGCTCTCTCCTACTATTGCTACCCTCTCTCCTGGATTTACTTTGAATGAAATGTTCTTTAATATCGGTTCTGTATCATAGGAGAATGAAATATTGGCAAACTCTATTGTTCCCTTTATATCCCTTAATTCTACTTTCCCTTTATCATAGGGTTCCTTCTCTGTATCCAGTATCTCAAATATCCTCTCAACCGAGGCAAGGGAGCGCTGAATGGAGAGATTCAGGTGCATAAGACTCTCTGTTGGTCCAAACAGATACCTCAAGAATGAATTAAATGCCATCAATCCACCGATAGTAAGATTACCCCTCATTATCTCTGAACATCCATACCAGATTAGAACTATTGGTCCTGCAGAGGATATGAGAGAAGAAAATATACTGAACAGGGTTGAGAGAACATCAAGACGGACCGTTTTCCTTATCCCTTCCTTTACGCTCTTTATGAGTCTTAAACTTCCATATATCTCACCGGTGAATGCCTTTAAGATCGTTACTCCTGATAATAATTCTTGAAGGTCTTTATTTACCTTAGCAAAAGCCTCCCGAACCTCATAACTCATATTCCTTATTCTCTTGTTGAATATGGCAATGGACAATGCGTAAAATGGAAGGATGGAAAAGGAAATAAGAGCAAGTTTTGGGTGGATATAAAGAGTAGCACCTATCCCCACAATAAATGTCAGGACATTCTGCCCAAAGGATATGAGTGTATCTGCAAGGAGTCCCTGAACCGCATTAACATCATCAGAGAGCCTGCTCATCAGATAACCTGTTTCTCTTTCCTTGAAAAATGGAATTTTCAGTCTTTCTGTATGATTGAATAGTTTCATCCTGAGGTCAAAGAGAACCCTTCCCCTAAAAGTTGCAAGGAGATATCTCTCTATAAATATAGAGAATGCCCGTAAGAATATAACACCTATCAAAACAAATCCAATTATATTCAATATCCTAAAAGACTTCATCTGGAGGACTTCGTCTATTAAATATTTTGTCAGGAATGGCATAGGGAGTTGAAGACCCACAGCAAAGAGCATAAAGAAGAATGCAAATAGCCCTTTTAGCCAGTAGGGGCGGAGAAATCCTAAAAATCTTTTAATAATCCGGAACGTAGACTTCTTTTCAGCCATAATTTAACATATAACAATAGGGTATTTTGTCAAATGTTATTTTTTCACACAACTCTCTTTTTTTAACCACAGGAACACAAAGGGAATTAGTTAAATAGTTGAATGGTCAAATAGTCAAATTGGAACCCCCCTTTCCCTTCCCACCTTTCGCCACGGTTTCTGCACAGTTTTCAGAAAGATTCTTAAAGTAAAAGTAGGGGCACGGATCTCCGTGCTCCTACCGGTTTCGTGAAAGAACTGCTTAGAATAAACCCTGACTCTCAAGACCTATTCCTTTATGATTGGGTGACTCACCGAGTTGCCCCTACTAAATTCTTTTCTCCCTTTTTCCTTCTGAAAATACAAATAGTAAAGATTGAGGGTTCGAGGGCAATTTAGGATTTAGGGATTAGGATTTGGGATTTAGAGAATCAGTTCAATCTGTGTCAAAAAGGGGTTGGATGGGTAGGGCATTTTGCAATTTCCAATCTGCATTTTCCATTCTTCAATGAAGCGAAGCGCCTATCTGTGTCCTCTGTGGTTAAAAAATGAGGTGGAGAGGTAAAAACCACCACTTGACAAAGGGCAAAATAGATTTAATTTATGTCACTGATAAGAAGAAAAAGAGATAGAATTATAAATGATAGACACAGAAAAAGAGAGGGGGAATAAAGCTAAAACAATAAAATTTTCTCTCTTGAATTCTGTATTTTTATGGCAAAGAAAGGAGGAAAAATGGGAGTAGATCTCCAACAATTAAACGAAGAGGTTGAGAGGAAAAGCGCATTTATTGAATCATTCTTTAGTGAGATCGGCAAATGTATTATAGGCCAGAGATATGTTATAGAACGGCAGCTCATTGGTCTTCTTACCAGGGGACATGTTTTGATAGAAGGAGTTCCTGGTCTTGCAAAGACCTACTCGGTTAGAGTCCTTGCGTCGGCTATCAACGCATCCTTTAAGAGAATTCAGTTTACTCCTGATCTCCTTCCCGCAGATATAACAGGAACGGAGATATACAACCAGCAAACAGGAGAATTCACACACAAAAAAGGACCATTGTTCGCAAACTTCATCCTTGCAGATGAGATAAACAGAGCACCTCCAAAGGTCCAGAGTGCACTCCTCGAGGCAATGCAGGAACGTCAGGTGACTATTGGGGATAAAACATATAAACTACCTGAACCTTTTTTGGTCCTGGCAACCCAGAACCCAATCGAACAGGAAGGCACATATCCTCTGCCAGAGGCACAGGTTGACCGTTTTATGCTCAAAATAAAGATATCCTATCCCAACAAGGAAGAAGAAAAACGCATTATGGAACAGCAGACGGCAGAAGCGATTCCTATGGTAAAACCAATAGTCCAGATTGAAGGCCTTAAGGAAATAAGGTCATTTCTCCACAAGATACATGCAGATGAAAAGATACGGGATTATATCCTTGACATTGTCTTTGCAACAAGAAAGCCTTCTGAATACGGTCTGGATGACCTGGATATCTATATACGATATGGCGCATCTCCACGAGCATCCATATATCTATTTGAGTCTGCACGGGCACACGCCTTTCTAAAAAGAAGGGGATTCATTATTCCAGAGGATGTAAAAGCTCTTGTATACGATATTCTCCGTCACCGCATAATCCTCTCTTATGAGGCAGAAGCAGAAGGAATAACTACTGAGGATGTAATCAAGGAGATATTGGAGACAGTAGAAATCCCCTGACTCTCATCTCATGAAAGAGCGAATAAGGGAAATCCTCAAAGAGGTTCGTGAGATAGAAATCCAATCCAAAAAGGTTGTGAATGCCCTTTTTGGTGGAGAATATAAGAGTTCCTTCAAGGGAAAGGGTATGGAGTTTCATGAGGTAAGGGATTACTTCCCTGGAGATGATGTTCGGACTATCGACTGGAATGTAACTGCTCGAATGAATCATCCATTTGTCAAAAGATTCATAGAAGAGAGGGAACTCACCCTCTTTATCCTTGCAGACATCAGCGGTTCAGGAGAATTCGGCAGCAGGAGGGAACCAAAAAAGGACCTCATTGCAAGGATATCTGCCCTTCTTTCTTTTTCGGCTGTAAAGAACAACGATAAGGTAGGACTCATCCTTTTCTCCAATGATGTAGAACACTACCTACCCCCAAATAAGGGAAGAAAACATACCCTCCATCTCATTCGTGACATACTACTGGTCGAACCCAAAAACAAAGGAACTAATCCGGTACCTGCTATACAGTTTGCACAGAGAGTTCTTCATCATGGCTCCATTGTCTTTCTTATATCAGACTTTATTGGTAAGAACTTTGAGGTTGACCATCTAAAGATGCCCCTATCGCTAATGGCAAAGAAATTCGATCTTGTTCCCATTGTTGTGCGCGATCCGTTGGAGAAGGAAGCCAACTTCCCGGGAAGGGTGATGCTTCGTGATGCAGAGAAGGGCAATGTCTTGATGTTCGAAGGTAAGGAGCTAAAGGACAAATTCGAAGAAATAAGAAAGTTAAGGGATGAAGAACTATTCAGGTTCTTTACAACCAACGGTCTGGACAGAATAGAAATAACATCGGGTGAGGATTATGTCGGAGTAATCCATCGCTTCTTCAGAAGGAGATTGCCTTGATTATTCTCCTCATCCTTTCCCTTCCTTCAATCCAGATTGACCGGGATACAGCAACGGTTGGTGACCCTTTAATTGCTACAATAAAGGGAGAAATAAAGGATTCTATTTCAATAATCATTCCTGACTCATTTCCCGATATATCCCTTCTGGATACCCTCATATTGAGCGGGGATACTCTGGCAATGGTTCGTTTCACTTCCTTTTCAACCGGATACCAGGAATTTAAAATCCTCATACACGGAGATACTCTGAAGGCTTCTTACTTCATTAGATCTGTTCTTACCCCTGAAAACAAAGGGTTATCCCCCATCTGGGACCCTTTTGGATTCTTTAATTGGCATTATCTCCTCTGGGGACTTGTCATCCCTTTATGTCTTCTTGCCTATTACCTTATTAAGAGAAGAAAAAGAGAGGAGATATATATTAAAGAGCCAGAAATGGAACCCGGAGAAGAGGCTTTGAAAAACCTCTCTATGCTGGAAAAAAGGCTGAATGATTGGGACTGGAATAAAATATATACCTCTCTCTCATATACCATGCGCCGATATATAGAAAGGACAAAGAAAATCCCAGCAGTAGAAACCACAACCTCTGAATTATTGAAGTTGTTCAAGAAAGAAAATCTCAACGACTTAAAACCAATTATTCATAGATTCCCGTATTGGGACTTGATAAAATTTGCAGACAGGGAATCCAGCAGGGAAGAATTCGAACACGACCTTGCCACTGCTCGTTCCATCATTAAAGAGATAGAAGAAAAAGAGAATGATACACTTCAATAATCCATTCTACCTGTTAGGTTTACTGCTTATTGTCCTGATCTTTTTTCTCTTAAAGAAAAAAAGGGAAGCATCGCTCCTTTACTCCGACACCGACTGGCTCGGAATACAACCACTCTCTAATTTCTATACCCATCTACCCCAATATTTAACCCTTGCCATACTTGCTTTGATTTTCATCTCCCTTGCCAGACCCCAGAGGGGCTATGAATACCAGAGGGTAAAAAGAGAGGGAATAGATATTGTCCTCATCCTCGACATATCTGGTTCTATGAGAGCAGAGGATTTCAAGCCCAAAAACCGATTAACGGTTGCAAAAAAACTCGCAGTAGATTTTATTGAAAGGAGAGAAGGGGATAGGATTGGATTGGTTGTATTTGCTAAAGACGGACTCATACAGGCACCCCTTACCCTTGACCATAGAGTTATACAGGAGCTCATTAATAAAATAGATTTCGGACTATTAGATGATGGAACTGCAATAGGTATGGGCATATCCTATGGGACGCTCCTACTTTCCCAATCAACCGCAAAGAATAAGGTAATGATACTCCTGACCGATGGTAGGAACAATGCAGGCAAGATAGATCCGGAGAGTGCATCATCTATGGCAAATGAAGCAAATATAAAGATATATACCATAGGTGTTGGAAAGAGGGGAAAGGTTCCCTTTCCGATGCAAACTGTTTTTGGTGTAACCCGTCATGTTATGGCTGATTTTGAATTAAACGAGGACCAGTTGAGAAGGATTGCTGATAAGACAAACGGCGAATATTTCCGTGCCACATCCCCAAAAGCATTAGAGGATATATATGGTAGAATAGATAAAATGGAACCAACGACCTTTGAGGTAGAACGAATAGTGAAATACAAAGAAAAGGTGCACTGGACATTGATTCCCGCCCTCTTTCTCTTTATTATATTCTTCTTAGAACCCGTAATAAGCAGGAGGATACCGTGAACTGGGTCAATCCTTATTATCTCTACCTACTCTGGTTTGTTCCTGTAGTTATCTTTATTTTATTCTATAGGAAAAAGAGAAATGATAAAATACGAAGTTCAATTGCAGATCCACATCTTGAAAAAGTCATATGGAAACAAGATGATAAAAGGGTTCGATGGAGATATATTTTTCTATTGTTCTCCTTTGTTTTTCTCATCCTTGCATCTGCAAGACCTCGCTGGGGAAGGGAAATAAGTATCACAGAAGCAAGGGGCTATAATATCGTATTCGCACTGGATGCGTCAAGCAGTATGCTTGCAGAGGATGTTCAACCCAACAGGCTAAAAAGAGCAAAAAGGTCAATAAGGGGAGCATTGAATGAACTCCCGGGGAGTCGTGTAGGTCTCGTTGCCTTCTCTGGTGAAGCATATCTCCTATGTCCTCTTACCCTGGATAAGAATACCTTCGGCCTCTTCATTGACTTAATTGAGCCCGATATCATCCCCTCAGAGGGAACCAATATTGGAGAAGCTATAAGAAAATCCAGCGAACTCTTTTCTGATAAGATGAGCGGTTCCTGCATTATAATTATTGTCTCTGATGGAGAAAACACTAAAGGGGACCCAAGAGTAGAAGCACTGGAGGTTCGAAAAAAAGGCATCAAGGTCTTCACAATCAGCGCAGGAACAAAAGAAGGAGCACCGATTCCATCCTTTGATTCCACAGGGAAATTTGTTGAATACCGGAAGGATAAGAACGAAAAAACCCATATATCCATTGCCAATGATGATCTACTGAAGATGATAGCAAATGCAGGGGACGGAGCATTCCTTCAGGGAGAAGGAGTAGAACTGGGCCTTCTGGTTAGATTATTCAAGGGACTAAGAAAGGGTGAATTTGGCTCAGAAAGGGTTTCCCATCTCAAAGAAAAGTTTATATTCTTTTTAATGGGTTCACTCATCTTCTTATTGACTGGAATCTTTATTAAAACAGGAAGAGAATAATGATATTCCTTCTACTGATTTCAATTAATATCTCACCATTAATGAACAGGGCTAACAAATTATATGAAAAAGGTGAATACGAAAAGGCTTATAAATTATATAAGAAAGCCTCTATCCTTGCTCCTGACAACAAGAGGATAAAATTCAATCTTTCTGATTGTGCCTACAAATTGAACCGTTTCAGAGAAGCAGCCGATGGATTTATCAGACTCTCGCAAGCAAAGGATGAGGACTTAAGAGAAAAAAGCCTTTATAATCTTGGCAACACATTTATGGAGGCAAAACAATTCAAGGATGCTATCAACGCCTATAAAAAGGCACTGATTTTGAAGCCTTGCGATGAACGAGCGAAGAGAAATTTGGAAATTGCAAAGATTATGCTAAAAGAGCAGGATAAAGATAAGAATAAAGATGATAAGGATAAAGAGGATAAAGAAGAGCAGGAAAAAGAACAACAGCAGCAACAACCACAGCAGAACAAGATTAACAGAGCCCTACAATCCGAACAAAAGGAAACAATGAAAAAGGCTCTAAAGAAGCAGGCAGGAGGAAAAAAGAAGAAGGTTGGTAGATGGTAGTTTTATTGTTACTTTCTTTTACCTTCACAGCATTCGTTGATAGAACCACTGTCCCCGTTGGTGAATCCTTTATTGTAACGGTTAGTGCTTCAGGTGAAAACATTTCAGGCTTAAATAATCCAATTCCTCCTGAAATGGATAAGGTGGATATTATATCACGCTCCAGTTCCCACTCGACCCAGATACAGTTTATAAACGGCAAGGTGTCAAAATCCACAACCATAAACTATGAGTATAGAATGTTAGCAAGAAAGAAGGGAGAATTTACCATTCCACCTTTTACCCTTAAATATAAAGGTAAGGATTACAAGACCGACCCTATAAAAATACAGGTAGTAGAGGCTTCCCAACAACAAATAAGTGATATTAAGAGAGAAGAGAGAAAGAGTGGTATCACAACCACATCACCAATATTCATTGATTGTTCGATACCAGATGCAAATGTTTATCCGGGTGAGGGTGTGCTTGTAACCTTTAAACTCTACTCAAGGGTTAACCTTGCTGATGTTGGTCTCGTATCCCTTCCTTCTTATCAAGGTGTATGGGTAGAAGAGATACAATCTCCACAACGTCTCGATTTTAAGAGAACGGTTAAAAACGGCATTACATATTCAGAGGCATTATTAAAGCAGGTTCTCCTATTCCCCCTTAAATCAGGAGAGATAGAGATCAAACCAATGGAGATGGATGTAGAATTAAGAGGAGATATATTCTCCTTCTTTGGAGAGAGAAAGAGGATTGCATCCCCTCTTAAGAAAATAAAGGTGAAACCCTTTCCCGAAAAAAGGCCGGAGTATTTTATAGATGGAGTGGGAACCTTTAGGATGAGTGCTGAACTGGATTCTACAAACATAGTAGCTGGAACTCCTTTCCCCTTGCGAATAAGGATCAAAGGGAAAGGGAATCTCAACTTCCTATCTCCACCAGAACTCCCGGAAATGAGAAGGATAAACACATTCAGACCTGAATCAGAAGAAAAAACACAGATAAAGGGAAACACGATACAGGGAGAAAGGATATTCACATATCTCCTAACTTGCGAAGAATCAGGAATTCTCAAAGTACCAGAAATCAAATGGTCATACTTTAATTCGGAAAAAAAGAGCTTTGTTACAAAAAGCGTTGGGCCATTCACAATCCGTGTTAAGTCAAGACCAATAAGAGGAGATACACTGAAGATAAGAGAAGAGGATATTGCCTTTATTATGCCGATAGGCAAGAAATCCTACACTCTGTTGCCTCGTTTTTTCGTTCTCTGGCTATTACTACCATTAATTATTCTAATAGGTTCAGGATACTATGTATGGGAGAGAAGGAAAATTATGAAGGATTCAGATTATGCCAGGATAAAGGCTATTCCGGCTGAACTCCAGAGAGGATTTCAGGGGCTCCAGAAGGAAATCGAGCAGGATAGAGCAAAACTCTTCTATCAGGAATTGAGTCGATTGCTCCTCAGATTCCTCAGGTTGAGATTTGGGATAGAGGCATTCAGTCTACAAAAGGATGAATTATTAAAGGAATTAAAAAATAGAGAAATTCAACAGGGCACTCTCTCAGAAATAGATAGACTACTTAAAAGAAGTGAAGAGGTGCGCTTTGCAGCAGGGTTACTCGGAAAACAGGAGATGGAAGAAGACATTGCTAAATTAAAGAGGTTGATTCGTGATCTACATTAGTTTTATACTATTATTTGGGAATGCCTCTGATGCAGAGGAGTTTTACAAACAGGGATTATACGAAAAGGCATTAGAAGAATATAATCAATTTACCCTTGAGGGAATATCCAATCCAAACCTCTATCTTAATATTGGGAATTGTTATTACCGAATGGGAGAATACGGCAAAGCCCTGCTTAACTACAGAAGAGCCTGGTTTTTAGCACCAGGGGATCCAAATATACGACACAATATATCCCTCCTTACAACCCATAAGAAGAATCCCAATCCGTTTATTTCATCCCTCGCTTTCGTTGTTGATCGGATATCCTTAAGAACCTTCGCTTATCTCCTTATCTTCTCGTTTGCACTGCTTGTTATCCTTTTTTCAATCCGACTGATCCAGTTGGTCCGCACTCTGCGATTTCCAACCAATCCTCTCCTTATATTATCTGGTGTTATCTTTATATTCTCCCTTATCGGTTTTAGTGTATGGTTTGGCAGGGTTAAATCAGGGTGGGTTGTAGTAACCCAGTCTACAACCGCTTATAGTGGACCCGGAGACCAATTCAAGGAACTTATGAGGATAGACGAGGCAGAGGAGGGGTCTATTATCAGAGAGAGCGATGGCTGGTGGCTCATTCAACTACATTCCGGAGAAGGTGGATGGGTGGACAGTACCAAGGCTGAATACGTTCTAAAATAATCACAAGGCAAAGGCCGAAAACAGCTAACA
>JAGLZA010000313.1 GCA_023131835.1 Caldifarciminota bacterium
AAAGAGAACATAAACCATCAAAGCCCGATTTTTATCTATTTTTTTAGCCTTTATGTGAGAAATTTTTACAGTATCTATGGCAAAAAATCTGAAATAAAAACTCAAGAATATAAAGAAAAGCTAATCAATTTATGCACATTTTGTATGGATTTCTATTTAGGCACAAAGGAACTCGCAAAAAATATCGTTGAACATTCTTGTGAAAAGCCCAATGAAGGAGAGGGCTTTATTGTAACGAGAATCTATAATAAAGACAAGATGGAAAAATTTGTGAAAGATTTAAAAGCTCAGTCTTCGACAAATATTTGTCTACCAGATGATAACACAAAAGGAATACTTACGGTATATGTTGCAGACAAAGGAGAAAAAGGGGTTATCAACACTGCTTCTGATAAATTACAAGAGTTAATAAACTCACCTTTTCATAATGAACAAATCAAAGATAAACTTAAACAAGAAAACAAAAAAATTGATGGTGGAGAAATTACTTTAAAGGACTTCTACGATTTTTATAACATGAAAAATGGATTTAAAATGTTTCATCAGCAAATAAGAAGTGCTGCCGGATTAGGTTTAATGGTTTTCTCTCATTTGCTTATTCGGAAGAATAAGGGATTCATGTGGATTTCAAGTCCAGCAAAAGATGCTTCTGGAATGGATAACGTATGTGTTTATCACAAAACGTGGCGTCAGGGGGGACAGGGGGAAAAAGAAATTTTTGTCGAAGAGAACAGAAACGAACTATTTCCCATGGGAACATCTTACCTCTTTCTATTGCCCGTGCCCTCTAAGCTTGATCGTGGAAAAATAAGTCTGAAGAGCCAGCGGCGACCGAAGCACCAAACCCCTGAAGGAAGCTCTGTATTTTTTGATATACTGAAAAAAAATACATACACAGTAGCGAATGCGAAAATTACGCATCTCCCAAGTAGTAGTTCGGAACGATTGATCATTGAATGGTCTATGATATATTCAGGAAAGGATATTCAAAAGATACAGTCAGAATGGAATAGTCTATCTAAAGGGATAGGTAAATTTGATAAGCCGGATGTAATCATTGTGCTTAAAGCAAGTAAATCTTTTGATGCTACTGAAATTTTCCATACTTTAGCTATGGTAGAGCTTGTTTCAGGCACAAGATCCATAGTTTTATATGACATTTTGGATCAAACAATTGAAGATTTTATAAAGATACTTGGCATCTACCACAAAGCAGGGATAACTCTTTGGAGTGAAGATTGCCTGACCTTGATTATACCTTCAGATTTCAATTCACCGCCTTTTATCATAGGGGGAAAAACTCTTAAGCACTGGCATGAACTTAATCAGACAACTTCGAGATTTTATTTTTATAATAATACCCACTGGCTTTTAAAATTAGATGATTTGAAAGGGGGAGTGTAGCAATGAATATTTCAAATCCTCTTTTTACTAAAGGTAATCCACTACCCTGCGAGCTAATTATCGAAACGGATAACGGCTTAACTTTGTTTGAGCAGGAAGCAAAAAAAAGACTGAACCCATCAATATATAAACACGGTTGCAAATTTGGAGATGCCCACATCAAACTTGGCTCTAAAATTCATCTAAAGGATTTTTATTACGCCGAAAAGTTATTTCGAAATAGTTACTATGCAATCAGGTTCGCTTATCTGATATACCAATATATCTCTCAAAAACTAGGGGATGAGACAAACGGTAAAATAACTATCTTGGGGTATGGCCTTTATTCTGAATTGTTGGTTAGC
Source organism: Caldifarciminota bacterium (assembly GCA_023131835.1). GTDB lineage: Bacteria > Hydrothermota > UBA3072 > UBA3072 > UBA3072 > JAGLZA01. The sequence continues at coordinate 1,749 of JAGLZA010000313.1, forward strand.
AATGTAGCTCGTTTTTTAAATAAGGCTGAAAAAAATAATTCCAGGAAACGGCAGTTCAATCATTCCATCATTGAGGATGTCGAAGACTTAAAATTATTAATTCCTGTAGAAAAACAAGTTATTCTTGTAATTCCTATTGGCACTACCCTGACTACCCAGTTAAAGATATACCGAAAACTACAAAGGGAAAAGAAATCGGAAAGGAAATGTGATTTCGTTTTAAATCCTATTTGTGTGCTCGTTATCGGACACGGAGAAATAAGGAACATTGCTGATTTGGAAGGAGAAATCAGAGACAAAAGGGTAAAAAAATTCTGGGAGAAAATAAATTTAAAAGAAAAAGAGATATATTTAGCTGGCCTTTCCGGAAAAGAGGACGAAAAAATAGGGAAAACTCGTTATTTCATTTACTTGCCCTCAGAATGGCAATTGCCTCACCGCTGCAAATATTGTTGGGAAGAAGGGGGGGAAGAGATTAAAACACCTTTCGATACGGATAAGGTTTCAATCACACCACAAATTATCTTTGGAACTCCTAAGGCAAAAAAAGAAGCAGAAGAACTTCCTACGGTTAAAATAATTTTCAGCAACAGCAACGGTAAGAGCGATAACGCTGTTATTAGTCCCGAAATGCTTAAATATGGTCATTTTAAGAGGGGAACAAACCACTATCTCTTTTACATAGACACCATTGAATTTTTCAATAGAAACAAGGAGGCAATCGAGAAGTGGTTGTGGAAACTCAAAGAAAATCTACAAAAGAAGCATCCAGGTTTACTCAAAGAGTCCTGTATGCTTGTTGCGCCCACCCATGAAACAAATGTGGACTTTATTAATCTGGTTAACGAACAATTATTTAACGATGCGGCTAATGTCGAGTATTTTGATCCCTTTACAGAACATACGCAAAACCCGCAATACCTGTTGCAAAATTTATTTTCAAAAGACTCTAAGAACCTACCTTATATATTTTTTATTGATGATGTCTTGTGTACAGGTAAGACTTTAAATCGAATACAGGAATATTTAAAGATTTCAGGAATAACCGCAGACCTGGCAGGTTGTTTGGTAATGATAAACCGATTACCGGAGGAAATCGACCAACACCACAAAAAGAAAAACATACACAGCTTTGCCAACCTTGAAGCTCCCGTAGCAGATACCAAAGAAAAATGTTACCTGTGTAAAGAAGAAGGCAGATATAAAAAAGTATTAGAAAATACCGTCGTGGATGCCCTAAGAAAGAAGATACGCAGTAAGCTAAATAAAAAATTGGAGGTAAAAGACGCAAGCAAAGAAAGCTCCAAAGATAATGATGATGGCTCCGTAAAAAGTCAGAAGACTTTCTCTCCCTTGACGGGAGAGGGCTTGGGTGAAGGTGAATTAGAGGGAAAGTTCAATGACGATTCAAAAAAAATCAGGCACTTGAGGAGGTTAGAATTAACACACGAATTGCATCATGAACTATCTGAAATGAAAAAACTTGATGTAGAAAAACTTATAGCGAAGATGTCAGGAAATCACAGGGAGACAAAGACAATTCTTGTAAAAACTCTCTCACAGGCGCCATTCATATACTATGAAAAAATCAAAAAAGGAATATATCCCTATCTGCTTAAAGAATTGAAGGCAACGCTGGGAAAAGTAGGCACCGAAATAGAGTACATTCAATATGCACTAATTCTTGTAAAAAGGCTTGCGTATCTTGGATGCCCTCAAATGTTAACCTCTGGCTTTCTGGAAAAAATTAAAATTGTACGTGATAATAGGAAATTACACAAAAAGTGGCCAGAACTAAAAGAGGAAATAGCAGAAATACGCAAGAAAGCAGAAATACGCAAGAAAGCAGAAATACGCAAGAAAAATGAACAGTATCATCTTTTTGAACCTACATCTGAACCTACAACAGACGATATCATACGGGAGAAAATTGACAAATTTTGCCAATACCATAATTTTAATAAACCCTCATGGGAACACCTTAGAAATAAAGGTGAAAAACCAGAAGATAGTATGGGTAAATTTATGGAAAATACTGTTCAATTTACCCTTGCCTATGGGCTTGCCGTAAAAGAGATAATCACAAATGATCAGCCAAAGGCCTTTAGATTTGAATGGGAATTGGACAAGCTATTAAAAAAGCTATTAAAAAATAACACAGAGAATAGTAATCCAACTATCGATGAATCAAATAATAAAGATAATGAAAAATTTGCTGCTTTCTTGAAGTTCTTATCCCTGGAAAATAACATAATCGTAAGGAATGCAAGGAATGCGTTGAAAGAAATATTAGCAGAACAGACACCGCCTTGCGATGATTCTGTCACCAATGCAATAAAAACAGATTACAGGTTTTCGTACTTAAGGTATTTGATAAACTATAATAAATTTTTGGAAAAAAACGCAGGAGAAATTCCAACTGAAAAAGAATTTCAACAAATTTCAGACAAACTTGACGATCAGTTTGTTAAAACAGAATTTTATCGGAATACTTTTGCTCCACTTTTGAAATTAAGTTCTCTTATTAAGACTTCTTCCGAAGCAGAAAAAAGCAGCATTTATCAAAATGACCAGGTTTCGGAACGGATTACTCCTATCCTTGAGGAGCTAATTAAAATTGCTCACATAGATAAGCAAAGTGGAGGAGCTTTTTTGGCTATCAAGAAAGGATACTCCCTGTTCTCCCAGATTTCAGATTTATACATAGTTGGGAAAATAGGGAAAAACTCCGATGGCTTTAATAAATATTTAAAGGATGAACACAGTTGGACAATAAAAATGTTCAACGGGGTAAAAACAAGCCCGGAAGGAGAAAAATGGACAAACGTAGAAAGGTACAAGGGCGATGATGACTCCAAATATAATCCCGAAATAAGTTTTGATGATTTGTATGAGTATAAAAAATTAGAGGCATCCCACTTTCTATTTTTAAAAATAGCGGAACTTCAAAAGAAAAATAACGAAGAAGTTTCAGATACCAAAGGAGTGCTGGTTCTTTATAAAAATAAGCCCTTTTCTCCGAAAGAACAGAGATATTTACTATTATTACGAAAAGAATTGTGTGATTTTTTAGAGAAACATTATGAGAATTACAGTTTTGAGGAGTGGATAACAGAATATAATAGAAGTGAGATGAGAAGAAAAATTGCTCATGATCTTAAAACACCCTTAACTCGACTTAGGGAAAATATAGCAGATTGTCCAGAAGACCCAAAAAAACGGGAAGAAACAAGAGCAATAATAAACTCATCAATTAAGAATATTGATGATACATTAGCTTTAATACAATTAGAAACAGTGTAAATGAAAAAAGAAAAATGCTGGTTGTATTCATTTTTTAAAAAACTGGAGGAGGCAAATGATTTTATTAAGTTCTCAATAGACATTCCAGATAATGTTTACATAATGGCAGATATACAAAATATTAAAAGAGTTTTTAACAATTTATTTCAAAATGCAATAGATAATAATGCTACAAAGATAATGATCAGATTGCATGAAGCACAATTACTCATTGAAAACACGGGAAAAGAAATTCCACCAGAAACAGAGAAAAAAATATTTGACAAGGAATTTTCTACAAAACCATACGGAAGTGGACTCGGTTTACATATCGTTAGAGAAATTTTATTACATCACAATGCTCGAATAGAGCTCATTAGTGCAAATCCCGTTATCTTTTCTATTTCTTTCAAGGAGGTGGAGTATGAAATCAATTGACATTACGCTCATCGAAGATAAAGTCAAAGAAATAAAAAACCAGATTCTTTGTGCTCTTCAAAAAGAATGGGATGTCAACATTAAAGACTGTATCAACGGGCGGGAAGCATTAGATTACCTTAACTCTCCACAAGCACCTGTAGATTTAATTCTTTTAGATCTTAAAATACCTTTTGAGAAATTTGATGCTGCTAAAAGGGAAAATGGCGAAAAAGTATTAAGAAGTATATCACGTATAGAAAATAATCGTATAATTCCTACTATAATCATTACTGCATATCCTGATTTATTAGACGAACCTGTGTCATTTGGTCGTCGGTATAAGATTTATTGTTACATTGATAAAAGTAACAGCGAATTTTCAGAAAAATTATATAGTTGTGTTCACGAAATAATACATGGCGAAATAAAGAACAGAAACCGTTTCTGCTCATTTGGAAATAAGGTTTGCTCTCGTCCTGTTCGATTCAAAGGAAGGAATTCCTGTTTTTTAGCGTATTCTTCAGAAGGTAGATACGCCGGTTTCATGAAAGATTTAAAAAAAGAACTAAAAGCCGAAGGAATAGATGCATTTGACTGGCTGGATAAAGATCGAGATTTTGACAGCCCTTCGGGATTAGTTTTTTGTCCTTTTCTATGTGATAGAATTTTTTCAAGGAATGTTTTTGTGGCCAACATAACTGACAAAAACTCAAATGTATATTTTGAATGGGGATTTTCCATAGCAATAGGGCGAAAGTCGTATGCTTTATGTCAAGAAGACAGCGCAGAATCATTACTATCTCTTTTAAGAAATAATTTGCACATTCCTTATAAAGATACCGATGTTAAAGAAAAATTCTTTTTTGATGATTATCTAAATAATCTATACGGTCGATTAACAGATATATTACCTGCCTTGTATACACCTCCCAATCCTGCGAGTAATGTTTTGGGTATCTTTCCGAATGATAAAACGCATAAGAGTTATATCGCGAACAAATTAAGTGAATTCATTAAAAACTTAGAGCTTTTGTGTTTAGAAAGAGAAAATAACATTATTACAGTCCTAAACAGAATACTTTCAGCAGAAAAAATTGTGCTCGACTTATTATCTGATAAAGAAGATGCTGCTCTTGATAATAATGCCACATTATTATTTTTAGCTGGATTTGCGTTAGGTTGTGGTAAAAAAATTTTCTTGTTACAACAAGAACCAATTCAAAAATCCATTGCTGATGTATATCCAATATTGCAACCTTATAGTGATATAAATGAAGTCGAGTCTAAATTGAAAGAATGGGAAAGTATGGTCTGAATGCTGAAATCGTATTTGTGGGGCTTAAGGGACGTACTAAACTTATAAACTTA
>JAGLZA010000314.1 GCA_023131835.1 Caldifarciminota bacterium
TTTAAGAATTTATCCACTGTACTTAATACATCACTTAGTTCTGTTTTAAATGGCATTGTTTTAAGACCGATAAAGGCATCTGTTATTTCGAGTACATCCGCAAGCCGTATTACCGTTTTCGCCGACATCCAGTCCATAAATGCCACCGAAACTCCAGGTGGTATCACCGCTATCGCTTCTCTCAAGAAGGGCAAGTATCTCAGCTCGTCGGGGCGCAATGTGACTCTTAGTTCTCTGTCCCCTACTTTTATTACGTGCTCTTTTCCTGCTTCTACTTTTATTGTTGTCATCTTGGGCGCCCAGAAAGGGTCTTTCCCTCTGCCTCCATCTGTTCCCCGTATGTCTGCTTTATACCAAACGGGCACAATCCTGGATCTGTGGTGATGCCTGCTGTGGAATATTCCGCAGTTATGTATCTCGTCTCACCTGGCGCTAAGTATAAAGTGTACTTAAGTATTGACTGCCGTTTCATCCAATGCCCATATATCCCCGTTTTATAAACGGACACATAAAATATGTGCTTCCCTGGTGGTACTTTAAGGAATTTTCCCTTACATGTCCCCCTGATAGCTATTGGATTACCACACACAACCGGCCCCAGTTCTTGCCAATGGTTTTTATGCCACTCTGAAAAGGCTCCGCCTTGTTTGATTGGAGGAGGGGAGCCATCATACCAAACGGCATTTACCACTATGTTGGGGTCAAAACAGACAATATATAACCACGTATGAGCGAAGGGCATATCTGGCACCATTGGTGGTGGTGTGGACTCTATAAAAGGTGCCAGACTCTCTGGTGTCGTGACGTCTAATGCTTTTACTAGCGCGTAATCTTTTGTATATGTCTCTCCGGGCATAAGTGTGAACTTGTCTACAACGTCTGCATAATCCTTCTTTGTTAATTTTAAGCGCCATGTGGTTCCTAACAAGCCCGGAGTGACCATCCAGTAGGGTGCTTTTGCTCTTACCTTTGCCTCTTCATACTCATCTTTCATCTGTTGTTCCCAATCAAGACTTACCTGGTAACGTGTTTCGTAATCCTGAAGAATATCCGTCCAATATTTTCGGTCCGCATCCCATTGTACTTTTTCTATTTCTAACGCCGCTATTTCACTTGCTAAATCTTTCAACTCATCCTCTATGTTCTCTTTCTCTTCATCATCTGCAGTATCATATAGCACCTTAAGCGAGTTGTATCTCGTCTTTGCACTAAGGTAGATACTTAAAAATGCATTATACGCAGTAAGGAACTCGTTAAATATCTGTCTAAACAATCGTAATGTCGTATATGCCTCTTCTCTCGCCTCTTTTGCCTCTTCGTACGCGATCTTTGCCGCGTCGATTAACGCCTGCCTTCTTGCCGCTTCGGCATCAAACCGCGCTAACTCTTCCCCTGCTATTCTGCCCTCAAGCCTTGCCCTCTTCGCTTCTTCCATCGCCACCCACATGCCTCTTGTCGCTTTCAATGTTAGCGTCCTGGGTGTCATACCATAGGATACAAAACCTTCTGCACCCTCCATATA
>JAGLZA010000315.1 GCA_023131835.1 Caldifarciminota bacterium
CGCCTGAGGTCGAAGTAACGCCTTCACCGACATCTATGCCTGCACACACATCACCTCCCACTACTACACCTACACCAAAGCCATCGCCGGTACAAACACCAAAGCCATCAGGTTTTGAAGTGTTTTTCGCCGTTATTGGACTGCTTGCAGTAGTGTATTTATTGAACCTTAAAAGTTAGATAATTATACCAGTACTTCCGAACACCCTCTACTTCCGAATGATACGTCTAAGCGAGAGGGTAATAATAAAACTACACGAAAGCGGATTTGTATTGAACAGAAAACAAAGGTAACGGCTCGCTTTTAAAAAGGCGAGGGGTAAACGGCTTGGCAAAGGCGCTAAAGGATTATTTAAAGAATTTGATAAAAGGCGATAGCGGAAGAAAGGTGTCAGAGTTGAAGGGTTTGAGAACTTCCGCTACTCAAGCGCATCTCTCTTCTCAGCAACTCTTCCAGTTCCCTATAGGCATCTTTACCTTGACGCTTCTTCTCCCCTCTGAGCTGATTGGTAACTCTTTTGTTCCTTTGATCCATAAATCAGCTTCTCCTAAAATAAAAACTTCTTATGTGTTATGTAATAATTAAATAAACACTTTTCGTAAAAAGAGAAAACCGAAAAATTTATATGTAGCGTTGACATATAACACATTTGTGTGATGATAACAGCATATAGTTATACCGATTTGCAAGGGCATTGGCGTAAAGGTTTGAGAAATGGCAATTGGCGGAAGCTAAACCTCTTGCGGAAGGGCTTTTATATGGCGGCGATGTGGTATGCGAGGGATAATGGTAAGGGGAAGATATGAACCATGAGCTATATAGAGAAGTGCCCCCAGAAGGATCCTAATATCGTCTCGCGGAAGATCGCAGATGAGGTTATCTTGGTTCCTATTCGGCAGAATGTAGGGGATTTGGAGAGTGTCTTCACCCTGAATGAGGTTGGTGCTTTTATTTGGGAGCAAATCGACGGCAGGAGACAAGTTAAGGAGATAAAGGAGATGATCGTTGATGAGTTTGATGTGAGTGAAGAGGAGGCAGAAAAGGACTTAATCGAGTTCATTCAACAGTTAGAGGAGATAGGCGGTGTATTAGCAGCATCCGAGGAGTTAGGTTAAAATGGGGTGCAGTCATGTAGTTGAAGATGGCAATGAAGAAATTCATAAATTCATCGACAACAAAGTGAGAGTTAATGAAATCCCTATTAATGGAACTATTGAAATTACACACCGATGTAACTTGAAGTGTATCCATTGTTATTTGCCACCAGTAAATTATCAAGAAGCTATTGATAAGGAACTTAGCTATGAAGAAATTTGCAATATTATAGATCAAATTGTTCAAGAAGGATGCTTATGGTTATATATTAGTGGAGGTGAACCACTTATCCGAAATGACTTTTTAGACATCTTTACACATGCTAAGGAAAAGGGATTGGTCGTCATTATAGCTACTAATGGAACTCTAATTACTCCAAAAATCGCTAATTACCTTCAGGAATGGAATAATTACTCACTAGAAATATCACTCTATGGAATAACTAAGGAAACATATGAGAAAGTTACTGGGATCCTAGGGTCATTCGAGCAATGTATGAAAGGTATAAATATACTTACCGAGAGAAGTATCCCATTTCTTCTAAGGACTCCTCTGATGACTATAAACGAACACGAAATATTGAAAATAAAAAAATATGCTGGACGCATGGGTATCGACTTTGGATTTGACTCAGTTATCTATCCAATGGTTAACGGATCCAAAAAACCGTGTAAACTAAGAGTATCAGAAAAAGACGCAGTGAAATTAGAATTAGAGATTTATGGTGATGTTAAAAAGATGGGCTATAAAAAAAATAATCAGTTATTTAACTGTAATGCTGGAGAAATAGCCTTTCGTATTGACCCATATGGTAAATTAATTTTGTGTCCCCTTTTCCGTTTTCCAAACTATAATCTCCGGGATGGATCATTTAAAGAGGGTTGGAATTTTTTGCATAAAATACGTACACAAAAACCACCAGATAGTTATAAATGTAAAAACTGCGAAAAAGTCATCTTTTGTGATACCTGCCCTGCTTTATCACAATTAGAGAATCAAAATCTATATGACCCTGTAGAATATGCTTGTCAAATCGCCCATATAAGGGCAGAGATGAGTAAAAATATGTGAAATTAGGAGGTGAAAAAATGGGAAAACAAAAAAAAACATATGAAAAGCCAAAAGTGTCCGAATTAAAAGTTCTTGAAAAAGGTAGGGCATTTTATGGTGTATTGGCATGCGGATGTGGATGTTCAGCTCAAAGACCAAGTCCATGATATATAGTGGATATATGGTGCCTTTATGCATAGTTTATAAGAGAATGCAAACACTCTACCCTGATTAAACTGTGCATAAAGGTTTATTTTTTATAATATATCAATTAAGTGACTGAATACGTAGACTGCTGAGGTAATATGAAAAATAAAAATAAAAATCTCAAAATTTAGTGTGTTCGTTCCTGAGTGCCCTAATAGGGATAGTTGTGTTGTATTTAGTACTCTAAGCAGAGGAATCGTTCAACTACCCCTGTCGTTGTATGAGTCTATTGCAAATGGAAAAAATATCAACGAGAATAGTTATGCTGTTAACCTACTGAAAAGTGCAGGAATTGTTATAGATGAGGATATTGATGAAAATCAATTGTTTATTCACTGGTCCAACTCGCATAAATATAATAAATATAAATCAGTGATAACATTATTAATGACCTATGGGTGCAACTGTGCTTGCAAGTATTGTTATGAAGAAGGTACAAGAACAGATCCTTCCAAAACTCATATAACTCATGATATGAGCAAAAAGGTGATTGAGTGGATAAAAAATTATGTGCTTTCTAGACAATCTTCAGTTTTGGATTTATGCTTTCATGGAGGAGAACCCCTTTTAACTATAAATGAGATTGAGTTTATTGCGACAAAATTAAGAGAATTTTGCGAAAAACAAGGTATAAAACACGCATTTAGTATAACAACAAATGGTACCTTGCTGACGCCTAATATTGCCAATAGATTGTCCAATGCTGATGTGGATCGTGTACAAATAACTCTGGATGGACCTAAAGCTATTAACGATAAAAGACGCCCCTTAATAAATGGTGATGGAACTTTTGATATAATTATGAAAAATATAGTCAATGCAGTTGACAAACTTAATATCGATATTTCAATGGTCATAGATGAACATAATTACGATTCACTTTTTGAACTGATAGATATACTTGCAAGTAAAGGATTACAGAAAAAGCTGCACATGATACTTTTTTCTACTACTATAAGCACCAAAGCGCCATTGAAGCATATAAGTAAATATGGGATTACTTATAGTCAATATGCTAAATATAATATAGAACTTTCTAAGAAGTTTATTGAAAAAGGTTTCAATGTAGAGCAACCATTTTTAATTGGTCTTTGCACACAGATTACTGATGGTCATGTTGTACTTAATTCACTAGGAGATATCTATAAGTGTATAAGTGGGTCTGGTACACAGGATAAAAATTTTAAAATAGGTAATATTTCTGATGATTTGAATACCCTATCAATTAGAGCAAGTCGTTTTGTTGTAGGAAGAGAAGTTAATAATGAAAGATGTATGGATTGTACATATCGTCCTATGTGTAATGGAGGATGTAGATATAGGGGATACTTAAAGTCTGGTGATTTAACTGAAGGAGAATGTATGAAAGGATTTTATGAAAAATGGGTTCCTGGATTGATAAAAATTCTTTATAAAAATAGTTAGGGGGTAGTAACTTATGCTAATATCTAATAGTATAAAATTAAGTATTGGTGGAATAAATATAAAAATAATTCTTAATTCTAAAAAGAATGCATATTTAAATGAAGCTTATAGATGTTTTATATCTAAAGATAATGATAAACCTCAGATGGTGCTTAATGTACTTGATGATGATCCGCCTCATTTCCCGAATAAAGAAAAAATTTTTACTTCCGATTTGATGGATTATTATCGAGATAGCGAAAAAGATATAATCTCTTTTAGCATTCCAGAAAATGATGATCCATTCCCGTTTAAAATGATGGTTTTAGATCACCGTTATAAAATAGCTAATTTATATACTGATTTTAATGAACATACAAATTCTAGTGAATATCATAATTATCTCCAACGTCCCCTACTTGAGATACTATTTGGGAACTTAATAATGCGCCATTCAAAAGGAGTAATGATTCATGGTTGTTGTGTAAAAAAAAATGGATATGGTATGCTTTTTATTGGTCAATCAGGTGCTGGAAAAACGACTATTGCAAACTTATGGAAGAATAATTCAGATGTAACTATATTAAGTGATGAATGCCTTATAATTAAAAAACAAAAAGGCCAATTCTGGGGATATGGAACTCCCTGGCACGGAGAGAATCTATTTTCTCAAGAAAAATGTCCTATTAAAAAAATTTTTTTTATTGAACACGCAAAAGAAAATTTTTTGGAACATAAAAATGAGCTTATGACCGTAGTGTCTTTTTTTGGTGAATCTCGGCACCAACTTTGGGGTAAATCCGCAATGCAATCAACAATGGATTTCTTAGCAGAGTTAAGTAAAAAAATCCCTTGCTATAGATTAGGTTTCACTCCAAATAAGAGTATTATTGAATTTATCGAAAGTATATGAGACGATGAATAGAAATAATAATAAAATTTTATTGATGGAATCAAGTAAAGAGGTATTAGATAGAGGATACATACTACGTGCTCCTATCATTGGTACATGTATGCATCCATTTTTTATAGAAAAGGATATCATTATAGGTAAATCAATACTTACACCGGAAATGCACATTGGCGATATAATTATCTATACTCCTGGTGATGTAATGAAAGCTCATCGTGTAATTAGAAAATACAAAAAGAATGATAAAACAGTAGTAATAACTAAAGGAGACAACATCTTAGATTTCGATATACCTTTAAATGAGAATAAGATATTAGGAAAAGTAATCTCAATAGAAAAACCGGGCGAAAGTGTAATAAACTTAGAAACAAGAACATGGCGCATAATCAATTACATAATCGCAATATACTCATTATCAACCGGTTTAATATATCGAAAACTATGGTTAACAAAAAGAATTTTTATTGGAAACAGAAACAGTCGCCTTATAAACTTTATTGCTAAAATTCTTCGTGTTATAATTTTTGTTCCTCTTAAATTGTTTGTAAATTTATTTGTTTGGAGTGTATGCAAAAAATGAAGACCTTGTTATGTACCCCAATCAAAGAAGGGGCTATCAGGAGTGCCAATACATCTCCGGTGGGTTTGGCTTTTGTTGCTGGGATGCTTGAAAAAGAAGGCTATGAAGTGAAAATAATTGATAACTATCTTGAGAACTATCTCTCAAACCAAACTTACGAAACATTTTTAAAACAAGTTAAAAAATATGACCCCGACATTATTGGAATTTCATGTAGTGATAAAGATCGATTCTGGACGTTTAAAACAGCAGATATTATAAAAAGAGAATTCCCTCACATAAAAATCGAGCTAGGAGGGGGTTTTTCTACAGGTTGTCATAAACAAATTCTTGAAGATATACCCTCGATAGATATAGTTGCGAGAGGAGAAGGAGAGCTTACATTTTTAGATATTGTTAAACATGTAGAAAAAAATAAAAATCTTGAAAATGTTAAAGGTATAACATATAGACATGGCGAGAATATAAAGATAAATGAAGACAGGCCATTCATCCAAAACTTGGATGAATTACCTTGGCCGGCATTTCATCTTCTAAAAATTAAAAAATACTCTTTTTACCCTACAGGCACATCACCCTCCGATAAAACAGATGTAAAACATACCACAGGTCTCATGTTTAGCAAAGGTTGTCCATTTAATTGTATGTTTTGTGCGAATAAGGTATTATGGAAAAGAACATATAGAATAATCTCTCCAGAAAATGCAATTTTGCAAATAAAATATTTCGTAGATAAGGACGTTAAGGGTTTTGCTTTTTTTGATGATAACTTTGTGCTAAATAAAAAATGGCTTAAAAAATTTGCACATGAAATAAGAAAAGAAAAGTTTGATATTCAATTTGGATGTTCAATAAGAGTTACTTCTATAGACCTAGAAACAGCAGAAATTTTAAGAGAGATTGGATGTAGGCTTGTGTTTTTAGGTATTGAAAACGGAAGCCTTCATGTACTTAAATTAATGAATAAGAATATTACACCTCAACAGATGGAAAAGGCTGTAGAAGTTCTGCATAGAAATGAAATTGCTATTAGTACAGGATATATTGTAAATACTCCAGGAGAAACATTGGAAGATATTACACTATCTCTTAAATTCTTTAAGAGATTATACAAAAAATACTCAGTCCGCAATGCAAATATTCCAGGTTGTATCGAAATATATCCTGGAACAGATTTAGAAAGAATAGCTTTAAGAAATGGTTTCTTAAATAATTTTAGATGGACTCAAAACTATTTTGAGAAACGAAATTTATTGATGGGAACAAGTCCATATACTCTGCTATATGAAAATATTTCAATAGAATATTTGATGAAATATTTGATAAAAGAATGTTTGAGATTAGAGTTTTATGATGCTCTTAGACCCGTATTAAATAACTTCATATCACTAATAACTTCATATCTCCAACATCCGTCATATCGTGAATACGGCTATGATAATTTCACAGATAAATTAAATAGGGAGATATTATTTACTTCATGGCTTTTAGAGGGTATTAAATCAGAGCCTTTGGAAAAAAAAGCTAAGCATATTTACAGTCTTCTAAACGAGATCTTGAAGCTTACATTCCCAAAATTTTGAGAAAAATCTATAAATCTTATGGCACGATCTAATACTGCGTCAAACTCCCATCCATCTTCGCCTTCTTGACAGCATACCTGAAACATAAAATACCCAAAGGCAACAATATAATGGAAAAAAACAATAATGCAAGTATATTCAAACCCAAAGCGCTCAATGAATATCCTTGCAGCAATGCAAGCCTCATACCCCTTAGCGAATATGTAATAGGCAGCAAATACGAAAATATTCGAAGCCAACCAGGCAAAACTGTAATTGGATAGAGTACTCCACCCAACAATGCAGACACACTGCCAAAGACCCAATTTATTGGATCTCCTCTCTTGAAAATCATAATAAAACTCGCCGAAATTATGCCCAAACTGCTGAAACAGATAATCGTCAAAATAAGAATGATTATGGCGGCAAAAAGATTTGCATTGTCCATATTCACACCGAACATAAAAACACCTAACAACAAAAATATCAGAATTC
>JAGLZA010000316.1 GCA_023131835.1 Caldifarciminota bacterium
TGTTGGCAGCATGCATATTGGGGAACCAGGAGCAGTATATGTAGCGCCTCCGGGAGTACCATATGTGGCACCCTACGTAGCACCCTACGTAGCACCTTCAAAAGTACCAGTTACAGCAGCAGCTCGTAAAGTAGCACCAGCGCTTACAACAGAGTTCTTAGATAATCACAAAAAAATAAAGAAATATATTGATGCGCAAGGGAAGAAATATTTGTGCCCTACCACAGACGAAATTGTGGGAGAGACGGGTCTATCAACATCTGACGTTCAGCTTCATTTAGATGTGATGAAAGAAGATGAAGCGGCGATTCCTGTGCAAAAGGGGGACAACCCTGCCATTTGTAGTGCGGATGGATTGGGCAGGTTAGTAGAGAATCTAAGAAAATTAAGGATGTAAGTGAGAAGAAATGCCTGCAATAACTTTATATTTAAAAAAGGATGTAACCGGAGCGCTAGAGCGAGAGAGGGGGGAGAAGGGTTTAGACAGCAAACCGCAAGCGGCATCACGCATTTTAGAGGAATACTTTAGAAGGAAGGGGATGTTGCCACCCGGAGAAGAAGATTAATATACTACAAAAACAAACAATAAAAAATGGACAAAGAAGATATTTGTGAAGTAACCACGGTGTCGTGCACCCGTACGGGGCGAGCACCAGAGATAAGGGAAAAATGCTATTTATCGTGCAAGAATGCAGAAGGGGATGTGAGAGTCATAATAAAAGATGGAGACACAAAAAAAGTACAGCCTGGTCAACTCTACGCGGTGAAAGTTTCGGAGCCCTATTCGGGGGAAGGGATTGAACCTAAGTGAACTAAACAATTCATTCCTTCTTCAAAACAGTAACAGAAGCGCCTTTTGGCTCACTTAGAATATCCATAACTACCATACTAAATCGGTGACCTGAAAACCCCGCCGGACCAAGAAAATAATCATTATACTTACCAGTAAAAAGACAAAAAGAATTCTTTCCAAGTGATAAATCGTTTGGGATGGCAAACTCATGGTTATGATTTACTTTTGTGCCCTCAGTAAGTGTTTTTGTATGCGTTATTCCAATAGTGTACTTCCTCATTATTTCGAGGACTTCATCATCTACTATCGTTACATCTTCAGAAAATAGCTCAGCATAAAATTTGTCTTTATCTCTTATTGTCCAGACATCCTCCACTGCACTCTCAGCACCAGTTATTTCCTTTACAGTCATTGGAATTGTGATTTGAACCTTTTGGTTTCGGATAGCGACTTCTGGTGTTTTAATATCATAAAAACCATAGTCAATATCTATTACTACATCCGTAATTCTTATAGCGGGTTGTGTAAATTCATCATCCACTCGTTCACCAAACTTACCAATATAAAATGTGCAGGGGTATGTCCCTTTGGGGATGTCAGGCGTTATGAATTCATAACTAAAAGTAATTTCGGTATGTGGTTCGACAACAGGGGTAGTTTGAGCAGGTATTGTAATGCCACCAAATACGCCCCATATATCAACGGCAACAGGCACTTCGCCTGTGTTTTCTATCGC
Source organism: Caldifarciminota bacterium (assembly GCA_023131835.1). Lineage (GTDB taxonomy): Bacteria > Hydrothermota > UBA3072 > UBA3072 > UBA3072 > JAGLZA01. Next base: position 1,530 of record JAGLZA010000316.1, read on the forward strand.
TGCAAAAACAGGATTTTTCTCTAATGGCGTAACTAATATGTAAGGATGAACTTCAACTGTATCTCCCCACACAACAAATTTTACTGCCATAATACTCTTTTTGTTCTCTCTTTAATAAAAGAATTATAGAAAAGTAGTTATACAGGTAAAAACCGACAGCTTTATATAGTGATAACTTCATACCTTTATATTATGACAACAATAGCAGTATCAGGAGAGGGATATAAAAAGGTGTTGGAGAAAAGGCAAGAAATGGAAAAAGGAGCTGATAGGGCAGTAAGTATGAAAGAAGCACTGGATGAATTGTTAAGGGGGAAAAAATAAAATGGTAAAGAAAGCGGAGCAAATAAGAAAGGTTGACTATAAGGCGCTGTTGCAGGCTGTTCCAATTGGTGAAGAAAACAGTTTGCCTTTACGTTATTTTGTATCGAGGTTTGGTTACGCGTATTCGACGACTTCTTCCGCTTTGCATAATCTGATTAGGGCGGGGAAGATAAAACGTAGAAGGCTAAAAGTATATCTTTATTGGCGGGAATCCGAAGAAGAAAAGAAATTGCATGAGGATAAAACCGCAAAAGGTGGTAATCCGATGGAAAGAGAAGGAAGGTCGGGACAATTAATAAAAGGAGAAATAAAAAGCAGGGAAGAATACGATATGTTTGCTGAAGCGATTCTTTCTCCCGAACTTCAAAAAGTTTCTTTGAAAAAGCTCATAGAACAAGGAGATGATATGTCTTGGTATCTGCGGATGATGCCCGAGTTGCAAATAGCATTTAATGCTGGCTACGCTAAAGAGTGGATTGAAAGGCATCTATCTGATTCATTTGTAATATTTGATAGACTTTATCAAGAAGTGGAAGGAGTTGAAACAGAGACTGAGAAAGAAACAGAGGCAAAACACCCTCAAAAACATGATTTGATAGCTCTAAAAGAAGAAGTCAGTAAATTAGAGGATAGAATAGCAGAACTTGAGGGAGAAAGCGAGTATTTCCGTGTGTCTCAAAAGAAACAGGAGCTTGAAGGAAGAGCAACAGCACTCGAAAAACAACTCAAAAAAATGCAAGAAGAAGAGTGGAAAGTAAAGGAGGATATACTGAAATAATATCTAACTTGGGAAAGAGAGGTGAAAGAAAAAATGAAAAACGAAAAATTGACAATTGAGGAATATGAAGAACTCGGTGAGAAAGTTAAAGAAGCACACTTAGAAGCATTGGACCTTTTGATAACAATAAGTAAACATTTTCCGAAAGCGGTTTATAGGAGGGGTTTCGATAAAATAACGAGAGGATTTACCCTTCTCAAGAGTGATTTGGATGATAGAGTGTTTGCGGAACATCGAGAAGAACCTTCGAAAAGACTTTGTAATGTGTTTTACGGGGAAGAAGCAGTATGGGAAAAAATGAGAAATGAAGAGGACTTGAAAGGTGAGCAATGGGAACTTTGGCGAGACTTAAAACACGCTATTGTACCGATTTTGAAGAAATGGGACATCCCGGGTAGTTCTATTGGTAGGTGGGACTTATACGAAGCGTTAGGTAGAGAAGTAGCAAAGATGGGCTTAGAGTTTTTAAGACAAAGGAAAAAATGAAAATAGAGTTGGGGAATGAAAATTTTAAGTG
>JAGLZA010000317.1 GCA_023131835.1 Caldifarciminota bacterium
GAACCTGCCTTGTCCGAATAGCAGGGTGGCAGCGTTCTCTTTCGTGATGCGTTTGTACTCCTTCCAGAGCGGCTCCAGCGGTATCAGGGAATCCCAGTGGTTCTGAGTGACCTGATACGGCAGGTCGGTAATGATTAAATCGACAGCTCCTGTGGGGGTACGCGGCAGGAACTCCATGCAGTCCCCGATAATCCATGATTGCTCGTATTCTTCAATCATAATCATCTTCATCCTGGATTCTTAAAACCAAATTCAGGAGTGCCGAGCGACCATCTCCCAATTCTACTCTTTTTAAGAACCGCTGCGCATACGTGCATCCCCTTGCAGAGACAAGCTCTTCTTTAAGTTCATTTGTTACCTTGTCTATACCAGTTATTATACTTATGTGACGTAACAATCTCTCGCCGCGCTCCTCTCTGTTACCTCCCCAGAGTATCGCTTCTTTCATGCGTTCGTCTTGGGTCAGTTCGTGTGCTCTTCCAGCCATCCACATCGCCTGAAGACGAATGGCTTCAATCGCTTCCTCTACTTCGTTTTTCATTTATCCTCCGATGATTTCGTAGACGATCCCCGGTTCATGCCGCGCTTTGTATAACTTTCATTGAAGATTTTAACTTTGCGTTTCTCTTTTGCGTCCTCATTCATACCGAACAAATATCCGAATAAGCCCCCTAATATAACACCAATAGGACCGCCCAACAGTCCAATCAAAGCACCTATTATCATACCGGCAGTAGTAAAAGAACCCGCCGGTTCAGCATACACATCCACTATATCATAGTCATACCAGGTATCTTCAATTTTTATGCTGATCTGATCACTGATTTTTTGTGCAAGCTCGCTCCTGGTGCATGCGTAGGCAGCGATATAGAACTTGGAACCAAATCCATTGACGAATAATCTCATGCTATCCCTCCGGCGCTCCAATGTTTTCGTAGACGATCTCGTTGCCTTCAATATGGAATATCTCGCCGGTGAACGGTTTGATGTCCAGCTCTCGCAGCAATTCCCTGTCTGCACCGTTTTCAGGGATGAACTTCTTCACGGTTCCGAACATGTCGCTGTGATCCACAATTACTTCTCTCAAACCTC
>JAGLZA010000318.1 GCA_023131835.1 Caldifarciminota bacterium
CGTCAAAGATGAAGGTACATTTCTCTGCGTTTAATACAGAGAGTAATTATGATTATGTCTATATCTATGATGGTTCCAATAATCAGATAGCGAGATACGATGGAAATAAGGGGGCATTCTGGAGCGCAGAGGTTTCTGGTAGTGTTATAAAGGTGCGTCTTGTTACTGATTACAGTGTGACAAGATATGGATTTGACATAGATAAATATGCATACCAGACTGGAAGAGGCAGATCACCTGGTGAACTACCTGACAAATTCGCTATGACTCAGAATATTCCGAATCCATTCATAGATAAAACTCTTATAAAGTATCAGATTCCTACCTTAAAACCAGTGAATATAAAGATTTATAATTCTGTGGGCCGACTCGTCACTACACTGGTGAACGAGGTTCAGGAACCCGGGTATTATTCTATAGGTTGGAACGGAAAAGACAGTAGAGGTAATAAGGTTGGAACAGGTATCTACTTCTGCAAGTTCATTACAGATGAATACTCAAAATCTATGAAGCTTATAAAGATAAGATAGATATTGGATTGAAAAGGGGAGGCAACTGCCTCCCCTTTTTTTGTTTCCCGCAAAGTTCGAAGAAGAACGAAAGAGAAAATTAATGTGTTGGTCAATTGGGAAGTTGTTCGTAGGGGCACGGAGCGCAGGCTGTCTCAAAACCCCCTTTTGTCTTTGCGAGCGACTGCAGGGAGCGCGGCAAACTCTTTATTTGCAAGGGAAACTATGAGATTGCTTCGGGACTTCGTCCCTCGCAATGACATTATGAGACAGCCTCAGCGCCGTGCCCCTACAAGTTTGCGCGCAAAAAAACGCATACTCTCCCCGGGATTTACAATCTCCCATCTGATTCAGATGTCTTCTCCAATCAGATAGGCATCTTTATTGGAATAGAGATTTATTTCAATTGCGGTAAGGATTAATAAAATAACCATTTCCCCTTCATTTATCTAAAGGTATTAGGTCTTGAAGCTGATCGACATATACTGATATCAGAGGGCTATTTCCTATTCTCCTACTTCCAGCCTGGCTGGTTCATAATACAGGTAGGGTTCACTCAGCATCTTGAAAACAGGAAGATATATATCTTCATCCAGATCCAGCAATCTTTCAAGGAATGTAAACGGTTTTGGAAGAAGGACTACCCTGTAGCGTTCAATTCCTGCTTCATCTCCTGCAACCTTTATTGCAGTGAGTAGTCCTCCATACTGGTCAATCAAGGAAATCGTTTTTGCCGTATATCCACTCCATATTCTTCCCATTCCAACTGAATCCACTTCTTCTGTAGATAGTTTCCTGGGTTTTGCTACACTCTCTAAAAATTGCTCGTATCCATGGCGGACCATCTTTCCATACATTTCCCTTTCATAATGTGTAAATGGACGATGTCCACTCATTGCATCAGCATGCTTTCCCCATTTTACTACCTCATGGGTAATGCCAAGTTTGTTGTAAAACCCTTCAGTAACAAATTTTCCTCCAAAGATGCCAATAGAGCCAGTCAGGGTTGTTCTATCAGCAAGGATTTTAGTGCCGGGGGCTGCTATAAGATAACCCCCTGAGGCTGCAACATTGCCCATAGATATAATAACCGGTTTTTCATCCTTCAAACGGAGGATTGCCCTGTAGATAAGATCGGATGCAAGGCTTTCTCCTCCTCCTGAATCTATTCGTAGGACCACGGCTTTGACCGATTTATCCACTCTCAGTTTATCAAGTATCTCAACCGTTGTCTCAGCCCCTATAAATTTTCCACCTATGAATGGAATAGGTAGTGGAGAACTTGTACTTTTCCCAAGGACTATTGTGCCTTCGAGAGTAACAATTGCTATCTTTGGAATGCCCTTGACTACAAAATCTCTTGGAATACTCTTACCTCTCCAGACCTTACCCTTTCCCTTTATCCTCGCCATTTCCTTGACCTGGTCAAAATAGAGCACTGTATCAATCAATCCTTTCTGGGATGCAACCTCCGGAACAAAATATCCGAGGGAATCTATTAAACTCTTCAATACCTCATCTTCTATCCCTCTTGCTGCTCCAATCTTTGCTACAACAACCTCCACAAGGTCATCAAGGAATTTCTCAAGTTGTTCTTGGTCGGATTTACTTATTTCCTTTTTAGTAAACATCTCCACAGCAGACTTATATCTACCAACTCTTTCAAACTGAGGTTTTATATCAAGTTTATCGAGTGTTCCCTTAAGAAACATCTTTGTAATATAGATCCCCGGGAAGTATATCTCTCCTGATGGTGGAAGTGCGATAATATCTACTGCAGATGCTATATATAATCCTTTGAACCCAAGGCTATGAGAATAGAGGATTACTGTTTTATCCTTTGCCATTTCTTCCAGTAATTCCCTCACCTCTTCGGCCTGCGCAAGACCTAATGTATTTCTTTTTAGATGGATGAGGACAGTATCTATACCCTTTTTTTCTCTTATATAATCAAGGAGATTTAAAAGGTTATAGAATGAATGCTCTTTGCCGAACAATCCTTTCATCGCAGGGGTTTCAGGGTAATTCCCTCCAATTTCAATGATTACGGAGTTGGGTTTTGGTCTCATCATGGTTGGATAGGGGATGAATGATGCGGTTATAATTCCTTCTGCATCGCCTTCGGAAGAAGAGTATCCACCAAAAAGTAATGTTCCCAGAGAGAATTCCAGCCCTCCATAAAGCTCACCATTATTGAAATCATCTTTTTGGGGAAGATATGAAACAGAAAGTCTTATACCGTCAAGTATTTCAATCGTTCCACTCAAACTCTCTACACTAAATTCAATCCCGTCTACCTCCCTGTCTATATAGAAATCAGAAGACAATATAAGCCTGTTCCATCCAGGCATAAAAGCAAAACCTACATTAAAGTTATAGCCGTCTCTACTGGGAAAGGTAGTCGTAGCCCCGAGTGAGGTCCACCAAAATGGCCTTGCCATTACCCCAATGGTGTGTTTATCATTCCATGAAGCATATGAATAGCCCAGGGAGAATCTATCCTTGAAATGGATGGGGCATGTACCGGTCATATACTCTATTGAATCGCTCATAAATCGAATCCCCCCTGACATTCCAATAAAAGGGAGATTCAATGAAAGCCAGAAATCTTCTGTTCTAATGGACATCTCCGGAGAGGAATGCATAGAGAGACCTGCAGGATTTGAATAGAGCGCCCTTGAACGTTCTGATGTGGCAACAGAAAGATTAACAAAAGATAAGATTAATAAATAGGTCATTTTTTCTCCTCTTTGTCAGTTATTATTTCTTCAATATTTTTTTCTTCTTCTTTATCCTTAATTAACTTCTTACATCGCTCAAATTCTTTCTTTATTCCTTCATCAAAGGATTCTACTCTCTTGCACACATTTCTTCCGCTATCAAAACAATGCGTGGAGACGAATCGTAAGAGAGATTCATATTTCTTATCGGAGGTATAATAGTCTACAGTGTATCTTGCGACGAATTCCCCACATTTTGAACATTGAACATAGACCCTGACAGGTTCACCTTCTTTCACATAAATATTGTTAATTAGCTCGATACTCCCACAATGGGAACAGCGTTCTCGTTTAGCAGAATCCATTATAAACCTCCTATAACAAATTTTATTAAATATTGTCCAACAAACACCATAAATACAAGTGCAATTATTTCAATTATTACACCGACTACCGCCATATCCTTCACCTTAATCTCCCCGGACCCATATGCTATAGCATTGGGTGGAGTTGAAATTGGAAGAGCCATAGCAAAGGAACAACTAACAGCAACGATAATAGATAGAATGAACGGGTTACAGGGGAGACTTACCATAAGTGGAATAAGGAGATTTGCAGTTGCAGAATTACTCATAAATGTGGTAAAAATCAGGCTGATACTGGTGAATATAATTATGATCCATATAACTCCAAACTTTGTTGGGTCAATCTGACTGATAATCCAGGAAGATAAACCTGTCTCTTGCATTGCAGTTCCCAGTGCCAGTCCTCCACCCACAAGTATCAAGATATCCCACCCTATATTATTAAAATCCATTTTCTTTAAATAACCAAAACCAAAAAAGATAACCACAGGAATAAGAGCAATAACAGAAGAACTGTATCCATGTAGAGGCCCGGTCAACCAGAGCAGGATTGTGATAAGGCTCACCACAATTATCTGTTTTTGCGCTGCATCAAGGGGTTCTTTAGGTGGAAGAGGAAGAGATAATTTACTATCTGTTGGCCTGAATATGAAATAAAGCAGAATTGCAATGAGTATTATACCGAATATTGTAATCGGAAGGCCTAATTGCATCCATTTCAAGAAAGAAATATTCACTCCCTTCTTTGCAAGAATGCCTATCGCTATAGCATTTGGAGGTGTTCCGATGGGTGTTGCTATCCCCCCAATATTGGCAGCAAAGGGGATGCTCAAGATTAAACCCTTCTTGAAACGTGCATCCTTGAGTTCTTTTAAAATGGGAATCAGAACACCTATCATAAGTGCAGTTGTTGCTGTATTGCTCATCCACATCGAGAGAATAGCTGTAATAAACATAACAGAGAGGAGGACAGCAAATGGTGTTGGGGGGGTCCTTTCTAAAATAATTCTTGCCACTACCTTATCCACACCATACTTCTGGAATGCGGATGCCAATACAAAACCACCCAGGAAGATAATAATTACCGGTTCAAAGAAGGAATGAAAGAAGATTCCAATGGAATAATCTCTTAAAAATAGTGTCTCAAGGAAAACGATTACAAAAGCAGTGGCATACAGAGGAATTACTTCGGTCATCCATAAAAGTGCTGCTATTGCAAAGATAGATAGGGTTATCTTCTGTGCATATGGGATTGGGAGTGGGAGGTTATATATCACTATCCCTACAATAAGTATTCCTGTTATCCAGAATATTTTATTTCTTTTATTCATATTTTCAGTGTTAATAAAACTGATTAATAAGTCAAGGGGGGAGTATTGATTTTTTTCTCCATTTTTTTACAAAAGACCTTCAGGCTCGGTACTTGACAGTGTGACATTATTCCTTATAATAAAAATATGAGTAGAGTTAGATTAACCTACAAAAGTGCATATCATCATATAATAAGCAGAGGGATAAAGGGAGAGGATATATTTCCGGATAGAAAGGCAAAAGATTTCTTTCTCAGCGCATTAAAGGAAAAGTCTGAAAAATTGAAGGTAAGGATATTTGCCTACTGTATAATGGATAATCATTATCATTTAGTTTTACAAAACACTTCAAATAGGTTATCGTCATTTGTGAAGCAATTAAACGGACAATATGGGATGTATTACAGGAAGAGAGAGGGTGGTAAAGGTTATGTATTTCAGGGTAGGTATAAGTCCACTCTAATCCAGGAGGATAATTATCTAATAATGGCAATTGTTTATGTTTTGCTAAATCCTGTTAGAGCAAGAATAGTTGAGGAGCCAATGGGATACCAATGGTCTTCAATACATGAATATTTTAGTTATGCGGATTCAACTATTGTGGATAATGGATTTGTAGAAGGCTTGCTTAAGAGCCGAGGTGAGTTTGCAAAGCTTCTTGAAGAGTGGAGGAATAAAGATATAGAGGTTAAACGTACAAGAATGGGAGCTGTACTGGGTGATAGAGATTTTGTAAAGAAAGCAAAGAAGGAATTTGACAGAAGGAAGGTGAAGGGTGAATCAAAGAGGAGGAGAAAGGAGGATTATATATTTGAACCAACCGATGAAGTAATAAAAGGATTTGAGAAGAAAAAAGGAGTTAAAGTAAAAGATATTAACATCAACCGGTATAACGGTAAGAGGTTACGTGCCGAACTACTGGTTCTATTGAAAGACAGGGCAGGATTAAAATATACGGAGATACTGAAATATCCTCTCTTTTGTTCATTGAAATATTCTTCCCTGGGCAATCTGTATAAAAGAGCTAGAAAGAAAATGGAAGAAAATACCCAATGATAATGTCACACTGTCAAGTACCGAGCTTGATTAGGAAAAAAAGGGATGGTGGGGAGCTTTCCAGGGATGAGCTTAAAGGATTTGTGTCTGGCGTGAAAAAGGGGGAGATACCTGATTATCAGATTAGCGCCCTGCTTATGGCTATCTACTATCAGGGTATGAATCTTGAAGAGACCACTCATTTGACCTCTTTGATGATTCAGAGTGGGGTATCTTTTGATTTGTCTGATATAGCGGGCTGTAAGATAGATAAACACTCAACCGGTGGCGTTGGGGATAAGGTATCTCTGATATTGGCTCCACTTGCTGCGGAACTAGGAATAATCGTTCCAATGATATCCGGCAGGGGACTCGGCCATACTGGTGGAACTATAGATAAATTAGAATCTATACCAGGGTACAGGGCTGATCTCGGATTCGACAAATTCAAAAAAGTGTTAAAAGAAACAGGATGTTCTATTATATCACAAACCGGTGAAATTGCCCCTGTGGATAGAAAATTGTATGCTATTCGGGATGTCACTGCAACGGTTGAATCAATTCCCCTTATCACATCAAGCATCCTTTCAAAAAAACTATCAGAGGACCTTAATGGACTGGTGATAGATCTGAAGGTCGGTAAAGGTGCCTTTATGAAAAATCTTGATTCGGCAAAGAGACTTGGGGAGAGAATGAAAGAGGTGGGAGAAAGACTCGGAACCGAGATGCGGATCGTATTTACCGACCAATCATCACCACTTGGAATGACTGTGGGGAACGCTCCAGAGGTAATTGAGAGTGTGGACATACTCAAAGGGGATTTTGTCGAGGATACTGTAGAGGTAACAATAGCCCTTGTAGAAGAGATGTGTAAGATTGGTGGTATAACGGCAGATATAAGAGAAACCTTGAAAAGCGGAAGGGTCTATAAACGTTTCGAGAGAATGATCCAACTCCAGGGTGGTGATATATCACAACTTTCAACCTATCCCGAGCCATACGAGATTGAGAGTGATAGAGATGGGATTATTCAATCAATAGATGCCTATAAGATAGGTATTGCCTCCATCTATACAGGGGCTGGCAGGGAGAAAAAGGAAGACCAGATAGATCTAAAAGCGGGAATAAAACTCCTCAAGAAAGAGGGAAATGAGATAAGAAAAGGAGAAACCATAGCCCTTGTCTATACCTCAAGGCCCTATAAGCCTGTTGGGGATATGGTCTTATCAGCATATACAATATCCAATAAGGAGGTATCGCGAAAGAGTAGGATAATAGAAAGATGGTAACCTTCAGAGGTCTCGCTATGATAATCCTTGGTTCAAAAAATAAGGATATTATGAAAGAGAGGATTAAATATGCTGAATCATTGATTGAAGATCGAAAAGGGTTCAAAGTAATATTCTCTGGTAGTAAAGATGAAGTGGAATGGATGACAAGCCATTCCTCACTCTCCTGTATCGTGGAGGACAAATCAGAAACCACCTATGATAACCTGTTGAATTCAATACCTTTTCTAAAAGAAACAAAAAGGGTGTGGATTATTACCGATAGCACTCATCATTTCAGAACAGGATACCTTGCAAGAAAAATATTTAGGGATATCCCCTTTTGTGTTCTTTCTATTAGAATGCCCTTATTATATCATATAAGACAACTCTACTATGAGGGAACGAGGTTCATTCATAATGCCTTCCTTTAAGGATTATGAAATTATAGAGCATACCGCTGATATAGGAATAAGAGTTAAAGGTAAAACACTATCGCTTTCTATGGAAAAGGCAATCCTTGCGATATCCGACCTTATGTTAGGTGAGATAGAAATCAAGGGTAAAGAGAAAATGGAGTTTATCATCCGTGAGGATGATGCAGAGATAGCATTGGTAAGTATATTAGAGGAGATTTTATATATCATAGAACATAAGCAATTTGCCATATCTAAGTGTTCTGTAGAAATCATAAACAATGAATATAGGGTTCACCTGATAGGTAATAAGTATAAACCTTACGAGATTGTAGATGGAGTGGAAGTCAAGGCGGTAACCTATCATCAACTAAGGCTCGAAGAGACACCTGATTACTGGATAATAAATTTTATACTCGATGTTTGATTTCTGACCCATCCATTTTTAGCCACGGTTTTATTTCACCACAAAGACACAAAGGAAAGTAGTTAAATGGTTGAATGGATAAATAGTT
>JAGLZA010000319.1 GCA_023131835.1 Caldifarciminota bacterium
CTAAACCCAAAATCCTAATCCCTAAATCCTAAATTACCCTTGGGCCCTTATCACATATCACATACCACATATCATCCCACGAACCCTTACCGACGCATGACTCGTAGTGTTACAAAGGCAACCCCCGATCCTTAAGATTGGACGCTCCTGCCAAATTTTTTCTCTTTTTCGTCCTCCGGAAACATAAAAAATAAAGGGGAATGGTTTTCGCTCTTTAGTGCTCTGTGATCTCTGTGGTTAAAAAATGGGTGGTGTGGAAATCTAACAACTTGACAAAAGTCAAAATCCTTTTAATATAAAAAGATGATAAATCTTCTATTGGGGTTTGGATTATTCGTTGGTTCTTCTGTGCCACAGGGTGAGACTGCTATAGATACACCATCTGGTATATCAATAGTGCTCGAACATCAATACAAATTCAATTACTGGGCAATGACCGCTCTTTACAGGAGAGATAATTATCAACTGAGGATGGTTGGCATAGGAGCAGGAAAAGAATTCATCTTAGGAAACCATTTTTCTTTTCTTTTAACGCCCGGGATCATCTATGGCTCGATGAAAAGGAAGGATGTCAGTGAAAACGGAATATTCCCTGTTTTTTCTCTCCGTTTCCTGTATCTCTTTCCTTCTAAAAACCCAAAATTTCAGATTGGTTTTTCCTTAAAGGAGATATTTGATGAAGAAATTGGTACTGATTTCCTTGATATTGGTATTGGTTTCAGGCTGCAGTAATCCATTTTCTGCAAAGATTAGCGCCGACTATTTCCCACTGAGAGTGGGGAATAGATGGGTATACAGAATAGAAGAGGAGGGATCCCGACAGCTAATAATGGAAGTTCTGAACTATGATTCCCTTTACAGTGTATCAGTAGAGGGGCAGGAACAGCTTATGGAACGAAAGATGGGAGTAGTGAATATCGTGTCCGAACTTATAACTACCTATCAAGGTGATAGGGTCTCGTTCGGGAAGATCTATGAGCCTTACCTAATACTACCATTTATAAACCATGATTCATGGAGTGAACAGTTTACTCTTTGGACAGTCTATAAAGGGGATACATTATATAAAAATCTAATAATTAATATAGATTCTGTAGGGATTCTTTCTATAGATGTACCTTTTGGGAAATTTGATAATACATATAGATTAAAAAGGACTCGTATAGAGGATGAAGATACAGTAATTTCCTATGAATGGTTTGCACCAAATATTGGATTGGTGCGAAAGGAAATACCTGCTGATTCGCTTGTATGGAAACTCGAGGATTTTGAACCCAATGAATTACAGTAAAGAGGCAGTGAAGGATTTCATCTATTATCTCCAGGCTGAAAGAGAATTATCTCCCAATACAGTAGATGCATATAAGAGGGATATCCTATTTTTTCTCGATGAGGTAGATAAGGAAGTAGGTGATATTAACAGGGATGATCTACTGAAGTATATATCTAAACTTCAATCAGCAGAATATTCTTCCGCAACTATCTCAAGGAAGGTCTCTTCTCTCAGGATTTTCTTTGGATTCCATATAGGGGAAGGATTGATTGATGAGACTCCGGTGAGTAATATCCAATCTCCCAAATTGGATAAGAAACTTCCGGTTATCCTTTCACCCGAAGAGATAGATCGGTTGATTAAAATTATTGGTGACTCATCTCCACTTGCCGTTCGTGACAGGGCAATGTTTGAACTTATGTATGGATCTGGTTTACGGATATCAGAACTCCTCAATATATACAAAGAGGATATTTTTTTTAAGGATGATTACATCAGGGTTAGGGGTAAAGGTAGCAAGGAACGTATTATACCTCTTGGGTCTAAGGCTAAGAATGCTCTTATGGATTACCTTGAAGAAGCAAGGCCAATATTAGATAAGAAGAAGTCTTCCTTTTTGTTTCTCACAAAAAATGGAAATGGATTAACCAGAATGGGTGTCTGGAAGCGATTCAAGATGTATCTTGTGCTGTCAGGAGTAATGAAAAATGTAACCCCACATACATTGAGGCACTCTTTTGCGACGCATCTTTTAGAGGGGGGAGCAACCCTAAGAACTGTTCAGATACTCCTTGGGCATTCCGATATCTCGACCACACAGATATACACCCATATTGATCGTTCCTATCTTCGTGATATTGTAACCACATATCACCCAAGAGGTTGATTATGCTATTATTAACAATATTGTTTCTTATATTAAATCCTCCCATTGTTCGTTTGAGATATTCAGGAGGTGATTGGTATAATGATCCTGACATAATACCAAATCTTGCTAAATCCATTAATCAAAGGACGGATATAAAGATAGGTGAAGGAGAAAAGATACTGTCTTTCGATGACCCCGAGGTATTTTCATACCCCTTTTTATTTATTACAGGACACGGAAAGATAAACCTTTCAGAGAAAGAAAGAGAGGTTCTCCGTAACTATCTCTGGAATGGTGGATTTGTCTACGCCGATGATGATTATGGAATGAATGAATATTTTAGAAGAGAGACAAACAAGATATTCCCCAATTATAGACTTATCCTTCTGCCAAAGGACCATGAGATATATCACATCTTCTATGATCTGCCTAATGGTTTGCCCAAGATACATGAACATTACAAAGGACCTGCAGAGGGATATGGGCTTTTTCTTAATGGAAGGTTATCCCTTTTTTATACATATAATAGTAATATATCAGATGGTTGGGCATCGCCATCCGTTCACAATGACCCTGAAGAAATAAGGGAGAAAGCGTTGAAGATGGGAATAAATATCTATCTTTACGCTCTTACTCACTGATGAAAAAGGTATGTATATACGATAAGGTCAGAGAATTCTTTCCCATAGAGAGAGAAAAGAAACTGGTAGAAAAACTGGTAGATGAATGGAAGATAGATAGAGAGGATATCCATATATATGTAGAGGACATACCAAAATCCCAAACCTTTCCACTGTTTTTGGAATTGGGTGTAATTGCCGGAGATTGGCCCGGTTTCTCCGAAGCGGTATTGGGAACCTTTCATGAGAAAGGATGGAACATCCATTATATATCAGGTTCTGTAATAGATATGGATGGTACTCAATTGGGGATAATTATCGCTGTAATAAAGTTAGAAAATAAGATAATATTGGATAAATTTATACTGGATGAAAAAGAAATTGTGAAAGATATTCGGAGTATCTCCATAGGTAGTCTTGCTAAGAGATTATTGATCTCAATAGAATCAAAGCGGCTCGAGATATACTCAAGGGTTGTGGATGTTATAGAAAAGAAGGCACCTAATAAGTTACTAAATGACCTGATAGGGCCAGAAGGTGAAGCATTTAAGTTCTTTGCATCTCGGTCTAAAGCTTATATAGAGGAAAGAACACCTGAATGCCTTGCAGAACAAATCATCATCAATTGTGAAATTCAGAAGGATGTTTTAGAAAGCAAGGGTGAAATTCAGCTCTATATAGAGAATCTGAAAACCTCCAAAGAAAACCTCACGGGTATGACAATAGGTGTGTTTGAGAAGGATATGTGTTTAAAAGAGATTCTGGATAGCATTTCTTATGTTCTTCCGGATGTGAGAGTGGTCTATAATAAGGAATTTACCAATCAAGATGGAGTGCTTGTAGCTCGAATAGAAATTAGTGATTCAGAAAAAAATGCCTATCCTCCTTCATATCATGAAAGGATAAAGAGGGTTTTTAAGAGAATACATTCCAGGGTCAGGTCTGAAACCGGTAGATTGATTGAAACCACAGGTGGTTTCGAGCATTACCTTAGAGCAATAATACCATTCCTTATCAGTGAATTTAAGAGTTCGGGGATACCACAGGCCTTCTTATCTGTTATACAGTCATCGGAATTCTTTCTTGAATTTAAGATTATTGTAGTATGCAACAGAGAGAGAAGCATATCTCGAATCCCGAACGGTTTTGATAACACGGAAGGACTTACGCTGCTTGGAACACATCCTCCAAAGGTATACGGAGATGTCGTTGTAAATGTATTTGATGTCAGGGGGGAATCAGACCAATTTGATTGCCGTTCAGATATCTATGATGCTGCAAAAGAAATAATAAGAGGGGCTATCGGAGACTTTCGAGATTTTGATGAGGGAATGAGACAGGGAGATATCCAGAAGTTGAATTCAGTGATTGAAAACCTACCTGCTCTACCAGAGAAGATAGTTAAACCTATATACTATTCCCTTGAGGATTTCTGGAGAATGAGTGCATCAATTGATGATATTGTTAAAGTTATCCAATTAGCATGCGGCATCTTTAAAAAGTGGAAAAAGGGAGAGATTATAGCTGATTGTGTAGATCTCATGAACGGCACTGCTATTGTTATTGCTTCTCCCAAGGATAAAACTCTCGTTGGAAAGGTGATGAAGACATTAAGTGGTTGCGAGATTACTCTTTCAAGAATAGAAAGACCTGCATCTAATGTCCTTCTGGCGTTCGTTTCCGTCGATAGAAACCCTATACCTGAAGATAAAATTACTAAATTTCTTTCACAGATAAAGTCCTAAATTGCTTCTGTCTTTTCTCTTCCTTTCAGGATTTCTATCAGTTCTCTCTCAAAATATACTGATCCGCGAAATATATATGATATTCTATGGAAACGAACTAACCTATGGTGTAGTAGTATCAGGGTGGCTTTTTGGAGTGGGGTTGGGGGCCTTTATCGGAAGAAAATTAACCACTGATCTTTTATTTCTTGCCTTTCTTAGTTTGTCAATTATCCTGCCATTATCTGTTTTCGTCCTTAGATTACTCCCCGGACTCTTTGGTTATGGTCCGGGTGAGATAATCGGTATTTTGCCCCTTCTGGGTGAAACCTTTATCCTTTTATTGCCAATTTATCTGATCTTTGGACTCATATTTTCCCTTGGTCTAAAGAAATTTTCCTATCATATTGGAGGCGGTATAAAAGGATTCACAAGACCGTATATTGTGGATTCCATTGGTGATCTCTTCGGAGGAATAGCCTTTTCGTATATATTCATTGTTTTCTTTTCTCCTATGAGGAACCTCTTTATTGTAAGCGCTCTTGCAATGGTGCCTGTGATATTCTTGAAGGGAAAGAGATTTGTTCCTCTTATGCTTTTTTTTGTTGTTCTCTTTTTTCTCCCCATTACAGAGAAGTGTATGAACTTTGGATACAATAATCGATACAGAGGTTTTGAAATAAAGGAGCACTGGGAAACAAGATATGGAAGGTATATGGAGATAGAAAAGGCTGGAGAACGTTCATTATTATGCAATGGCATAATCGCTACCACTTATCCGACTTATACTCTTTCCGAGAAGATTCATATTCCCCTCTTGCTAAGTCGAGGTAAAAAAGAAGATATATTGTATCTGGGTTTTCCCGATCCCGGAATAATAAGGGAACTAATCAAATATCATTCCTGCACAGTAGTTGATCCTGACCCTCTGGCAGAATATTTTCTCAGAGAACATTTAGAGAAAGAATTCTCAGAAAAGGTGAATTTTGTCCGCTCTGATCCACGAATGTTTGTGAGAAGGACAAAGAAGAGTTTTGATGCTGTATTCCTTGCGGTTGGCGATCCCTTAAATCTCTCTATAAATCGCTTCTATTCTCTGAGTTTTGTTGAAGAGTTGAAGAAAATAGTGGGTGAAGACGGAGTTATATCACTTGAAATCTCTTCTGGTGAAGATTATCTAAATAGGACAGTGCTGGATTATAATTCTCTGGTATACTGGACCTATAAAGAGGGGTTTGACTATTCTATCCTGATACCAGGTTATAATCTATGGCTTATATTTTCTAACGCTCCGCTATCTATAGATTCCAATGCAATGCAGCAAGAATTGAACCGAATGAACCTTGAATATCTTGACCTTTATACTATTCAAGCCTTCCTTCTTGAAGAGAGGAGAGAGAAGGTAAAAGAGCAGTTGAATGCCAATTTTATAGGTTTTAATACCGATACCTGGCCCAGGGCTTTTCTGCTTTCAATGATCCTCTGGACAGAGAAGCACAGCAATCTCTCCTGGATATTCAAATGGCTTATTCACCCTCCGTGGTATATCCTCTTTTTCCTTGTTCCAGCGTTTCTGATTCGGAAAACAGGATTCCGAGTGGGGCTCATTGGCGCTATGGCTATTGGGGTTGGATACCTGTGTATTCTATCCCTGCAGATTATATATGGTAATCTATATCATCTTGTAGGACTCATAACAGGGTTGTTTATGTTTGGGGTTGGATTGGGAACATACCTTACAGAAAGATTGGGCCCGGAACCAAAATTAAAATTACCGTTCCTCTGGATGGGATTTCTCTACTTCATGCTTTTACTTATAGTCCGGATTAGGACGCCCAGCCTTCCTATCTTTTTCCTTATTCCAACAATAAATCTTATGGCGGGTGCAGTCATCGGCTGGGTCTATCCCGTGGCTACGATGACTTTGAGAAAAGACCACAGAGATGAAATAACCGCTCCCCTTATCTATACCTATGATGTAATAGGAGGTGCAGTTGGTGCTCTCCTGTTGACCCTCTTTTTCTTTCCTATCTTTGGAATCACTTCAACCATTCTCCTCTTCATTGGTTTGAATATATTAGCCTATATGACTCAATAGATCTGCCCTTTCTACTACCCATCTTTGGACGCTGATTCCCTTTGATTAAGACTGATTTTTCACCACAAAGACACAGAGGACACAAAGAAAAATAATGTTTTTGTTTTTCCCCACTATCCCACAAGAAAGGAAACACAAAGAAGACAAAGTACACAAAAAATACATCTTAGCTGATAACTGTATGCTAATAATGCCGCAGATGGACACAGAAGAAAGTTTAATTAATTCTAATTCTCTAAACCCAAAATCCTTAGTGAAACCGCAGATAAACGCAGATCTTTACCACAAAGACACAAAGGACACAGAGAAAAACAATATTTTTGTTATCACCTCACCACCATACAATAAAACGCAGAGGGGACAGAGAGCACAGAAGTACATCTTAGTTCTATGCTGTTAGCTGATGGCTGAATGCTGGTAGCTGATATGGACACAGATTTTCACTGATTGAAATGGTTGTTTAAATATCTTGCTCTTTTGTAGGGGCGAGGAGACCTCGCCCCTACATCTATCTCAAACCGTGCAGAAACCGTGGCTAAAAAACTGAGTTCATTGAGTTCATAGAGTTCGTGG
>JAGLZA010000032.1 GCA_023131835.1 Caldifarciminota bacterium
AGCCATTGCCTTGCATTTAGGAGTAGTTATGAAAACCGCATTGAGTAAATTTGATGAAATATTGGTTAGGATAGGAAGATATCCAAGCGAGAAGGAGCTTATGGAGGACGCTTTACGTACTCTCCTTAGAGCAAAGCCGGAATTGAAAAGGGATGTAGCAATCGAGCTATATAAGAAAAGTGAGGTGTCTCTGTCAAGGGCTGCTGAGATCTGTGGGCTAAATATTGAAGATTTTAAGGAAGTATTAAAGGAGAAAGGCATTAAAATCTCGGTTCCAAGCATTCCAGTCGAAGAAGTTGACGAAGAGGTAGAGAGAATCTTAGAGGCCGTGAAATGATAGTTTTTGATACTGATATTCTGAGTATGTTCGCCAAGATAGATGCAATTGACTTGCTGAAGCGCCTTTTTGATAATAAGATAGTGATGACACCTAAGATAAGAGATGAGATTTTTGTGCCTTTTGAGTATGGATATATGTTTCCATTGAAAGTAATTTCCACTGTAAAAACAGTGCCTTTAAGCAATCAGGCATTGAAAGAATATGGAAGACTTCAAGAAAATTTGAGCTTGGGAAAAGGGGAACTGGAAGCTATTGCTTATTGTAAAACAGAGAAATGTATATTTGCAACCAATGACATAAAAGCGAGGGAATTTGCAAAGCGTGAAGGAGTTTCTGTTATTTCTTTGCAGGCAATCTTAAAAGCTCTTTGGAAGAAGAAGATAAAGAACAGGGAAGAGGTCAAGCAGATCCTCGAAAGAATTAAGGACGCGGATAATCTCGCTGTAAGCAGAGAAGTTGAGAAAGAGATATTTGAGGAATGAATTCGGGCGGGGTAAACCGCCCCTACGGCCAGATGTGTTTCAACGAAATTGTAGGGGCGGCTTTACGCCGCCCGCCAGAGGCAGCCAAACGTAGGAGCGAGTTTACCTCGCCCGCCTAATGATTGGAGTTTAAAATGGACAAAACCTCTCTTATTAATAAAATAAAAGAATTTGGACTGA
>JAGLZA010000320.1 GCA_023131835.1 Caldifarciminota bacterium
TCCTAATTAACTATTTGACTATTCAACTATTTAACTATTTCTCAATTGGAGCGAAGCGACGTGCCCCCGGTGGTTAAAAAAAGGCCTTGACAAATTCAAAAACTTAATTATGTTAGGCTTACCTAACATTGTTAGGCTAACCTAAAAGGAGGTAGTAGATGTATAGGATGATAGGTGGAGACTTGCAATCAAGGAGCGGAATATGGGATAAATCAGTATGTTCTGCTAAGCAGAGCAAAGGAGGGAAAAAGATGATCAAAAAGATGACAACCATTGTGTTTATAATCTTATTAGTTGCACTCATGCCATTTAGCGCCATTGCAAAAAACGTGGGAGGTGTTGAGGGGGCAGTCATTGACAGACAAACCATGAAACCACTCCCCATGGCAAACATTATCATTAAAGGCATTCAATTAGGTGCTGCTGCCGATGTGAATGGAAAATACATTATTTTCTCCCTCCCCTCTGGGCGATATAAAGTCGTTGCAACCATGCTTGGATATACAGCAGTGACTAAAGAAGTGCTAATCTCTGAAGGTGAAACAGCACGTCTCGATTTTGAATTAACAATAAATCCCATTGAGGTTGGCGGTGTTGTAGTAACTGGTACGCGGACACCACGATATATTAAGGATGTTCCGGTGCGAACCGAGGTTATTACCTCACGACAACTGGAGATGAAAGAGGCATCAAATCTCTATGAGGCTTTGGATGGCACGCCAGGTATAAGGGTTGAGCAACAGTGTTCCTATTGTAATTTTTCAATCTTAAGGATACAGGGGCTGGAATCAGGTCATGTTCAGGTCTTAATTGATGGTGAACCAACTTACTCTGGATTGGCTTCAGTCTATGGGCTTCAGCAGTTAACCACGGGTAACATAGAGCGCATCGAAATCGTTAAAGGTGCTGGTTCAGCACTGTATGGCAGTTCTGCTATTGGTGGTGTCATTAATATTATTAGCAAAGAACCAACTGCACAGCCATCGATAGAATCGAAAATTAACATTGGAACTGACAATACTAATCAATTCATCCTTTCTGCCAGTCGGAAATTAGCAAAAACAGATATGATACTAACTGCACAGAAAAATACTGGCGATGCAATAGATGAAGACGGCGACGGATTTACCGATCGTGTAAAGTCGGATATCTTTTCACTTGGACTCAAACTCCATTTCAATGATATCCTGGGGAATGATCGCTTTCGTCTGAGTGGAGTTACTTTAAACGAACAACGTCAAGGTGGTGACCTCAGTATATGGAAAAACCCATTTGCCGAGGGATCAGAAGATATCAAAACTACACGATACGAAACAGGTATTGGATATAAAAACAATCTAACATGTAACAGCGAAATAAGTATGAATTTTGACTATATCGTACATAATAGGAATGCTACAAACGATGCCTTTTTAGGAGACTATATGGCAACACACAGTGATACCATGCCTTCAGTAGATGAAATGCAGCCGTATCTTGCGGATGAAAATCTCTATGTTGTAGGTGTCAATTATGGACATACATTAGGATTCAATCACATATTACTCGGTGGACAATATACATATAATAAATTAGATGAAAGCGGTAGATATGTTATTGTTGACGAAAATGATTCTAATTACGGTAGCACCTATACTTCAACAAGCGAAAAGTATGCACATGATTATGGTGTTTATATTCAGGATGAAATTTCTCTATTAAAAGACATCGTAGAGATAGTCATTGGAGCACGCTATGATATTCACAAATCAAAAGATGAGTTTGGTGGTTCAGGTGATGTTGCACCCCAAGAAAAAATTGCCATTGAATATAACGAAACTGCTATCAGCCCAAGAGGAGCAGTAATGATAAAAATGACTCCTCAATTAACTATTCGCGGCAGTGCTGGAACTGGATTTCGGGTCCCTTATGGATTTAGTGAGGATTTACACCTATGTAGTGGTTCACCAAGGATAAATAAACCAGCGGATTTGAAACCTGAAAAATCTATGAGCTTTAATTTTGGCGCTGATTATTCTGCTAAAACATTCAATATGAGTCTGAATCTGTTTCGCACCAATTTAGAAGACAAAATCGGATTTGCCGATGCCAGTGAAGCATCTGCTCAATTAGGTTATACCTATGAATGGCGAAATATTGGTAAGGCATATACGCAGGGAATAGAATCCAGAATTAAGGTTGCTCCGTTATCAATTCTCTCGTTTGACCTAAATTTTGCCTACACTGACGCACAGTATGAAAATCCGCGTGAGGATTGGATAGACCATCCAGTGCATGGCAGCAAATATACTGAAGACAGCAAATACATTTCTCGAGTTCCTCAATTAACCGGTGGTATTGAACTGGATTTTGCGCCCGGGAGATGGGATATGGTATTAGGTGCTGATTACACAGGAAGTATGTATATTGATTATTGCAAAGATGAGGAGGTGACAGACCCTGAAAGCTATATTAAATACACTGATCCATTCTGGGTGTTCAATGCACGACTGGCACGCGATTTTCAATTACATGGTACTACATTTTCCGTTTTTGTAGGTTCGAAGAATATCTTTGACTATGTTCAGGACGAACGCCATCCTGATGATGCTGCCTTTATGTATGCACCATTTACAGGGCGCACTATCTATAGCGGGTTGAGGATAAAAATCTAATAGCTGTATGATGGTTATTTGAATTAAAATAGGAATATTAACACTAAAAGGAGTAAAGATGTATAAAATTGCAAATATAAGGTGGCAATCAAAATATAGAGGGTTGAGAAATACTCATAAGGAAGATGTGACCGGATACCTGAATCCATTGGGATATCTATTTGCCTTTACTGTGTTATTTCTCGTTTCGACTCCTGCTGCTGCGCAGGATTTGGGTGCGCCTGATGTGCATACCTCGTTGGCAGTCCAGTCGGAATTGTATTTCGGTGAAGATGATACGATTCTGGGCTATCTGGCGCCTGACAGCAAGTTTATTGTCCGCTACGCTGCAATTGAAATTGAGGGCGAATTAGGAGAATATGTTGAATATAATCTTGAAATCGGCTCTGCGAGTTGTGCTGGTCCCGGAATAGGGATAATCAGAATGGAGGCCAGCGTTTTCTTCAAGCCCTTTGATTTTCTGAAAGCAGGTATTATGCAGGGGCATATTATGCGTGGATTTGAGTTACATCAGGAATGCATGGATGTTCTAACCGCTGAAAAGCCCCGTTTTTTTAGGGCATTCGCTCCGTGCCATCCAACTGGCGCAGTAATAGACATAGACTATGATTTTACTGAAACCATGGGTATTTCTGCGGAGCTCGCTTATCTCAATGGACAGCAAAAGGGAACTCTTGGCGAAGAACATGATATGAACCTTGGACTCATCTTCCGGACGCCTATTTTGGGTTTGTCTGTGGGAGGATTCTACTCTGATATAGAGCAGGACTTTGAGTATGATGGTGAGCCCGATAAGGCATCAAGAAACGGATTAGGGTTCAATTACGATGCATTTAATGTGCATCTACGGGGTGAATACTATGTGGGTAAGGGTTTCTATAGTTCCTATCCGGATGTTAGTTCTGAAGACCTGGAAATGAGGGCATACTTTGTTGATATTGGATATAAATGGGAAACAGGGAATAGGGTAATTCCATATATTCAGCCATATGTAATGTATCAATCCTGGGACAAAGCCCGCAATGTGGAGGAGAACCATAAATATACATATCTGACAGCGGGATTAACTCTGGGTCTTGGTTCTCCAAATGCGAAACTCAGGTTAGATTATGAAATCCCGGTTGATTCCCCTCCTGATACATACAATGAAGCAAATCGCCTTATCCTCAGGTTTCAGGGAGATTATTGATAATGCAAAATAAATAAAAAGGAGGTATCATAATGATACGAAGAATAATATATGTGGTGATAGCTATCACAATTGGACTTACACCGGTCGTCCATCTAAATGCTCAAACAATAGAACCGCAATATGATATGTATACAGACCCTGACCATACCGGTTCTCATCCTGTAACCGAGTTGTGGGTGGCGAATTATGCCCCAATGAGCAACCATCAGCGCATAATGATAATGTTTAACCTGGAACCCTATATGGGAGGAGCCATCGACAGTGCCTTTTTGAACCTTGATAGATTCTTCGGCTGCCCACATGGTGATCCCACACATACTAAGATATATGAAATCACTGAACCCTGGGATGAGTCATGGCCTGAAAATGTGCATATTTCCCATGGTGGTACAGAATGGGCAAGTTATACCTTCAGTTACAACGGCTGGCACGAGATAGATATTACATCTCTTGTAAATGAATGGCTTGATGGGACAATCACAAACTATGGACTCGTCATTCAGGCTTTAGCAGGCAATAAATGGAGTAAATTTTATTCCCGGGAAGCATCATCCAGTGTTCGTCCATATCTGGAATTGTTTGGTTATAGCGGTGTTGAAGAAAAGAATGAGACAGTGACACAGACGTTGAAGGTCGAAATGGGTCTAAATCCGTTTTTTTCTACCTGCCGTATAGTTGTTCCAGAGGGGACATTGGTGGAAATATTCAGAGTGGATGGAAGAAGAGTCTACAGGATTCAAAATACCGGAAGTGAACTGATATGGAAACCCTCTGAATCAATTGGCAGTGGCATCTATTTCATCTATGCTACTCGAGGGGAACAGTCTGCTGTTGGAAGGCTTATTTACTTAAAAAGATAGAAAGAGAAGGGGCAGTATATACCTGCCGCATTAGAAAGGAGGTTATAGATGACTAAAAAAGGTTTTGTCTTGTTATGCTTAGTCTTCCTTTTTGAGACGATAGCCTATATCGAACCTGTTTACGCTCAATCTGCTGAACTAACGGGCAGAGATATTATGCTCAAAGTCCATGACCGTCCTGATGGAGATGACCAGAAGGGGGTAATGCAGATGACACTTATTAATAAAAGAGGGAAAATGCGTAAGCGGACTGTTTTATTCCTCTCTAAGGATTATGGCAAAGATAGCAAATCTATCACATATTTCCAGTCACCTGCAGATGTTAAGGGAACTGGTTTTTTATCATGGGAATATGACGACCCTTCTAAAGATGATGACAGATGGCTTTATCTACCTGCCTTAAAAAAAACAAGACGCATAAGCGGGTCATCAAAAAACGACTATTTCATGGGGACTGATTTTACGTATGATGATTTAGGTGACCGATCAGTAGATGAAGATAATCATGAATTACTAAAAGAAGAAGATATTGACGGAATTATGTGCTGGGTTGTTGAATCGAGACCAAAGAATAAAGATGATATGTATTCTAAGGTTATAAGATGGATACAACAGGACGCCCTTATACCTATTAAAGTAGAGTTTTATGATAAACAGGATAACTTATTGAAAATACTTATTGTTTCTGATATCAGGAAGCAGGACGGATTCTGGACAGCATTCAAAATGGAGATGGATAACATCCGGGAAAAACATAAAACCATCCTTGAAATCAAAGAAATCCATTATGACATCGGATTGAAAGATAATCTATTCAGAGTTTCAACCCTGGAGAGAGGAAAGATAAAATGAGGGAAGTTTTAACAATCTGTTTCGCCTTAATTCTTCTGGTGCCTGCCCTTCTTTCAGGAGTGAATTTTGAACCCCAGGGATTTGTTGACACATATCACGCCACTCGGTTAAATGACCCTTATGATTTCTTGAGTTCAAGAACCCGACTGCGTCTGGAGATGTGGATGTCTGGGGAGGATGCTTCTTTATTTGCGGCAATGAACGCAATCAACAACAATGTTATAACATCAAATTCGGGTATTGAGCTCAGAGAAGCCTATCTCGATTATATAGCGGATGAATGGGACCTCAGAATTGGCATGCAAATAATCATCTGGGGAAAAGCAGATGGTCTGGCAATAACCGACATTGTCTCTCCCTGGGATTACACAGAATTCTTAGCACGGGATTTTGATGACATAAGACTTCCCGTTGATGCAGTGAGATGGCGTCTTCTATTTGACAATGCCAATCTTGAATTCCTCATGATCCCTATTTTTAGACCTGCAGTCCTGCCCTTGCCGGGGACACCATGGGCTTTCAAATATAAATTTCCGGGCAATGTAGAGGTTGAGTTTGACAATCCGATTCTGCCTGATCTATTGCTTGAGAATAGTGAAATCGGTGGCAAACTATCTTTTTATCTTCCAGGAATTGATTTTGCTATTTCTTCTTTTTACACCTGGGATGATTACCCTACCATGCATAGAACTATATCAATTGTAGGTGATACCCTTTCAGTCCACTACCATCCTGAACATCATCGGCTTACATTCATTGGCGCTGAATTCTCAAACCCATGGGAAGACTTCGTCCTGCGTGGCGAGGCAGCATTCTATACTAACAGATACTTTGACCCTG
This sequence comes from Caldifarciminota bacterium, assembly GCA_023131835.1. Lineage (GTDB taxonomy): Bacteria > Hydrothermota > UBA3072 > UBA3072 > UBA3072 > JAGLZA01. Next base: position 6,399 of record JAGLZA010000320.1, read on the forward strand.
AAAATCTAACAGATACTGCCCTTTTCAAAAAGAACTCATTGAACTGGATGATAGGCCTGGATTGGACACCGGGAAACGATTGGATGCTCACTGCACAATTTGTTGACAATTTCATTTTAGATTACGATAAAGCCATCAAGGGTGATAAGCATACGATGCTGGCCACCCTTCACATATCCAAGAATTTGTTCAGACAAACTCTGGAACTCTCAATGATGGGCTATTATGGAATAAACGATGAGGATTATTTCGTTCGGAGCAGTATGAATTATGCCCTCACTGATGAATTACATCTACTTTTAGGTATTGATGCCTTCTTAGGAGATGATGGAATGATGGGGCAATACGATGACAATGATGAACTCTGGATAAAGGCAAAATATAGTTTTTAAGTACTTATAACGGAGGTAAAAATGTCAGAAAGGCTTGAAAGAATCAACAAATGGTTTGCTAAAAAATCGAAAACCATAATCAAGTTTCGCTGGTTAATCATCATAGGACTAATCATCCTTGATTTTATAGCGATAATGGGCATAAAACGCATCCAGATTGATGTCTCAAATGAAAGTTGGTTCTTAGCTGACGACCCGCTCGTAATTGCCAAAAGGGAATTTGAAGATATCTTTGGGAACAACGATTTTGTCGCAGTTCTTGTGGAAGCAGATGATGTCTTTTCGCCAGAGATTCTGAGGATGATGAGAGAACTTGGTAAGGAATTGAAAAGCAAGGTTCCTTACTCGGATAAGCTAATGTCAATTACTGACCTTGATTTCACCATAGGCACTGAAGAGGGGCTAATCGTGGGCAATATCGTACCTGACGAAGTACCTACTGATCCACAGGCAATAGAAGAAATTCGGAGCCTGGCATTTTCCAAAAAGTTTTTTGTGAATAGACTTTTCTCTGATGACTCCAAACAGGCATGGATTCTTTTACGGCTAAGCCGTTATCCTAACGAAATAGATAAAACAAACATGGAAGAATACCCTCAACTGGTGGTCGGTAGAACAGCAGTAGAAATTGTTGGACAGGATAAATACAAAAATTTCAATCTCAAAGCAACTGGTATGCCTGTGCTAAATTTCGAGAAAAGGTCCTTTTACAACAACGAGGCAAGCAGAGTTTTTGGTATATCTATTCTCATTACAATTATTGCTCTCATATTGCTTCTGCGTTCATTTAGAGGAGTGTCAGTCCCATTAATAACTGCTTTCAGTTCTATCCTTTGGGTATTTGGTGGAATGGGATGGTCAGGTATTAAAGTTGATAATACAGTTATGATTATGCCAGTTCTGCTCGCCCTGGCTGTTTCAATTGGTTACTCTATTCACATATTTATCTTTTTCAAACGCAAATTTCTCGAAACAGGAAAGAGAAAGGATGCCATTACATACGCTGTGGAACATACCGGCTGGCCCATATTTTTTACTGCAGCAACAACTATTACAGCTCTTTTCTCTTTCTTTTTTGTATCTATTAAAACAGTTCGCTGGATGGGGTTATCAGCAGGTGTTTGTGTGATAGCCGCATATATTATTGTAATGCTTTTCACACCTGCTATTCTTTCATTTGGAAAGAATAAAAAACCACATCCTGAATATGCTGAGAAAGGTGGTGGTTGGCCTGAGCATCTTCTTACTAAATTCAGTGGCTGGGTGCTGTCGCATCCGGTAAAAATCATCACGGTTTTCACGATTATTGTGATCGCGCTGCTCTTCGGACTAACGAAAGTAGAAGTTGATATGAGCATGAAAAAGATGGGGTTAAAAGTACCTTTTAGAGCCAAACTCTGGCATATTAATCATACAAAAGTAGGCGCAATGTGGTCGTATGATGTCACCCTTAAATTCAATGAAGCGGGCAAGGCAAAGGACCCGGTGGTATTAAAAAATCTTGATCTGCTGGCGGAAGAAATCAACCAATTCCCGGCGGTAAAAAGGGCTTCATCCCTGGCTGATATTGTAAAAGACCTGAACCAGGTGATGCACAGCGATAGCGCCGAATACTACACCATTCCCGATAATAAAGAACTCGTCTCACAATTGCTGCTGCTGTACGAAATGTCCGGCGGAACCGAGGCTGAAAATTGGGTTGATTATGACTACACGATACTCCGTGTCAGCGCGGATGTTGATGATTTCGAAGCAAAGGAGTTTGAAAAGCAGTGGATTTACCTGGAACGACGAACCAGCGAGCTTTTTCCCGAAGCTAAATATGGCATGGTGGGCACGGCGGTTCAATTCTCTACTATGGCAACTTATATCACCAAAGGACAGATTCGTTCTCTTCTAATCGCCCTAATAGTGATCACAATTCTGATGACAATTGTGTTTAACAGTGTGAAGACTGGATTAATAGGGATGATCCCAAACATTGCGCCAGCAATATTCGCCGGAGGACTAATGGGTTACTTCGGAACACCTCTTGGTATGATGACAATGATCATAGGTCCAATGATTCTTGGATTGGCTGTTGATGATACGATTCATTTTATAAATCATTGTAAACTGGAATTTTGGCGAACAGGAAGTTACAACGAAGCGATTAAGGAAACATTCCGAACAGTCGGAAAAGCTCTTTTTATGACTACCCTCATCATTGTTCTTGGGTTCGTTGCTTACACAACATCATTGGACAAGTTTTATTTTAATCTTGGTATTTATACCATTGTAGCAATGCTTGCAGCACTGCTGGCAGACTTCTTTGTAACACCGGTTTTGATTTTATGGGTAAAGCCATTTGGAAAGGAAAAGGCAATAAAAAAAGGAGGTAAAGTATGAGTAATAAAGCAAAAGTTGTAACACTGTGGGTGATATTCCTATTTGGAATGACCTTTCATTCACTCTTAGCTATAATGCCACTTTTTTGGGGACAAAGTATCGCTATGTCTCCAGAACAAATAGCAAAAAACCCAATGGCATCGAGTATGTGGATGGTGCTCTTTTTCTTTTTACTACCGATGATTATCATAGTTGTAACACTGGTTATTGAAGCAAAATGGTATAAAGTTACTAATTTTGTACTCAGTATCTTGTTTACACTTATGAATATCTATCATCTTACAGGACATCTTGGTGAATCCCCTGTCGACCCTCGCCAGATAATGCTTTTAACATTTGTGCTGATTTCTGGAATACTTCTGAATATTGTCTCCTTCAAATGGATAAAGGAGTAAGACTTATTATGTTCCTGGACGGGATGGAACCCGCCCAGTATAATACAAAAAACCAAGGAGGAAAAAATGAAAATAGCAATCGCAAGTAACGACAAAATTAATATCGAGGACCATTTTGGTGGGAGCAACATTGTTGTGGTTACAGTTGAAGATAGTAAAATAGTAAAGAAAGAGTTAAGAAAAAAGGCCGGGCATAATGACTATGCAACAGAGGAGCACCATCCGCAAACTGATGCATCGGGAAAACATGGTTTTGGACCCGAAGCAGGAGAAAGGCATAAAAGCATGTTTGAAACATTAAAGGACTGCCAGGTTCTTATTTCAGGGATGATGGGGACCGGAGCATATGAATACTTCAAGAATGTCGGTATGGAAGTAATCCTGACTGATGTGAAGAATGTCGATGAAGCAGTTTCTCTTTATGTGGAAGGTAAGTTGGAGCACAAAGATTCAAGACTCGATTAAAGAAAATCTGTCATCCAGAAGATGCAAAAATTACAATAAAAGGTGCATGTTAAATTTAGAATTATGTATGGTACAATCCGCATGTCGAGTGGACAATCCAGATAAAACAAGGGAGCAGGCGACCATCATGGACGCTTCGCTCCCCCAGAAAACATTGATAGAAACAATAAAAGAGGTGGTAAACTATGTCTTTAATACCTGAGTTTAGAATTGGATTATGGAATGGTTGGATACTTTCGGCTATTTTTCTGATTCCGAATTACTTTCCAATGTTTATTGCACCTAAGGAAAATATTAAGGAGTTGATGGAACAGGTGAAGCAGGCAAAAGGTAGAGACAAACTTGTAAGTTCTCTCTCGCGGATCCCTAATTTCGGGATCATGGTTTATTCTATATTCGTACCCCTCAAAATAGGCACTCCATGGTTTTACATCGGATTAGCATTCTTTGTGATAGGAGAGATCGGAGGAATCATATCAGGGATTCAATTGTCCTTCAAAAAACCAGGTCAGCCTATGTTTAAAGGGTTTTATAGCCTCTCGCGTAATCCAATTTATGTATTTCTTAATATCATACTTATAAGTATCGGTATTGTTACTGCATCATGGTTAATTTTAGCGCTTGCTGTCATTTCAATGATATTGAACCACTATATCATTTTGGCGGAGGAGCGCTTCTGCCTTGAAAAATATGGTGATTCGTACCGTGAATATATGATCAGAGTGCCAAGATATTTTTTATTTTTAAAAAAAGTTCTTGTAGATATGGAGATATAATGAATGGCAATAAACAGGGAACTGCATTAATAACAGGGGCTTCAAGCGGAATAGGCGAGGCATTTGCAAGAGAATTAGGAGCTCGAAATTACGATTTAGTTATTATTGCAAGACGAAAAGACAAATTGGAAGAGTTAGCTCGTGAACTAAAGAATAATTATTCGGTCTCTGTTGATGTTATTGTAGCGGATCTTTCTACAGAGAAAAGCATTGCACAAGTCGAAGAATATATAAAAAAGGTTAAAAATCTTGATATACTAATTAATAATGCTGGATTTGGCACAAGAGGTTATTTTTCTGATGTCTCGCCGGAGAAGTCTATTAATATGATTAATGTGCATGTTTTAGCGCCAACCAGATTTTGTCGGGCAGCTCTTCCCTGTATGATAAAGCGAGATCAAGGCTCAATTATTAATGTCTCTTCACTTGCATCATTTTGTCCAATTCCAGGTAATGCAATCTATAATGCTACTAAATCCTATTTAAATATGTTCTCAAGGAGTATTCAAAGCGAATTAAAGAATTATAATATCAAAGTTCAAGCTCTTTGTCCCGGGTTTGCCTATACAGGATTTCATGATACTGATGAATTTAAGGATTTTGACCGTTCATCCATACCGAAATGGCTGTGGATGTTTGCACAGGAAGTGGTCGAGCAATCTCTTAAGGCTTTGAGTAAGAATAAAGTTATTTTTATACCAGGTATAAAAAATCGGATATTAGCAGGGTTGTTAAAGATAGGAGGGAAATTATGTCCTTAATATCAAATTTTGGCAAGATTTCTTTCATCATAGTTGAAAAATATGAAGCATAAGCATCTAATAACAAAATCTCTTGACCTTACTGCTGGACTTTACGATACGGTTTTCCTGCCTGAACCTTTAGAGTTAAGAATACACGCTCAACTTATAGTGTCGGCAAATTTAAGAGGTAATGAACCCATTCTTGACATCGGCTGCGGCACTGGCAAACTTGACTTACGATTAGCAAGGATTTTAAGAAAAGGTTCAATTTATGGAATAGATATAGCACCCAATATGATAAAAACAGCAAAAAGAAATGCAAGACGAGCGGGTCTTAAAATCAGTTATAGGGTGGGGAGTGCTACTAAATTACCCTATAATGGAGATATGTTTGATGTGGTATTTACGAGTTTGATATTCCATTACATGGATTATGAAGAAAAACGGACAACACTTTTAGAAATCCATCGGGTGCTCAAGCGTAATGGTAAATATATTTCAGTAGAATTCAATGAATTCCCTCATAGGTGGATGATTAAGTTTATGCGGGATTCAGGTATTTTACATGGGTTATACCCGATAAAACTGATTAAATAAGCAGGTTTCCATATCGTCCATGAAACCAAGGGGCCATTATTCGGTGGACACCATCCGACTTTTTATAGGGTTTCAATAAAGACGACAAAACCATCCGGACAAGGAAAAAATCTAAGCAAGGAGGAATAACTATGAAGCTTATCGAAAAAAGGATATATTATATCTATATCTTGCTGGGTTCGTTGTACTTTATATCCAAATTGATTTACTATATTCCTGGCTTTGTTTGTCTTGGCGGATTGATACTCGGGTTAGTTGCTATGGTATTGACAATCTTGATTGGAATTGGTTCTTTTAGAGAGTACAGAAAAGCAGGCAAACCTGTGGCGCACTGGTGGGCTGTTATATGTCCGTTGATTATCATTCTTTACTCTCCTCTTCATATGACCATTCGTATGGGGATTCCAGTATTCCAATTTCCTGTGGAGAAATTCACGATACTTCTGATATTCGAGTGTCTTGCAATTGCACAACTCATCCTTTCCGTTTTGATGCACAAAGAACTGATACTTAACAGACAAAAGCAAAATGGATAGAACAGCAGGTATTGATGTATTAAAAAAGAAAGAACAGGTGGATAGGCATTTGCTTTTGAAAAAAGGGTTATGATGTCGTTGGTATTGATTTATCAAAAGAAATGCTTAAAGTAACTGGGAAGGAAAAATGGAAAATATTGATTTAACATTTGCATTTATGCTGACTACCTTAGCAGGACTTTCCACAGGCATAGGTAGTGGTATTGCCTATTTCATCCGCAAGCCGAAGTATTCCTATCTGGCTATTTTGTTAGGTTTCTCAGCAGGTGTTATGATTTATATCTCCTTTGCAGAACTCCTTAAGGGAGCTATTGATGCAATCGGATTCAAAACGGCAAACATCTTTTTCTTCGCCGGGATTGCCTTTATAGCCATAGTAGATATATTGATCCCTCACAGTTATATTGCAGAAAGAGCTGAAAATAAAAAGGCTAAATCAACTTCATTGAATAATGAACATCGATCAGATTTAATGCGTGCAGGAATATTTACTGCTCTGGGAATTGCTATCCACAACTTTCCGGAAGGATTAGCTACCTTCGCTGCCGCAGCCACAGGCGATGTGAGATTAGGTTTGTCTATTGCTACTGCTATTGCTATTCACAATATTCCTGAGGGTATCTCAGTTTCTGTGCCGATTTTTTATGCCACGGGAGACCGAAAGAAAGCATTCATCTATTCTTTTGCCTCGGGTATAGCAGAACCTATAGGAGCGTTGATTGGATATACTATACTGATGCCTTTCCTCTCACCCACACTTATTTCAGGTCTTTTAGCTCTGGTGGCAGGGATTATGGTCTACATCAGTCTTGACGAATTACTTCCATTAGCTCACAGATACGGCGGAGAACATCTTGCATTGATAGGGCTACTTACAGG
>JAGLZA010000321.1 GCA_023131835.1 Caldifarciminota bacterium
CGAATTGCAAAAGGAAAAAGGTTCAAGAATGAGTTTGATACCAACGAGGGTCTTAAAGGATTCAAATATTCAAACAGGGCAAGGGAATACGATGAAAAAAGGATAAATGTAGGAAAGATAAAGCATCCCGATGCATATTTCAGATTCACTGGAATATGTGGTGATACAATGGAAATTTATCTAAAGATTAGATTAGGCATAATAGTTGATGCAAAATTCCAAACAACAGGCTGCACAGCAGCTCGTGCATCTGGCTCTGCACTCACAAAGCTAATAAAGGAAAAGACATTGAAAGAGGCAGAAGAGATACCCTCTGAGGTTATAATAGATCATCTTGGAGGACTGCCACCGTTAAAAGTTCACTGCGCCTGTTTAGCCAAAACCACTCTAGACAGGGCAATCGAGCAATATAGAAAAATGGAGAAGAAGATATAAGAATGTTTGCTAATCATTGAAGGATGTTAATCAAAATGTTAAATAATTTCCGTATCAATCCTTTACGAGAAAAATGCTTGACAAAGCCCCTGATTTTGGTATTATTATTAGGGTTGCCTAACTCTTTAGATAAGATTCAAGGGAGGGTAGAGTGGGTACGATCCATCAGGATATTTATTAAAAACTTATTTAAGCAAAAAGTGATGAAAGGAGGTTTATATGAAAAGGTTCAAAAAGCTGTGTGTTTTAGGTCTTATAATGGGGTTTTCTTTGTTCTCATCTTTGGCTTTACAATCCCATATGATGTGGCTGAATGTAACAGATTTTTATCCTGAGTTCTATCCCAGGCATGGAGCGAGTACGGAGCTCTATTTTGGATGGGGTCATCGATACCCTGTGGATGATTTCCTTGACCAGAAGATGTTAAAGGAGTTTTATTTTGTCTGTCCAAGATGTAGAAAACATCATACACTGGTGCCCAATCCAGGTGGGTTCCTGGCTACAACTATAAATTTTGAGGAGCCTGGTGCATACATAGTAGCTGCTGTGTTGGAGCCCGGATTCTACACTATGTATATTGAAAAGGGTGAGATGCACCATAAGATGGGGCCAAAGACAGGTCATAAGGCAGTCATCGTGAGTCTTTACTATGAGCAGTATATTAAGGCATTGATAATGACAGGCACAGAAGATAGAGATGCATATAAGAACCCTATCGGACATAAGATTGAGATAGTACCTATGAAGGATCCAGGCACACTTAAAGTAGGTGACTTCTTGCCAGTTCAAGTATTGTTTAATGGTAGGCCTGCGAGTTTTTGCAAGGTGTTTGCCAAATATAGTGGATTTTCAACAGGTGAGGATTTTGCATATACGACATCTACCGATGGGAAAGGAATTGCCAGGATAAGGATTTTGCATTATGGCCCATGGCTCCTGAAGACAGAGAAGAGGTTTCCTGCTACAAAGGAATTTGAGGATAAATGCAATGAACTTCACTATACAGCAACTTTTACCTTTGAGGTGCCTTAAGAAAGTAATCTTTAAACAAAGAATGAATGCCATTTAAACTGCGGTGATGTAAATGTATGCAATTAAGGTTGAAGATTTAACCAAACAATTTAATGGTTTTACTGCTGTAGACCATATATCATTTATGGTTAACTACGGCGAACTTTTTGGTCTACTTGGTCCAAATGGTGCGGGTAAAACAACAACGATAAGGATGCTAACTGGTATTTTAAAACCTACCACAGGCACCGCCTTTATTGGAGAATATGATATTCAGAAGAAACCCTTGGAAGCTAAACAACTGATGGGAATCGTTCCTGAAATGGCTAATGCCTATATAGATCTTTCTGCCATTAGAAATTTGCTGCTTATTGGGGAATTGTATGGAATACAGAAAAAGAAAAGAATAGAGAAAGCAGAGAATTTACTAAGGTTATTCGGATTGTATGAAAAGAGGTACCAGAAAGTGAGAACCTTTTCCAGGGGAATGAAACAGAGGATAATCGTGGCTATGGGTTTAATGAATGATCCGCAATTATTATTTTTGGATGAACCGACTTCTGGTTTGGATGTAGAAAGCGTCAGATTGATTAGAGAACTTATCACAGAGTTTAATGATAAAGGAATAGCTGTTATTTTAACAACCCATAATATTGAAGAAGCCAACCAACTCTGTGACAGGGTGGCAATCATGAATCACGGTAAAATCGTAGCCATTGATCGTCCTGAAAAACTGAAACGCACAATTCAGAGCACCACCTCGATTGAGGTTGCCTTTGATAAAAAAGTAGAGCCCGGAGAGATTATATTTAAGGGGGTTTCAGAGGTAAAAAAAGTAGGAGATAAATTAAGGTTATATACTGAAAAGCCCGAAGAGATTATCCCGGTATTGGTTAAATACGCAGGGTCCTCTGGCAATAAAATAATATCCCTCAATACCCTGGCGCCAAACCTTGAAGATGTGTTCTTGAAATTAACAAAAAAGAGAGAAGAATGAATATTATCGAGCAGCTTAGAAGATCATGGGCAATTACCAAGAAGGATTTATCTGTTTTTTATTTGAAAGGGCCTGTGGTGATCTCAGGTCTACTAATCCCATCTTTTCTCTTTATCGCCTTTGTTTTCGGGAGGAAGTTTTCTCTTGAGTTCTTAATCCCCGGGTTACTGGGGATGGCGCTCTTTGTTACCGTTTCTTCGATAGGCCCGGTGATAGCCCCATGGGAAACGAGGATGAGGACCTTTGAGAGATTGGTTTCAGCCCCAATCGCCTTATGGGCTATTATTCTGGGAGATATTATGGCTTCTCTTTTATTCGGACTTTTTATAACCCTTTTTATTGTTTGTGTCAGTGTTATCTTACTGGGAACAGGGATACTGAGTTTGACTCTAATTGTTGGCACAATTCTTGCGGCTTTTTGCTTTTCATCTTTGGGACTGGTGATTTCAGCTCCGCCCACAGACAACCCATCTAATATAATGATGTTGTCAAGTCTAATCAAGTTTCCTTTGATTTTTATAAGCGGTGTTTTCGTTCCTATCAGCGAGATGGGTCAGTGGAAGATTATTTCATTTATCTCTCCTTTGACTTACTATACCGATTTAGCCAGGTATTCGGTTGAGGGTTCAAATTATTTTAGCCCCAATGTTGATCTATTGGTTCTGTTCGGTTTTAGTATCCTGTTTTTCGTTATCGCAGTAAAGGGGCACAAGAAAAGCCTGTCTAAAAGGTTTTGATGAAAATAGAATATGAATAATGTGGACATCAGAAGAAAGGCGAGGAAAGATTACTTTTGTGTAAGGATTAGTGTTATAAATTGTTTCCTCTTAAAGGCCAGGGATGGATATCTACTTATTGATACGGGTTATCCGGGAGGATACAGGCAATTTATAAAAGGACTAAAGAAGATAGAGATAGATATCTCTGAGATAAAATATATTCTCCTGACCCATCATCATTTTGACCATACGGGTCTGGCGGCTCAACTCCTGAAGGACACAGGAGCTAAATTGATAGTTCACAAGGCCTCGATACCACTATTAGAGAAAGGTGTCACTAAAATGGGAAGGGGTGTGAATTTATTGATAAAGATTGTAATGTCAGCATTCTCATTTTTCTCAGTTGGCGCTTATTCCCCTGTAACAATATGTGAAGAAGACTATATTGTTGATGGTGATGATGCAGATTTATTAAAAGAGATTGGCATAGATGGAATAATCTTATATACACCCGGACATACAGAGGATTCTATATCTGTTCTACTATCGGATGGAAGTGCTTTTGTTGGAGGTGTAGCAGTGAATTTCATAATCACTCCCTATCACATTATTATTGATGATATTGATGATGTGCATAACAGCTGGGAAAGATTAATAAAGCACGGTGCAAAAACAATATATCCAGCTCATGGAAAACCCTTTGGTATTGAAAGATTAGTTGCTTGTAAAGAGAAAAGGAGGGTATAAAATCGCAGAGGAATTTGAAGAAATCCCTTTTATTTTGTGTGTTTTCAGAGGACACAGAGGTAGTCGCTTCG
>JAGLZA010000322.1 GCA_023131835.1 Caldifarciminota bacterium
CAATATAAATTCATCTCAATGACAGTATTTGTATGATTTTAAAGGTTGTTTACTATTTGGGAATTCCGGATATAGCCAAAAATATCCTTAACCGCCATTATTGCTGATTTATCAATGGATGCTCCTACCTCATATCTTTTTTTACTGAGACTCCATTTTCACGCAAAGAGTATAGTATTATTTTGGCTCTGCTATCCTTCTTTTCTCATAAAATCAATAATCAACTTTACAACTATCAAGCAGTAAAGCATAACTATAACAATGCTAGCGCCGGGAACAAGTGGCGGACTCAATAGAAGATAAGAGACAAATGAAACAGCAATCACCTTAAACATTGTAACTTTAAAAAACCCATATCGTCTATGCAAGTCAAAATATTTGTTTTCCAATAAGGGTTTATGACTTCTTATTAGATATACAAAAACAATATCGATTAACATTAAAAAGACAAGAACATATAGAGCAACATCAAAAGTAGAAGTTACAATTTGTTTTAAAAGCAACATTTTATTTTACCTTATGTCAAATACGCTACGTCGGATCTCTTGGACGCGATTTGAAAGATTTCGAGTGTTATCCCCCGCCTCAACAACATTCACAGGAAGAAGAATTAGACCAACAGACTTACTGAATGCAAAAGAACCGGCTGGTGTAAGAGGAACCTTGACCATGGATAGAACAACATCTTGGGCAACTATTTTAGCAGTCTCAACTGTCACCACCCCCGCTGCCCTAAATCCGAACACAACTCCTCTATGCAATTCTTCATTATAAGCAAGAGCATTCCATGCCCCAGTTCCTGCTTGCCCAATTCCTATTAAGATATCATTAGTGACGCCAAAAAATGGATCAATATTTACCGTTACTAAATTATTCCACCTGTTCCAAGCATCAACAGGCTTATTCTTCCAAAAATCCCAAGTCGTAATAGCAACATCGCTCCATTTATTCCACACATTTGAAACTGCACACAACCCATATGAATCGATCCATCTATGAGGATTATTGAAGCAATAAGCATACAGATTCAACCCCTGCCCAAAGGGATCGGTTCGAAGGTATCTTCCAATGGTGGGATCATAATATCTGTTCAGGTTGTAGTAGAGTCCGGTTTCGGCATCAAAGTATTGGCCTCCGAATCGCAGGTTGCTTATTATCGTTTCTGTACCAATCTGCATATTTCCGAACGAATCATACGTCCCGGCCCAGGCAACCGCACCGCTGGTACTGGTAATCTTTTGCGGGGTGCCGAGGTGGTGGTTTTGATACCAGTAGTAAATACTGCCTGATTTTTGAAAGAGCGGATCGGTGGTCCAGTTAGAATCCGGCGTATAACCATACGTTCGTAATTCCGCGCCCGTGGAATCATACTCACCGACAAGACCTTCATCAGAGTATAGAAAATATGTCCGGGTTCCGTCAACCTCTTTCCATAATCTTCTTCCAAAGGGATCGTAATAATACGAAGCTATCAAGACATCGTTGCCGTCTTTTACTTCGATGAGCCTGTCTTCAATATCGTAGATGTAGTTTGTTTCCTGGCTCTCTGCGGTTTTCTTTGTCGTGTTTCCATTAGCGTCATAATTAAACGATACGGTGTCATAACCTTGCAGTTCGTTGTTGGCGTTATAGCTCCAGTTGCCTGATACACCCGCTGACGTTAATCGGTTGTCTAAAAGATCATAAGTATATCCCTCATTCCCGCCTGTGGCGGGATCTGCAGACATTAATCTATACAGATCATCGTACTGGTATGTGTAATTGTCGTGTTCAGTATTCTTGTTTGTAGTGTTGCCTGCCGGAGAATAGGTATAGTTCCTGGTCATTAACGGGTTCTGTCCGGGATCTCTTGCGGTAATCGTTTTTAACTACATCAGCAGATCGTAAGCATAATCCGTTGAGCTTCCTCCTGGCAGCATTGTTTTAGCGGGGCTGTTCCAGTGGGCATGGTCATAGATGTTGGTGATCTGACCCTGACCGGGAATGGTGATTCCAGTTAACCGGTTGTTTTCATCATAGCTGTATGTAATCGTATTGCCGTCGGGCCCTGTGAAGGTCTTTTTAACGCCATTGGCATAGTAGGTATAGCCATAGCTCAGCGTAAAGGAACCATAGTTGATCGACTCTCCGATCTTGCGGGACAGATCGTCATAGGTATATGTTGCCGAGGTAACACCATCGTTGTATGTATTGATATTGCCTAATCCATCATAGGTAAAATCAATTGTTTTGACTGGTGTTGAATGATTACCGGATGCATAATGCCTTACCTTGGTAAGACGGTTTATAGCATTATAATCGTATTCAATCCGCTGGCCTTTAGTATCCAGAACAGCGGTGCGGTTGCCGACAGCATCATATTCATAGGCTGTCTCCTGGAGCAGGGGCTTTGTAACCTTTACCAGTCGGTTATTTCTGTCATGCTCATAATAGGTGAAGCTGTTGTTTGGGTCTTTAAGTGAAATCAGATTGCCCCTGTCATCATAGGCCCGCTCAACAACACCGCCCATCGCATCGATTGACCTAGCTTAAGTTTATTACGATCA
>JAGLZA010000323.1 GCA_023131835.1 Caldifarciminota bacterium
TTTTCGCTCGGTTTAGTTAAATATTCATACACATTATTAATTAAAATAGCGTTATACTTATTAAACGCTAATGGATCTATAAATATTTCTGGTTGGCCAAGTTTGTCCAAACCATGAGTATGTGTCGGAAATAGACCGCCAGAATCCTTGTCCCCTTTTTTACAGTCTTTGCATGTGCATTCTTGCTTGGTTCCACAATAATGCACTATAAATGGTCGTTTTTTCTTCTTTGTTAAACCATTACTCATATTTTTCTCCAGTTTGTATTTTAGTAATGTCCAAACGTTTTTGTTTAGTTGTTTCTAACATATCTATATTTCCTTCCTATGTTTCATGCTGACAGATTAAATCCAATTATTCTTTATGTGCTTCATACATCAAATCTTCAGGTTGTTTACCGTATTTTTTTTCACACTTCTTTAGGTATTTAGTAACATCACGGGGTAATATACTAATGAAACCGCCAGTTATCCCTTTACCGTTCCATTGAGGATTGGTTTTACTAATTATTACCCAGTGTATGGTTTTGGGTTTTCCTATTGGTGCGAGCGACATTATATTTTGACCTCCATTTATTAAAATACAATAAAAATTCTGCCTTGATCCATAATTCTATCTTTGAAGAATATATTTCAGAGTTAACTCTGGCATTCCACCAACAGATTCTACATAATTCTTTGGCATCTTTTTTTGTTACAAAATTTGAGGAAGATTTTTTACACTTATCAAATTCGTTGTTAAATATCAATATAATCCAATCATCAATACCTGCTTTTGTATTTTTAGCATCTCTCCAAGCTATTCTACAAAGCAATTCTGCATTTTCTTTATTAATACCTTTTATCATTGTGTTTAACCTTTATTTATTCTTCTACAATAAACGAAGCTGACACATCATTTGTACCATGAACATTAATACAATCAATTATAGCATTTACTATGTATTTCCAAAAGTTTTCTTTGTCAGGCCCTTTTTCCATATTTTTGTAAATATCTTCAAGATAATAAGGCATATTTTGCCATAAATCATGTCGATCATCATAAAGGAGATCCCCAATTAATTCTTTAATTGTACCCTCATCTCCTTCAGTTCCATACCACGATTCAGCAGAAATTCCTTTCATGTTGCTGAATATATAATTCAGTTTTGTTGCCAATAAAGAGTAATCTAAAAATTTATTATAGCTTCTACTTCCTAAATAAGAAATCAGATAGTGGGAAAATTTTTGATCATTGTCACAGATGATTTTTTTGTCCGCAATCATATCTCGAAATTTTGGTAGAATCTTTGTATCTTTAAACATTTCATTACATAATTGTAATAGTTCCACTATACGCCCTCCTACTTATACCGATCTACTTTATCAGAAAAAAATTGATAATTCACTTAATTGTCTCATTAATGCACTATAAATGACCGCTTCTTTTTTGGCGTAAATATACCCATAAACGTTATCTCCTTGTTTATTAACAAAATGTTGTTTGTCTTAACACTTTAATCTGTGGCAATGCTCTTTTTTTGTAATATAACTCTCCCATTGACCAGCTTAATCTAACCTTTGATCCCTCTTTAGTTGAAAGTTTACATATTTTATTAAGACTTTTTGTTTTAATTGGTAACACTATATATCGGACCCATGATAAAAAATTTGTATCCGTATATTTG
>JAGLZA010000324.1 GCA_023131835.1 Caldifarciminota bacterium
CCCCGGTTCGAATCCGGGTGCCGCCTTGCAAAAAATGGAGGTTAGATGCCAATAACTAAATCGGCAAAAAAGAGAGTAAGACAGAATGAGGATAGGACGAGAAGAAATAAGAGTGTTAAGACTCGTCTAAAGAATATAACAAAGGCAATAAGTGAAGAGACTGACCCTAAAAAGGCAGAAGAACTCTTAAAGAAATCTTATTCGCTTTTTGATATAGCAGTGAGTAAGGGGGTCATCCATAGAAATAATGCTGCTCGAAAGAAAGCTTCCCTTTATAGAATAGTCAAGGAGAAATAGCCAGTATTAGTCCAATAACGCGTGGAACACCTGCTTTTTTTAATGCAGAAGCGCATTCCTGCATTGTGGCACCAGTTGTTAAAACATCATCCACAATGATGACCGTATCATAAAAATTTCTATTCCCCCTATTTAGTTCCTTATAATCTACGGAATAAACACCCCTGACATTTGTAAGCCGTTCATCAGGCGCTAATTTGGTCTGTGATGGAATGTTTTTTATTTTTCTCAGAAGTGGCACACTCTTCAGTCCTGCAATAGAAGCAAATTTATCTGCAAGAAGCCTGCTCTGATTGTATCCCCTCTCCCTGAGTTCCACCCTCCGCATAGGAACCCATGTAACCAAATTATTCAACCCTATTATGTCTCCTCTCGTTAAATATGATGCGTATAGCAATCTTGCAAGACGATGAGAAAAGGATGGACGGTATCGATATTTATAAAACTTTATGATATCGGATAGGGGTGATACATAATTTCCGCATCCGATTGCAAAATCGAAATCCGGTAGATTATCCTTGCAGTTCGAACAAATGTTTCCGGATTTAATCACTTTACCACATATCCTGCACCGCTTATTTGATATAAAATACACCTTACCAAGACATTCATTGCAAATCATCTTTTCTCCATTTAAGGGCTCACCACACACTGCACAATAAGGCGGGAAAATAAAATCCCAAAAATCACTTAAGAATTTAAACATACGCCCTCTTCCAAATGGAAAGGAGTATCCCCACAAAAATAGTAGATACCAACATTGAGGTTCCTCCATAACTTAAGAAAGGGAGTGGCAAACCTACAACAGGAAGTAATCCTACGGTCATTGCAATATTTACGGTGATTTCCGAAAGGAAATAAAAGAATATACCAAATGCTAAATATTTCATAAAAGATTCTCTCGTCCTGTTTACTATGTATAAAATTCTCCAGAGAAAAAAGCCAAATAGTAATAATATAGAGAATGTTCCAACGAATCCAAACTCCTCCCCTGTAACCGAAAATATAAAATCGGTCCTTGTCTGAGGGAGGAATCCAAGATTCTTTATTACACCATTTAGATAACCCTTACCAAATAATCCTCCGGAACCTATTGAAATCTTTGATTGGAGTATATGCCATCCAGCTCCTGTAGGATCCCAGGAGGGGTTAAGAAAACTCAACAGCCTCTCTTTCTGGTATGGTTTTAATAGCTTTTCAAGGACTGGAGCTAATGTTCCCAGTATAATGTTTATAAAGAAAAGGAACATTCCATCCCTGAACTTAATGGTTGAAAAAAATAGAGCGACGAGGAAAATTACAATAAATATAATCCACGATATAAGATTGTATCCACATAAGATGGAGAGGATAGGAGAAATATATAGAAAATATCTCGGAATAGGTAAACCAAGGCTCAACATCATTCCAAGAAAGATGAGTACTATGATGCTTGCTGTACCTATATCGGGCTCCAGAAGAATCAGAATGGTAGGAAATGCCGTGAGCAGGACAGACGGAATAAGAGCAGGAAAGTGGATCCTTTTCTGATTCAACCCAACAAAAATCCTTGCCAGCATAATAACCAAAAATACCTTCATTAACTCCGAAGGTTGGAATTGGAATGTACCGATCTCAATCCATCGGCCACGACTACCCGGAAGAGCCAGAACAACTATGAGAAGAGAAATGCCAATAGAATAAAGTATAGGAGCATAGAACCTCATTTCCTTAACAGGGAAGAAGAAAACGAGAAGACCGACAGGAAGAGATATGCCTATCCAGATGAGGTGCTTAAAAAAGAATGTCTGATCGCCCGGATAGTTAGCACTGTATTGGAGAAGAATACCTATACCTATAAGAATAAAAAAGATGATAAGCAGGGGTTTATCTATCCTTATTTTCATCCTCCAGACATAATAAAAACCTCTTCCATATCAAGCCTCCTGTAAATCCTCCAATGCTTCCATCCGCTCTTATTACTCGATGGCACGGAATTAGTATGGGGAATGGATTCATACTCAATGCATTCCCAACTGCTCTATAAGCCCTGGGGTATCCACAATCATTGGCTATATCTTTATATGTTCTGACCTCCCCATATGGTATCTTCTTCACTGCATTCCATACATCATTCTGAAAATCTGTGACTTTTTCCTCAACAGGAAGATCAAATCTGATAGATTCACCGCTCTGGTATCGCTGAAGTCTATTCCCTGCTTCCTTAAGGAGTAGAATCTTTGTATCTTTTCTTTGTTTAAACCTCCGCTCAGTAAGAACAACACGGTATATTATATTCTCGTCACCCTCGACAATTACATCACCAGGAGGAAAAGAAACAATTATTCTCGCTCTGTCCATTCCCAGGAGAGTAGAATTATATCTTCGCCATCAAGTTGAACATAAGCATCAACCACTTCTGACAACGGAGGTTTTTCCTTAATCTTATCCATTTTAAGTGTTACTTCTGAATCGGAAAGGATCGCTGCTCCATCCTCTATTCTATAGTTGACATTCTCAATCAGGAATACAGGCTGGTAGTTATTCTTGCCAAAAGGTCTCATTTGCATTATGAGAGATTGTAAGTCAGGGGTTATATCCTCAAGTTTTGCCCTTGCATCATAATGGATTTTAGGTTGATAGCCGGATAAAAGAGGTTCCACCCTTTCCCTGAACTCTTCCACTTTTCCTTCCCTTAGAGTAAAGCCACAGGCTGGTTTGTGCCCACCATAATCAAGCAGTAGATCATCCACCGATTCAAGGACTGCAAGAAGATCGAAATCTCCGGGAGCTCTACCTTCGCCTCTGATTGTATCTCCTATTGTATAAACCACAAACACAGGATGATTTCTATAATCCTTTGTTCTATTTGCAACGGATGAAGCATATTGCACATCCAAATCCGGATCAAAAAGGACAAGATGTCCTTCTTCAATCTGACCTTTAAGGGAAAGGAAATTTTCTCGCGCTTTCAAACTCCAGTATCCGTGTTTTGCTTCGAGCTCGCTATATATATCAATGGCCTTTTCTTTTGTAGAAGCTGTAAAAAAATCCCAGGTAAGTTGTTCCCGCCCGGAATTCAGGGGCTCAATTGCTACTCCTATACCACCTTTCTCTCGAAGAAGAGAAAGCGAAGGGTCATCTGTAATCTCCAGTGCTTTAAGACCTTCTTCTATCAAAATCCTATTCTCATCCAGACGGGGCACTCTATCACTTATAGTTCCTATCATTGCGAGTATTGGAATTTCCGGTATTCTTCCCGTCCATTCTTTTGTCCCCCTGCTGTCGAGATATTCAAATAGTGCATCCGATAGCTTAAAAGCCACACCACCCCCTGCCAGATAATCATAACCAAAAGGGGAGATCTTTGGATTTAATATTAAAGTATCCGGGAGTATCTTTTTTGGCTCATGATGGTCGGTAATTATAACATCAAGGCCGTTCTTTTTAGCATATTCAACCTCATCAACACTGTTTATTCCACTATCTACGGTTATAATAAGATCGATTCCCTTATCTATGCCGAATTTTATTCCCTTTTTTGAAAGCCCATATCCCTCTTTCCTTCGAGATGGGATATATGTCTCAATTTCTAAAGGGGACAACTCCTGTAGTGTCCTCAAAAGGAGGAGAGTTGAAGTAATCCCGTCCATATCTTCATCTCCCCATATAAGTATCTTCTTCTCCTCAGAAATTGCAGATTTGATCTCTTCTACCACTTTTATCAACTTCGTATCGGGACTTCTTAAATGATCAAAGGTTGGGTGGAGAAATCTATCAAGGGTTTCCTGATCAACAATATCTCTCTTTGCAAGGAATTCCTTTATGTGAGTGGCCAAGCCTTCAAAATCAAAACTCATTTCTTTTTTACCCATATCTCACCAAATGGTTGTTTCTGAGATGCCCTTGCCTTCCCCCGACGAATTATCTCCAGAAGGGCAAAGAATGTTCCCACTAATTCTGTATGATCAGAACTCTTCACTATTTGGGAAAAAACAAAGTGATTGAATTTCTTTAATTTTTCCAACAATGTTACTATAAGATGATCTATATGGAACAGAATTGTGGTTGGGGGTTCAAATGGCTTTTCTTTCTTTATTGATTCCAGAAGGGTTTTAAATTTATCCAGGGACACATCCAAATCTTTATGAAACCACTGGGGCTCTCTTGTAAACATCTTATTCGCAGAACCAAGGGTGTTTTTTAACCAATAACTCTTTTCTTTGAATTTCTTATATTCCTCAAGTCTTTGAATAAGAACTTCTTTTGTTTCATATTCACCATCGTCCTCTATAATCCCCTCATCCAACATTTCCCTTGCCTTTATGTTAAGGAGGGTTGCAGCATATCTTATAAACTCACCTGCCCCGTCAAAATCTATTGTTTCTAATCCTCTTATAAAGAGTAGGTACTCACTGGTAATTTTGGATATTGAGAGATCCCGAATGACAACCTCCTGTTTTCTGACGAGATACAGAAGAAGGTCAAGCGGCCCTTCAAATTCCTCACATGAAACCCTGTATATTTCTGATATCATAGCCTTCCTACTATGGCTTTACCAATATTATATATATGAAGATTGATTCTGTCACAATCATTAAGTATATCAAGATGCAGAGTGCTCGTATCAATACTCTCCGGTTTTCCAAGTTTCAACCTGTTTAAATGGCTTTCTCTTAATCTATCCAACTTCCTTAATGACTCTATTTGTCTTTCTAAAAATGCTCTTGCAATATCTTTATCCATAGTGCTAAGTGCGGCCTCTATTTCTTCAAGGTTGTCAAGCACAGAACGATGGTATTCTTTTATCTCTTTAAATCCTTCAATGGAAAAATAATAAGATTCCTTTATCTTTTTACCAGCGTAAGCCATAAAATTCTTACTGATAAGATCACCTATATGCTCTATCTCACTCATTATCTTAAGCAAAGTTATACACTTATTACTCTCCAGGTCCGACAATTCCTTGCCAAATAGTCTTGATGAATAAGAAGTGAGGTCTTCCTGATTCTTATCTATCTCGTCATCCCTTTTAATAACCATTTTACGAAGTGCATTATTATTACTCTTAAAGACAATCAACGCTGTTTTGAACATCTCATGGACTACCTTCATTGATTCACGGACGGATTCATGGCACTTTGATATAGCAATTGAAGGAGAAGAGAGATATATGGAATCCAGTCTAATCCTGGAACCCCTTCCCCTGATAACTCTCTTCAGGAAAATAGAAAGTGGCAAGCAAAGGGGAATACATGCAAGTCCCCAGATATTTACGAGTGTATGAATGTTAGCTATATCTCGCGTTACAGGAACAATATTTTTTGGTATGAATAAAATATAAATAGAAAGAATAATAAAAAGAGACTTAAGAATAAAATAACCAACACCGAGAGCCCTACCTGAAGATGAAAAACGAGTAGAACCAAGAAGGATTGTAAATGTAGTTCCAATATTTGCCCCCAGAATTATCGGTATTATTGAAGAAAAATTTATAACGCCAATGAACCCAATAAGTAACCCTAAGGTTGCAGCACTGGAATGAAATAGAAGTGTGAGTAGTATGGAAATTAAAAAGAGAATCAACGGAGGTAAATCCAGAGTAAAAATTCCAACAAAGGGATTAATACTTTCCCGTATCAACCATATAGAAAAGAATATCAAACCGAATCCCAGTAGTATCCTGCCTATATAACTCCATTTAGATTTTGATTGCAAGAGTAGATAACCTATGAGAATAAGAATAGGGCTGAACTGGATTATATCCGTCGCTATTATCTGGACGGTGAAAGTGCTTCCCAAAGCCGCCCCACATAAAACAATCAAGCCCGTAGAGAGTTTCATAAGCGAAGATTCAAGTAAACCAAGAAGCATTAATCCGGTCATTGTGCTTGATTCCATAAAAATAGCAAGGAAGATACCTGTTACATACGCAAAAATGGGACGCCCTGTCATTTTCCAGAGGAGCTGACGGACCTTCTCTCCGCTGAACCTGGAAAATCCCTTATTGGTATTATCCAGGCCCATAAGTATAAGGATAGTTCCTGTGATAATGGAGAGAAGTAATTTTATAAACCCACCTTTTGGAATCACGCCGGGATGAATTTTAACGGATACATTATTCACAATACCTTCTACCCACCCGTTTTCTTCAGGAATAAACTCAACACTGGCAAAACCACTCTGATCAGTAAGAACAGAATCTAATGTGAGCGAGCCATTATGCGCCTTGAAATAAACCCATGTTTCTCCAAGAGGCTTTCCTTCATCCTGAACCTGAACAGCTACCTTTAATGATTTTCCGGAAAGGACAAATCTCCCTTCACCGGAAACATCATTACCATAAGGGTCAGCAGCCCTGATAATAGTAAGAGATAAAAGCAGTAAAATCATCTAATCTGAAAATATATGGTAACGATTCCTGATTGAGCCAACTGTTCTACCTTTGATGGACGTCTCTGAAATCTCCATTCTCGAATTGCCTGTATTGCACTTTGATCGAACTGTATACCTCCTGTTTTTACAACTTCAATCGTTGCAACACTGCCATCAGGATTCACGGAAATGCGGAGTTTAACAACTGTATTCTCGTTTAATCCTTTTGGATACTCCGGCTTGACAAAATTTAATAGTTTCCTGGTAGAAATTTCTCCTGCTACGGTAAATCCCTTCTTCCCCGATGCGTCCTTCTCTAATTTGCTTCCCATATATGGTAGTTTCTTCAAGGGACTTAAATTCTTCTTTGTCTTCTTTATCTGTATAGGAACATCTCCCACCTGTGAGAACACATCCTCTGTTCCTCCATCCATAGGAACTGTTCCTTCTCTTTCCATAGTCTCTATCCTCTGAAACCCAAGGGTGACGAATTCATCTTTTTTTGAGGTCATATCAACGGATATCAGAAGAAATATCAAAATGAGACAACTGTATATACTGATTGTCCAGATGAGAGAAATCGATTGCCTATTCACTAAAGTCCCGGAGTGGTCGCAATTACAAACTTATTAGCCCCACTTCTTTTCACCATTTCCATTACCCTTACTGTCATATCAATAGTAACATCACGGTCAGCCTTTATTAATACAATCTTGTCCTTTTGATTTTCAATGAGATATGGGAGTCTTGAGATATCAATCAGTTTGTCTTCAAGATATACGCCACCACTCTTTGTTATGGTTATAGATATTTTTTCTTGTGAAAGGGCCTCTTTGGTTATAGCGCGTGGTAATTGGACCTTTATACCCGGTTGAATAAGATAGGAAGAGGTAAGGATAAAGAATATCAAAAGGAGTAATACTATATCTGCCATTGAGATTACAGGAAAGGTTCGTTTTCTCTTAAATCGAGTTTTAAGTGGCATTATATCCCCATTGTTGACGATATCTCTGCTTTCACTCTGTTCATATCATTTACAAAGCTGTTCAATCTGTCAGTAAGTAAATTGTAAAGGATCAAGAAGATGATACCCACTGCAAGTCCAGCAGCAGTTGTCACCAGAGCCTCCCATATACCTCCTGCAAGCCTTGAGGGATTAACTCCTCCTCCGAGGATCTCTATCTGCATAAATGCCTTTATCATACCGAGAACCGTTCCGAAGAAACCAAGCATCGGAGCTACTGCAGAAACAGAGGAGATTACCCCCATTCCACTTTCTAATCTTGCCAATTCCTCTGAGGCTTGAGCTTCCATTGCATCCACATTCCGGGATAACAATCCTTTGATAATAATCCTTGTGATTGGTGAATCATACACCTTAATCTCTTTTACGGCTATTTTGAGATCTCCTTCCTTAACCCAGGCATTTGCCTTTTTTAGTAGTTCATCGGCAGGACTCTTAGAACGTCTAAAATAGATAAAACGCTCTATAACAAAATAAAGTCCAACAAAAAAAGCAATACCTATGGCAACCATTGTCCAGCCACCCTTAACCACGATCGACATTAAAGTCATCGAACCTCCTTTTCCTTTTAGAGTGAGTTTCCATCCCTCTTCATTCTATTTCTACATATTTTATATTATAATGTATAGAAAGTCAAGTGATTGATTGGTCTCCCAATTTTTCTCGCAAAGCTCGCAAAGAGAATTAGTTAAATAGTTGAATGGTTGAATTGGAACTCCCATCCTCCCCATTTTTAGACACTGATTTTTTTAATTCCCCTTTCCCCTCCCATTTTTGGCCACAGAATAACACGGTTTAAGAACAATTCTTTTGTTAACCACCCAGTTTTTTGCCACGGTTCTGAATATAAGTTCTCGCGCAAAGCACGCAAAGGGATATAAAGCCCGCCTGTCTGCCGTGCTCGGCACCCACAGGCAAAGAGAATTCTGTTTTGTAGGGGCGTTCAATTGAACGCCCCTACCTCTGCGTTTTCCGGGTTTGATAAATCAAACCCCTACAATCGGACAAGATATATCTTGTCCCTACTTGAAACTTGAAACATTTTGCCTCTTCTTTGCATCATACAAACAAAAAAGGAGGTAAAATGAATTTATTATTATTGTTTCTTTTATCCGCAAACAACGATAAGGCTGTTGAAGTGCACTTTACTGAAGTAGCACCGGTGATTGACGGTGTTATTGAAGAAGTCTGGGAGACAGCGGATTCTGCAACTAATTTTGTCCAATTTTCACCCTATGAGAAAGAATCGCCTGCTGAAAAAACTGTAGTTTATGTTTTGCAAGATAAGGAAAACCTCTATTTTGCATTCCGCTGCTATGCAGAAAAAAATAAGCCAATTGCCTGTTTGACTGGCAATGAGGATGATATTAAAATTGGCATAGATCCTTTTGGAAGTAAGACCACTGCTTATTACTTTATAGTTTATGCAAGCAAGATAATCGATGATGGCTGGTTGCTTGATGATGGACGAAGAACAGACAATTCCTGGGATGGTGTCTGGTATCGGGCTGTAAAATTATATGATGACCGCTATGAAGTGGAGGTAAAGATTCCGTTCAAATCTATCCGTTATAAGAAAGGGCTTAGTGAATGGGGTATAAACTTCGTGCGATATATTGCCGCTAACAGGGAAACCGATTACTGGATTGAGGCCTCGCAGTTAGAAGAGAATATGGTCTCAAAATTTGGAGCATTGAAAGGTATAAGCCCTTATGCCACTGGTTACTATTTTGAACTATATCCGGAAGGATTCTTGCGATATGATAAATACGGAGAAGAAGAGGGTAAATTGAAACCCAGGCTGAGTTTGAATTTCAAATGGGATTTAACACCAGAGATGACCCTGAATGCGACCACCTATCCAGACTTTGCCCAGATTGAATCAGACCCCTATAGTTTAAACCTCTCCCGTTATCCTACCTACTTAGATGAACGCAGACCGTTTTTTCTCGAAGGTAAAGAAATCTTTCGGATGTCTGACTTTGGACAGGGCAAAGGGTTCTTTAGACCATTAGATATTTTCTACTCTCGTAGGCTCGGCAAATCGATTGACGGAGAAGTAATACCAATACTCACCGGATTGAAATTGACAAATAAATCGGAAAAATGGAATGCAGGAGTTTTGGGAGCCTATACAGATAAATATTCTGAGAATGGAACAGAAATCGAGCCCCACAGGGGATTTGGAGTGTTCAGAGCAAAGCACAGGGTATTTGAAAATTCAGATATCGGTATGCTCATCAGTGGAACGATGGTTGATAGGGACGATTATAATTATGCGATTGGGCTTGATGGTGTTTATCGTAAAGGAATTAATCAATTTATCCTACAGGGGGCTGTGAGCGATAAGAACAAAAAGAAGGGATGGGCAGTTTCATCCTGTTATTTTGGTTTCGTTAGAAGTCTTTTAACAATGGTCAGTGCTGAAGTAGTGCAGGACTCCTTTGATGTAGGTGATATTGGATTTGTGCCATGGGCCGGAAGGAAGAAATTTATGCTCTATAGCGGTCCTTTTAAGACTTATCCAAAGGGTTCTTTTAGAAATCTTTTTATTGCTCCCGGAATTATGGTTATTCAGGAACCGGGTAGTACGAATTGGTCAAAAATCGGCGCCTTTATGATCAATCCTAATTTCCGTAACAACTGGGGTTTTAATCTTGAAATGTATGTTGGACCCTATTATGAGGCAGATACAAACTTCCTCTATCGCGGTATAAATCTTTCAGTATGGGGAAATATCGCGGGTAATCATTTGAATTTTGGCGGCAATTACGACTATACCTATAATTACTATCGTGAATTCCTGGCCTACCAGGCTTCAAACTGGTTCTCTTTCAAGTATTCAATAATACCACAGTTGAGTGTTTCTTTATCTTCAAATATGTGGATTGAATGGGATACATTAAATACTCTTATCGCGATTACACCAAGGATAACCCCGAGATTCGATTTCAAGATAAATGCGGATATGACTTTTAGTGTTTTCAACGAATTCGCAATGCAACTACCAGAGGCAAATTTTTCTGAAACCGAATTATTATCAAATCGGATTGGTCTGCTCTTCGCCTGGAACTTTAAACCAAAGAGCTGGTTGTATATTGCTTTAAATGACTACAGAGTGCAAGATGAGGATGGAACCCTACAACTTGAAAGCCAGATTGGGGCAATAAAGGCAAAGTACCTGCTCTACTTCTGAGATATTAAGAAAAGTAGGGGCACGGAGCACCGTGGCCCCTACACCAATTTCAATATTCAGTTTCTTAGGGCGCGAAACTTGTAAGGGCAATTCATGAATTGCCACTACTCCTTTTCCAGGTTTGATGAATCAAGCCCCTACAATCAGGCAAGATATATCTTGCCTCTACATTTTATAAACCAGTGGTCGTATGCTATACGCCCCTACGTTTTTCTTTCCGACAACTCACCAACACACTAACCTTCTTCTTAACGTTCTTCGTTCCCTTTGCGTGCTTGGCGTGAAAAAATTTTGGGGTTGGGGCAGGTTATATTCCCCCTTGACATAAAGGCCAAAATCTAATATAATTTACATAATGATTTATAAGAAATATATGGAGATACGCAAGATAAGGTCTGTGGCTGGAGAAAATGAAAAAACACGCTATTACACAACAACAAGAAGAAGGGATACAAGATGAAAGATAATGATAAAACAAAAGATCAGCTCATAAATGAATTGGTAAAAATGCGCAAGCGAATTGCAGAACTAAAAGCATCAGAAGATGAATGTCAACGGATGATGGGAGCACTTCAAGCCAGTGAGGAAAGGTATAAGGAATTGGCTAATTCATTACCACAGACCGTTTTTGAAACTGACCCGAAAGGTAATTTCTCATTCGTCAACCGTTATGGACTTCTGTCTTTTGGTTATACAAAAAGGGGGCTAAAGAAAGGCTTAAATGTCTTTCAAATGTTTATTCAAGAAGACAAAAAAAGAATCAAACAGAATATAAGAAAGATAATGAAAGGTGAAAAGGTTGAAGATTATGAATACACTGCACTCAAGAAGGATGGCAGCACATTCCCTGTTATCATATATTCCACTCTCATTTTTTACAAGAAAAAACCAATTGGTTTAAGAGGATTGCTGGTGGATATCACTCAACGTAAGAGAATTGAAGAAGAACTCAGAGAGACCCGAGACTATCTGGAGAACTTGATCAACTATGCAAACGCCCCTATCATCGTCTGGGACCCGAAGTTCAGAATCACTCGATTCAACCGTGCCTTCGAACGTCTGACGGAAAAAAGTGCAAGTGAGGTCCTGGGTGAACCGCTTGACATCCTTTTCCCTGAGGATAAACGAATCCAGGCAATGACTCACATCCACCGCACAAAGTCAGGAGAAAGGTGGGAGGTTGTAGAGATACCAATTTTACGTGCCGATGAAACGGTCAGAACTGTTCTCTGGAATTCGGCAACCCTCTATGCTGCAGATGGCAAAACGGTTGTAGCCACTATAGCCCAGGGACAGGATATTACCGAACACAAGAAGGCAGAGAATGAATTGAGGGAGAGCGAAAAAAAGTACAGAGAATTGGCTAACCTATTACCGCAGAGTGTTTTTGAAATGGATAGAGAAGGCAATTACACATTCGCCAACCGTTATGCACTTGAATCCTTTGGTTATTCTCAAGAGGACCTAAAAAAAGGGTTGAATGCCCTTCAGATGTTTATTCCGGAAGACAGGGAAAGAGTTAAACAAAATATTAGAAAGAAACTGAGCGGTGAAGAATTTAAAGACCATGAATACACCGCACTCAGGAAGGATGGTAGCACATTCCCTGTTATTATATATACCGTTCCTATTATCCGTAAAAAAAAGCCAGTTGGATTAAGAGGTATTGCAGTAGACATCACCGAACGTAAAAAAACGGAAGAGGAACTGGAAGCTATATCGCTTAAAGATGACCTCACAGGTCTTTACAACCGTCGCGGGTTTTTTCTCTTTGCTGAACATCATATGAGGATAGCCAACCGAACAAATAGGAAATTCTCGCTTGTTATTGCCGATTTAGATGAGCTAAAGCAAATCAACGATACCTTTGGCCACAGGGAAGGGGACCTTGCATTGATTGAGACAGTAAAGGTTCTCAAGGAAACCTTTCGCGAATCAGATGTCATTGCTCGTATTGGTGGAGATGAGTTCGCTATTATTGTGGTAGAGGTCTCCCAGAATGCTGACGAGATTCTTACTACTCGCCTGCAAGAGAATTTGCAAACCACCAACTCAAAAGCAAACCGCCGATACAAACTCTCGATAAGTATAGGCATAGCATGCTACGAACCCAGATGTCCTCGCTCCATTGATGAACTGATGAATCAAGCAGATAGATTGATGTATAAGCAGAAAAGAAGTAAGAAAGCGAAAGATGAAAATTGAGAAAAATGGGGGTTTATTCCCTATTTTAGGAATTGAAAAATATGCAAGTTAAAGGAACAGCAAAGTAGTTGAATTTCGTATGTTGGGCTGGATGGAAAGAGCATTAGAAATTTGTGGTTGCAAAGAAGTAAAAATTGAGATTATAAAGTCTTTAAGGAATCAGGACCCTTACACTGAGATTGTAGCAACCTGGAAATAAAGCCCCCCTCAACCCTTTATTTCACCACAAAGACACAAAGGACACAAAGGAAAGTAGTTAAATAGTTGAATGGATAAATAGTTAAATAGGAACTCCCACCACCACCCATTTTTTGACGCTGATTTTCACTGATTGAACGGATTTATTTCACCACAAAGACACAAAGGACACAAAGAAGATTAGTTAAATAGTTGAATAGTAAGGGCGAATTGCATTCGCCCTTTTGTGGGAGCGACATCCCTGCCGCGGTAATGGAGTAGGGGCAATTCATGAATTGCCCTACAAGTTGCGCGCCTTGGAGGTAGGGGCGAGGTAAACAAGCTCGGTGGTTGCACCCCTTATGAAATAGTTTCACATTTCATGGGGTAAACAGTATGACATCTTCGCCTTTCTTATTCTGGTGGAGGTCTGGGAGGAACCGACTAACCCACCAACCCTTTGTCTATGATGCCCGACTCTCGACTCCTGACATTGGACCTTGGACTTTTTTTGTCTTATCTGTCTACCACCGAGCGTAAAACCCGACTCCGCAATCGCTAGTGTGGGGTATAGGTTTTCAACGTAATCAACGCAATGGACGCAATAGGGCACCCCGGTACGGTCGGTTCCTCCCTACGGGGCAGGCAAAGGGCACAAGGAAGAAGGTTAGTGTGTTGGTCGGTTAGTGGGTTGGCGGAAAGAGAAACGTAGGGGCGTATAGCATACGCCCACTGGTTATAAAATGTAGAGGCAAGATATATCTTGCCTGGTTGTAGGGGTTTGATTCATCAAGCCCGAAAAAAGTAGGGGCAATTCATGAATTGCCTCTACAAGTTTTGCGCCCTCTTTGTAGTGGCAACCCTTGTTTACCCCGTTAGATATGGGAATTATCTAATGGGGCGGTTGCCTCACCTCTACCTATTTAGGCACGGTTTTAACCGTGCATCTTTAATTAGACACAGATTATACAGATAATTACTGATAAAAGAACCCACTCCACTCACCGAAGAATTTTAACCGCGGATAAATGCAGATAATCACAGATAAAAACAAGAAATTTATTTTGTTTAGATAAATACTGAAAAATTGGGTGTTATAGGGATAAAAGTTCTGTCTTAATCAGTGGAATCAGTGTCAAAAAAATGTACAAATAAATTCGCAATTCAATGGACTGACCCCATAGTTATTGACAGATGGGGATAGTTAACTATTATAAAACAGCAAGGACCGTCCGATATAGGTTGTTAGAATAAGTTTTTTTAAACTAAAAAAAGGAGTGCAAAATGGAAACTTATATAATTTTGATGGAAATGACAGAAAAGGGTTTAGATGAGATCCACAGAATTCCTGAATTTGTAGATTCCCTGAATAAGAAGTTGAAGAAGAAAGCCATGGAATTAAAAGGATTTTACAAAGTTATGGGAGAGATTGATTATGTTGCGATTATTGAATCTCAAAATGACATTGACGCGCTCAGTGCGGTTATGGCAATTGGGAAATCGGAATATTTCTCTACATTAACCTTTAAAGGGTATTCTATGTTGGAGATGAAAAAATCTCTCGACATCTATGAACGCGATTTCGCCTGAATATTAATATATAATCTAAAAAAGATAAAAAGCACGAGATAAACTTTTTGACTTTAAACAGTTTGCTTAAACCTGGGTGGTAGACTCAAACTTTTTCTTGACTTTTCCTATATTTTATTATATATTAATATATCAAAATGAAAGATAATACAGTCAAAATAACCGAAATTGGAGGTATATACAACTCTATGTCATATATTAACGAGTTAGCCGAAATGTCTTTAATATATGAGACATATATATCCAAGTGGAGGTGTTAAAAATGGAAAAATTACATCTGCCCATAATCATTGAGATGGACGAAAATGAGTATTACATAGTAAGTTGCCCGCTGTTCAGGGGTTGTCATTCTTACGGCAAAACTATAGATGAGGCACTGGAAAATATAAGGGAAGTCATAGATATGTGCCTCGATGAGACAAAAGTCGAGGAGCTTAATAAGTTCGTAGGATTTAGAGAACTGGAAGTAGCTCGGAATGTCTAAACTTCCCGCAATCAAAGGCAGAAGACTTGTAAAGTTTTTGGAATCCATGGGCTTTAGGGTTACCAGGACAAAAGGTTCTCATGTAAGGTTGAGATCAGAAGATGGAAGGGTAACCACCGTTCCTGTGCATGGAAACAAGGACATACCCA
>JAGLZA010000325.1 GCA_023131835.1 Caldifarciminota bacterium
AAGTAAGTTAGGATTTAGGGATTTGGATTTAGGATTTAGGGAATGGGAGTTACAACCAAATCACTCAACTAAAGTCAAGTGGGAGTGGGCTCCTGCCCACGATTTTCGAACTCAAATCGAGCCCGGAAGGGCTCTCCCACATATCGCGGTTTTTAAAACCGCTCCTACAACGCAGAAGATAAAGGAGTAGTAGCAATTCATGAATTGCCTTTGGGGCGATTCACGAATCGCCCCTACAAACGGGCAAGATATATCTTGCCCCTACATTTCACGACTCTGGGCTAATGGGCGTATGCAATACGCCCCTACAGACCAACACACTAACTGACCAACGCTTTTTTTGAAGCGAAGCACCTTGTCTCTGTGGTAAAAAAATGGGGAGGTGCAGGGACTCACGACTGACGACTCTTGGCTCTCTCAGGGTTTGATACTTCCAAGAGAATCTACTGTAAAGGAAGTATGGAAGTCGAAATTCGCTGAATCTCCTAAAACCGTGCAACCATTTACATAAACCCAATAAATGCCTTTATCCGGTTTCTTCAAAAAGACCTTTTCCCTATCTGTTGGACCGCTTGATGAACCAACCCTTTCATTACTCGTTGGGTATCCATTATCATCTTTATCCCGATAAACATATAAATCTATATCTAAATCCTTTTCTTTAGAGTTTGTGATAAAGAAGATAAAAGGAATATCCTCTTCAAGGGATAATGGTCCATAGACCCAGCTCCCTTTTGGCAGGGAATCAGGTGAAGGATCCTGATAGATCCACTGATTGTAAAAGGAATATGTAGGGAGGATATCTACATCAATTTTTTTATCTGTTTTGTTCCCGCTGAAATCCTCTGCAATAAATACGAGTTTGTATTTACCAGGACATATTGGTCCACCTTCTCCCACATCGAGTGTAATGGTTGACTGGTTAGGAGATAAACTCCTCTTAGCACCATTGAATTCCTTTGTCAGGGTTTTGACGCCGAGATTATCCATCACTTCTATATTGAATGAGGTTCTTTCTCCGGAATGCAAGGTCAATTTTTCTAACTCAACTCCGATTTTCGGAGGTTCATTTGGACAGCGATGTGTAACGAGAAGTTCTATATCCGTAATGGTATTCTGAAGGGGGTTAAAGAAATATATAGTATCGTTCTTTTTTTCTATACAAACCTTCCCATCTCTAACAGGGTATTTCTCAATCCCTGTCCCGGCATAGCGGATTGAGTCCTTAAGAAAAGAACTCTTGATTCTGTATGGTGAACCTGTAATAAAATTAAAGATATCGAGGAAACCCCCTTTTATTCTAACATCAATAGAATCCGGCAGTTCAGGGGTGCTTCCTGATAGGAGTGGTTCCTTATTAAAGCCTGAAAGGCTACTGCCAGAAAGTTGGATTTCTATCCTCTTTTTCTCATCTTCCTTCATCCAGAAGAGATTCTTTCCTCCCATTCCATATTTGCTAAGCACATCTATCGTATATCCAAGGGGTTGATATCCAAGGTCAAAGTGTGCAATACCTTCTGAATTAGTATAATCCCATATTGATATCATATCCCTTTTTCTCCAACCACTCCTGATTATAACAAGTGCTCCATCGACTGGTCTTTTCTCTCTATCAACCACTAATAATTCCAGTCCTCCTGTTTCTGTATATCCACACTCTGTTACAGGAAACAGAAACCCATCTGGCTGCCAGCCAACTACCGAGGATACATGTTTTCTCAACCCTTCTGCAGATGCAGAGGGAGTGGCTATATGGTCTTCTACTTTTCCGTTGATATCAAGATGGTGCCAGTTATTGAATTTAATCTCTCCTTCCTTCCACTCTCCTGGATACCAGAAATGATTCCATTGATGGTCCTCCCCCCTGGTCACCACCGTATAACTGGGTATGAGTACAGTTCTCAAAAGAGCAGAGAAGAGGATGGACTGTTCACCACAGGAACCATAGGATTTATAGTATATCTGCAATGGCTGGATATCTGCGGTTTTGTATCCAAACTTCATCCTGTTTCCCTCATACGCCCAGGACTGAAAGCGGTAGAGCCTGAGAACTGCCTCCCTCAGGGTCGTTGCTTCACTCACAGCATCAAATACGGTTTTCCCAAAGAGTGAATCAGTAAAGAATACATCCCTCCAGAACTCTTTATCTCGCCCAGCATACATATCTATCTCCTTTTGAAGCCAATCCTCATATTCCATTCCGTAGAATTTCCAATCCTTCTTCCAATATGAAACATCTACCTTTGAAGGAATCTCATAGAGTATTCGCGGATGAACTACATAGTAGTAATATACATCTCTGGGAAGTTTATATTTCTCTTCATACTGGAGTGTAGTATATCCTTCTTCTTCAAGTATCTCCACATAGGGAAGAAGGCCTGCCGCTCTATAGATATCCTCTGCATTCCTCTTAAGAAGGTCAATATCACCTAATCTTATCATTGCACGAAGAACCTCGGTGGGTAGATGGGACATAACAAAGACTATCTCATCCTTATACTTATCAGGTATCTCTTTTAAAAAGTCGCATAATATCTTATTGGTAGTTAAATCTTCCTCAGTAAATGGTAAACCAGAAGGAAGATAATGGCTGTAATATTCCTCTTTAGAGTCTATCCTTGGAAGAGGTTTAAAATTCCAGTTACTTATTTCCTCAAATCTCCCCTTCTTATTCTTAAAGAGATATAACCTCCCATCAATATCCGAAAGAACGATATCTTTCCTGCCATCTTCATCGTAATCGATTATACAGGGAGAAAGGAATTCGCCAAGGAGTGGAAAGGAAAGGGAATCATCTTTATACTCAGGGGATAGGAAGAGATGAACCCTTCCATTTCCATTTCCAACCACAAGATCATCTTTTTTATCTCCATTGAGGTCCCCGGATGCAATCCTGACAGGTGCTGTTAAAAGAATGTTTTCTTTAAATCCTTTTATCCTACCCTTACCATCAGCAACGATAATCTTCCCATTGAAGTGCGCAATAGAAGCATAAGAAGAGACCGAGTCGACCAACTCAATCTTCTCAAAGTTCTCAGAAGCAATTTGGTAAACCGCACCACCTTTTAGGCCTATATACCAGGTCTCTTCAGAGGAGAGGATTGTGGCAAACGGATAGGATTCCTTTGAAAGGGGACGGAACTCCCAGTCATCTTTACTCCTGGTAAAAACAAGTATCTCTCCTGTAGATGGGATTGCAATGAATGAATCAGGGGAAAAGAAGAACAAGGATGGTGCAATCTTAGCAGAAGGGAAGGAGGTTTCAGGATAATTAGTATCAATCAAATCCCAGCCATTCCCATTCCATGGAATCCACCAGATCCTACCATTGTCATCGCACCAGGCTATATCCAACTCTTTGTTTCTTATTGAGGATACAACAGGGATGGTAGAAATCAGTATCGAACCACCCAGAGGAGTGCATTTCCCATCTTCAAAGAAGAATTTTATCCCTTTAAGTGTAAACGGAATCCCTTCTTCTTCTCTCAACCGTTTGAATCCCTTAAAAGGAAACCCTGAATGGGTATATAGATATCCATTCCCATCCCTTATTCCGATCTCATCCCCTCCTCCTATCCACACAGGAGGAGAAAAAGACCCTATTTTATCTCCTTTCTGGTTGAATACATTTCCCAGGCAATCGGAATATACTATCTTATTTTTTATCAGGTTAAATGATTGAACATCCCGCGCTATGAGTTTTTTCTCACTCCCTTTAAGAGAGAAGAGGGATGAATCCTTAAGATAGATATACTCAAATTCACTATCATTCAACATTCGAATACCTATCTGGGATACCCCGGGCAAAACAACAGGCATTCGTTCAAGTTCGTCTAATTTCTCTTTAAAATCTCTACCTAACCATAGGGGCAAACCAAAGGAATCAACATCGTTTATATTTAGGGTTTTCTCAAGTGAGATAATCTCTCCGGGGTTCAGTTCGAACCTTATTGTATCAACCCTTGTTTCATAATTATTTAAGTTTAGCAAAAGTAAAAGAAAAAACATTTTTCACCTCCTTGATTATTATAATGACCACACACCTGAAGTCAAGCCATTGGGGAGGTCTCCCCCACCCTTCTTTTTTCCACATCTCACCCCCTATTTTTTGACACTGATTTCCACTGATTAAACTGATTTAAAGAATCCCCTCCCCTTCCCTCAAAAAGACACTGATTTTCTTAATTTATTTTTTATCAGTGGTTATCTGTATTATCTGTACCAGTGCAAAGAAATATTTATTGTTATGAAAAATGTAGAGACGAGGCATTGCCTCGTCTCATCTTTGTAGGGGCGACTCGGTGAGTCGCCCCCCTGAAGAATTATTTATCTAACCACCACCATCTTATCGGACAGATGCTTACCACTGGCACTCAGGCGATAGAAATAGACACCATTGGCAACAGAGTTGCCTTCGGAGTCTTTTCCATTCCAGCGAACCGTGTTAAGACCTGCATTCTTCGTTCCATTGACAAGGTTCTTGATAAGTCTACCGGTGTTATCATAGATGGAAAGGGAAACCATCATCTTCATCGGTAAGGAGAATCGAATCATTGCATCCCTTATTACCGGATTCAACGGCAGGAGTTCTACAACCTTCCCTGGCTCCAGTGTTCTATCACTAATACCAACCCATCGTATCCCAAACCAGGTAAGCACATCCTCCACCAGTGAATCTACGGCAATTGAATCTATCTCAAGTGAATCGGCAGGATTACAGATATAATCAAATGGCCAGAAGTCATTATAGACCTTATAGCTAACGCCTGGACCTTCATATCTATAGGATACGACAAGATCATCAGCATCAAACATATTGACAACAGCACCAGGCTGCAGAGAGTCATAATTCCCTACATAGGCATAGTTGAGGCTCCCGGTTATAGGAGCATAAGGCGCAATATAGATCTGACCCGATGTCTGGTATCCAATACCACCGAATAGATCACCGATAACAGGATCAGACGGATCACCATAGAGAATTGTTCCTTTTCCAGCGAGTGTTGGATTATCATCGTACATCCCCTGGATTCCAAGGTATTCTCTTACCCAGTGTCCTTCAGGGACACTCTGCTGACCATAGTTCGGGCAGATACCGAGACCATAACCCTGGTCCTCATCAGACAACCAGAAATGACCACCATTATCAAGTAGTAATTTTATCCAGGCAGAATCAGGATGGAGGATTCCATCACCACCAAGGCCATAGTTTGCACCCCGACCTAATGCAGTGCATCCCCAATCTCTCCAGACAACTGTCATTTGTGTATCATTTCCAGTTGTGTAGAAGCAAAGGACCGATGAGTCAGGTGCACCATACACATCATAATCCCAAACATCCATAATTTCTCCATATTGAGATGGAAGTGGATCATAAGTATGATTATCATTATCCACATACAGGAAGTGCCCTGGGGTTCCTGCTAAGATTGTGTAGGTATATGTAGGAGTTGTATCATATAAAGCATTATAAGTCTTTCCAACAACATAGTAGTCTACAGTATCACCTACACTAACTCCAGGTATATTCAGCTGCCATATACCTTCTGTGCTGTCGCCTTCTATAGGAGTAGTTGACACCAATGTATCCTCTGGTCCTCCATTTACCGAATAGTGAAGGGTCATCTCTTCAATACCAACGAGAAAGTACTTACCATATATATTGACTGTTCGTGCAGCTGTATTATAGGAATAAGGGAGTTCTTCGGCTCTTACGATGTAAAAAATAGGGATAGTACGTATATAAGCCCTTATTCCAAATTGTAAAGCCTCATCATCACCAGTGTAATAATAGCAGAACCAGGCCCCGGAATCCACTGCAAAAGCATCTCCATTGAATTGGTAAGAGTGTACATCAATCACAGCAGGCATAGGAATCCATGATTCAGCAAGGCAGGCTATAGTATCAGTTGGGTTTATACCACTGTAACCACAGAAAAAGGTGCTATCGCCTACATAAACCCCTGGATCAATATTCACAGTATCCCAAACCATATTACCAGGAGCAGAAGTTATTCCACTCCACAGGATATTCCCAAGAGGGTGGACAAGAGGAGCTGTATGATACTCGTTTACTCCGGGGTAGGTGCTGTAATCTTCCGAAGGATTAGCCATAGCAGCAAAAACACCTACAGGTTGACCCGTTGCACCGGTGGCATCATTATACCCAATCCAGGTGAAAGCAACAAGAGAACATCTTTCTGGAGGGACGAATCGGACAACCATCGAGTCTTCACAGGGACGTGGACAATAGTATGTCCAGTTCTCAGAATCATACTGAATACAATAGTTTGCATCGTTGATATCTCGTGAACCTTTCTGCAAAATACTCGATTCTGGTTTCGACGGTAAATCTTTAACAACCCGATATTCACTGACCCTTCCATCGATAGATGGCTTGAGTTCAAGTAAGACCCCCTCTGATGCCCACAAATCCACCACAACCATAAGACACACTAACGCTAAATACTTTCGCATAACAACCCCCTCCTTTTAAAGATTTAATACCAAATGAATCCTTTGAATAAATTAAATCTATAATAATATTTTAATAGAATACAAGAGAATGTCAAGGGTTCCACCCCCCCTAAAAATGCCACAGAGACACAGAGCACACAGAGAACGCCTGTCTGCCCACGATTTTCAAACTCAAATCGAGCCCGGAAGGGCTCTCCCACATATCGCGGTTTTTAAAACCGCTCCTACAGAGGGCAAGACATGTCTTGCCCCTACAGAGAGCGAAACAAGTTTCGCTACTCCATAATCGTAAGTTGGAAATCGCTCCCACAAGAGGGCGAATGCAACTCGCCCCTACTATTTAACTATTTAACTATTTGACTATTCAACTATTTAACTAATTCTCAATTGGAGCGAAGCGACATATCCCTGTAGATTAATTTAGGATTTTGGATTCAGGGATTGGGATTTAGTTTTATTTTTTACCTAATTACCTAATTAACAAATCAACTAATACACTCTGTGTCTCTGTGGTAAAATAAGGGTGGGGTGATGGTGGGCTCTCTTTCTTTAATTACAAAACCAGGGGGGGTGGTGAGGGGCTTTGTGTCCTTCGTGTGGTTGTGGTAAAATAAGAGGGTTGTGGGATAACAAAAATCCCTCTTGCTTTATCACAGATTGCCAATATATTAGAGAGAGAAAAATCGAAAGGAGGAATAATGATAACACATAAGGATAAAGAGGTAACAGAGAAAAAGATTGAGATGGAAGGAGCAGATAAGGTATTAATGAGAATCCTTATTGGTATGGAAGAAGGTTCCAATGATATTATTATGCGTTACTTTACTATAAAGCCAGGCGGACATACACCAAGGCATATACATTCCCACCCTCATATAGTTAAGGGTATGGCAGGTCGAGGAGTTATTATTGATGGAGAAGGCAAAGAGAACGAACTAACAGAACAGATGAGTGCATTCGTAGAACCTGATGAAGAACATCAGTTCAAGAATCCCTCTGACGAGGATTTCTCCTTCCTCTGTATAATCCCCAATCCTGATAAATAGGAGAGATAAATGGATTTTGATAAGCGTAAGATTGTAGGCTTCTTTTCGGTATTTGTTGTCCTTCTCGGTGTATATCTATATACCATTGCTCCAACAGTATCCCTCTGGGATTGTGGAGAATTCATTGCCTGTTCCCATATACTTGGGGTCCCTCATCCGCCGGGCACACCCTTCTTTATCCTTATCGGAAGGATATTCGACATCCTTTTCCCCTTTAATGAAGTGGCAAAACGAATAAATTTCCTTTCTGCATTTTCAACAGCCATAGCAGGTGGGTTTTTATATCTCCTTATCCTCAAGGTGATACGTCGTTTCAGGGAGAACCGGGGCAAAGAGATTCCCTTAAGCACCCATCTAATATCGATATTCTCTGCCATAGGTGCTGGTTTTGCCTACAGCGTATGGGATTCATCGGTGGAGGCAGAGGTATATGCTACATCCTTTCTAATCCTTGCGATATGTCTGTGGCTTATTCTCCACTGGGATGACAACAGGAAATATGAGGGCGATGGCAATCATCTTCTTCTGTTAGTATATTTAGTATTCCTGTGTTTTGGGATTCATCTACTTCCCTTACTGTTGATTCCTGGTATTCTTGTATTTATCATAATGTCGAACTGGAAGGTCTTAAAGGACCCGAAACTGATAGGTATATCGGTTGCTCTGATAATCATAGGGGTTTCTACCTATCTCTATCTGATGGTAAGGGCTCATGCTAATCCAGCAATAAATGAGGTAAACCCTACCACCTGGGCAAAATTGATG
>JAGLZA010000326.1 GCA_023131835.1 Caldifarciminota bacterium
GACCAACACATTAATTTCTCTGTGTCCTTTGCCTGCCCCGTAGGGAGGAATCGACCGTATCGGGGTGTCTTTGTGGTGAAATAAAGGGGTTGGGGGGGCTTTACTTCCAACTCCCCACAAATTCAGTATAAGGGTCCTGATTCACCAGGGATTTTGTAATCTCAAGTTTTATATCTTTGCATCCACAAATCTCTAATGCCCTTTCTATCCAACCTAATATCCGATACTCAACGATTTTACTCGGTTCTGGAAATTCGGTTATATGAAGTACACCTCCGTGTTTTTCCATACTTACCGGTTCCATTGTGCTGGGTTTATAATAACTGCTCATAATGTGAGATGAACGTGTCATTAAGGCCTGGGGTGTGGCTATCCTTACAAAGGCTTTATAAACCCCTTTCAATCCATAATCAGCACTAAACCTGCCTATCTCCAGGGCGCCCTTTATATCACCATTATAGAATAAATCCAATGCTTTTTTTGTTGGTTCGACGAGTATCTCATTTAGCGAAAACCATTTGCTCGCCAGTATATGGGAATTAAATACATCCTGCGCTACAGGAGTTAAGGAGTCCAGCCATTCCTGTAATTCGTTTTTCCCGAAATATTCAATTATAAATTTAGGTAAAACACAAACTGCCGTCCCCTTTACTTGCATATCTAAAACCTCCTTTGTTCAATGTTTCAATATTCTATACTATATACGATATAATAAGGATTGTCAAGAGAATTGTGCTGAAATTTGTGAAAGACAATGTACAAAGGTGAGAAGGTAGCGGTGGGGTTTATTCCTATTGGGACAGGGATGTTCTTCCTGCAAAAGGACAAGATGTATCTTGTCCCTACATTCAAGGCGCGCAACTTGTTTGCGCTACTCCATTATCGCGACAGGGATGTCGCTCCCACAAAAGGGCGAATGCAATTCGCCCCTACTATTTAACCATTCAACTATTTAACTAATCTTCTTTGTGTCCTTTGTGTCTTTGTGGTAAAGATCTGCGTTTATCTTGCGGTTAAATTCTTAGGTTTGGGGATGGGTTCTTTAGATTAATCCAATACCTGCCTGACAGCGTCAATCACCGTTCCATCTACCCATTTGATTGCAGCGATTACCCTATCGCCCAGTTTTGGTTTCGCAGGCTTACCCCCACATATCTCTTCTGTTTCTTTCCGTAATTCTTCAATGGAACGGATAGGAAGATCAGAGCCCTTTACCGAGTCAATGAGGTCTTTCCTGTTTGGGTTTATTGCTATACCCCTTTCTGTTACTACTACATCTATGAGTTCTCCGGGTCCTACCATGGTTGTAACCTCATCTACAAGTATAGGAATCCTGTTTCTGAATGTAGGAACAGTAAGGATGGTGCATCTGGAAAATAATGTATTTTGCCAGCCCCCGATTCCATGGAGTAACATTCCATCAGAATGTGTAACCACATTTGCGTTGAAATTGACATCCACCTCTGTTGCACCGAGGATTGCTGCATCCACCATTGTTGCAAATATCCCCTTTCCATGATAGTTATAACTGGTAAATGGGCTGGTATCAGCATGATTAGGATGGTCTCTCATAGATTCAACACCTTTCAGATCAAAGGTCTGTCCATCTAATATGTAATCGGTCAGCCCATCTTTTAGCATATTCACAAGGAATTCGTTACTCCCTCCCCGCACAAACCTTGCCTTAACATCCGCTTCTCTCATATAACCGGACAGATGATCAATAAAGGCTAAGGATGTTCCGCCTGCCCCTGCCTGAAAGGAAAAACCATCCTTCATTATGCCTGAATCCCTCAAAAATCGGGCTGCCAGATGTGCTATAAGTTGACGATCAGGACTCTTTGTTATTCTCGTTGTTCCTGATATAATCTTCTCAGGGTCACCCACCTTATCCATCACAACAACATAATCCACATAGTTACCCTGAATCTGCCAGGGATAACAGGGAAAATCTATAAGATGATCCGTTACAATAATAACCTTATCCGCATACTGAGAATCAGCCAGGGCAAAACCGAGCAGACCGCAGGCAGATTCTCCATAGAGCCCATTGGCATTTCCAAAAGGGTCGGCACAGGGAGCAGCAATAACTGCAATATCTATATGAACCTCACCATCCTGAACGGCCTGATATCTTCCACCGTGGGAGCGCAAAACTCCCATTCCTTTCATTTTCCCCCTTGATGCAAACTCACCGAGGGGCCCATTCAAACTGCCCTCAATATGATGGACAACGCCTGATTTTAGATGGTCAATTATTGGTTCATGGCAGGGAAAGGATGCAGAAGGGAACCAACGGAGGTTCTTTACACCTATCTCGGCCGCTGCGTCAAAGATGGCATTTGCAACATAATCCCCATTCCTGAAATGGTGATGGGTGGATATAGTCATACCGTCTTTGATGCCTGTTTCCAACAGGGCTGTTTTTAGATCTTTTATTAGTTTATTTCCATCTGCAGGATAATCCGCGCAGGTTGCAATTGGAGGAGCAGCCTTATTG
Organism: Caldifarciminota bacterium; assembly: GCA_023131835.1. Classification (GTDB taxonomy): domain Bacteria; phylum Hydrothermota; class UBA3072; order UBA3072; family UBA3072; genus JAGLZA01. Next base: position 2,501 of record JAGLZA010000326.1, read on the forward strand.
TGGTTCGGTTTATATTTTTCCACTCCCTGGAAGGGGATGGCATCTTCTCCGTTTATTATTGTAGGCACCAATCTACCTGCAGAGTTTTCTTTTAGATTGTATTCTTCACTCATTATTCCTCCAACCCTCATCTAACTTTCCTGTCTTTATAGCGAGTTCAACTATCTTTTCTGCCCTTTTTACAACAGGAGGATCTATCATCTTACTACCAAGGGATACCACAGAGAGATTCTTTTCTTTTGCTTGTAAGAAAGCATTGACTATCCTCTTTGCCTTCTCTATCTCTTCCTCTGTTGGTGCAAATGCTTCGTGTATTATCCTGATCTGGCGAGGATGGATGCACCCCTTTCCAACAAAGCCAAGGGATTTTGCTTCAAGGATACTCTCTCGTAATCCTTCTGCGTCATCAACATCAGAGAAGACCGTATCGATAGGTTGCACACCTGCGGCGTGTGCAGCATTTACAACCATAGAACGGGCAAGAAAACTCTCTTTGCCTTCTTTTGTTCGCGGTGTTCCAATATCAGCGGTGTAATCCTCAAGACCAATAGCAAGGGCAACCACGTTGGATGAAGCTTTAGCAATTTCGTATGAGTTGATTACTCCTAATGCACTCTCCACTATAGGCATCAAGAATACATCATTCTTTGTTTCCTTTATCTTTTCATCTACCTGCTTGACGGTATCTGCTGATTCACATTTGGGTATGAGTATTAGATGCGTATTATGTGGTATTACCCATTCGAGGTCAAGAAGTCCCATAGGTAGTTGATTTATCCTTACCATCCGTTCTGCACTGTAGAAATTGACAACCCGCAAGGCATTTCGAATAAGGGCACGTGCAGCATCCTTTTCAGAAGGAGCAACGGAATCCTCTAAATCCAGAATAATCCCGTCGGGATTATGTATACCTGCATTTATCATAAATTTGGGGAAGTTTCCCGGGAGATACAATCGTGAACGTCGGAATCTATCGCGAGAACTTCCATAGAGACATTTATCAGAAAATTCAGGTAGGAATTCTTTATTTATATCCGGGATAGCTCTCTTTATGGCTGTTTCAATCCTTGCCTGAATAACAAAAGGTAATGCTCCGTAGTCTTCGACCGTAATCCTGACATTTTTTATTCCAAAGAAGGATAGTTCTGTATGAATAAGTTTGCGGATGGAATCACCATAGAAGGCTTCAACCCTGGATTTAAGATCGATTTCAATTCCACCGGAATCCTTTATTGTAAGTTCTATATTGCAATCTAAATTCTTTTTTTCGCCTAAGATGCCAACTGTAACCTTCTTCATTTTTCCATCATAAAGGGATAACGATAATCCACAGGAGGGTCGAGGTTTTCCTTGATTGTTCTTGGGGTTGTCCATCTTATAAGGTTTAATTTACTTCCTGCTTTGTCATTGGTTCCGGATGCACGACTTCCACCAAAGGGCTGTTGTCCTACTACTGCTCCGGTGGGTTTATCGTTTATATAAAAATTGCCGGCAGCATGAACAAGAGTCTTTTCTGCTTTTATGACGGCTTTCCTATCTTGAGCAAATATGGCACCGGTTAAAGCATACGGAGATGTTTTATCGCAAAGTTGCAGTGTCTCTTCGTATTTATGATCCGGATATACATATATCGTAAGGACCGGCCCAAATATCTCCTCTTTTATTGTTTTGAACTCCGGGTCCCTTGCAAGGATAATGGTGGGTCTTATAAAATATCCTTTTGAATCATCATACTCGCCACCAGCTATTATCTCAGCGTCAGGGGATTCCTTTGCTTCATCTATATAAGATGTTATTGATGTGAATGCTGGCTTATCTATCACTGCTGCCATGAAGTTACGGAAGTCTTCCGGAGACCCCATTGTAAGGTTGTTTGTGGTTTTGATTAATGCTTCATTGAATCCGTCATTCCAGATACTATCAGGGATATATGCCCTTGAGGCAGCAGAACATTTCTGTCCCTGGTACTCAAAAGCTCCCCTTATTAACGCAGTAAGAAGTATTTCTCTATTGGCGCTTGGATGAACAAAGACAAAGTCCTTACCCCCTGTTTCTCCAACTATTCTGGGATAGGTCTTGTAGTTCTTTATGTTCTCTCCGATCGCTTTCCACATCCACTGAAATGTATTGGTCGACCCGGTAAAATGCACACCTGCAAGGTTGGGATTTGTTAAGACAGGTTCTCCAACCTGACTGCCTGAGCCAGGGATGAAATTTATGACTCCATCGGGGAGTCCTGCCTCCTGGAATAATTTCATTATCCAGTAGGCTGTATATACAGCGGATGATGCAGGTTTCCATAGAGCTACATTTCCCATTATTGCAGGAGCCGAAGGAAGATTACCTGCTATGGATGCAAAGTTAAAAGGAGTTATGGCGAATACGAATCCCTCAAGAGGTCTATATTCCATTCTGTTGTATATCGAGCTACTTGAGGAAGGCTGGTCTTTATATATCTCGGCCATATAGTATGTATTGAAACGGAAGAAATCTATTAATTCACAGGCCGCGTCGATCTCTGCCTGGAATACGGTTTTACTCTGACATAGCATACAAGCAGCATTTAAGGTGCTCCTCCATTCTTCGGAAAGGAGTTCTGCTGCTCTTTTGAAGATAGAGGCACGATGTTCCCATGGCATCTCAGCCCATGCCTTTCTTGCCTTGAGTGCTGCATTTATTGCTTTTTCTATTTCTTCTTTTCCTGCCTTATGGTAGTGTCCCAGTTTTTTACTATGTTCATGAGGGATGATGCAGTCTCCCATATTACCTGTCCTGACTTCTTCTCCACCTATAATAAGAGGAATCTCAAGTTCCTTTTCTTTGAGTTCTTTGATCTTCTCCTTTATTTTTCTTTTTTCTTCACTGTTAGGAGTGTAAGGATATACAGATTCATTAACTGGTTTCTCAATCATAAAGAAAGCATTTGCCATTGATACCTCCCTTTGGTTTTTTTGTTTATTATAAGAGCAATATCATTATGGAACCTTATTTGTCAAGGTCTAAAAGAACTTCCTACCCCCCCTTTTTTAGCCACAGAGGGCACAGAGAACGAAAGAGCCCACCACTCCCCTTTAATTTTATGTGTTTTAGAGGACACAGAGGAGAAATAAAATCACCCCCCCTTTTTTAGCCACAGAGGGCACTGAGAACGAAAGAGCCCAACCACTCCCCTTTAATTTTTGTGTTTTAGAGGACACAGAGGTAGTCGCTTCGCTCCAATTGAAGATTGAAGAATGTTCACCACAGAGACACAAAGGACACAAAGGAAAGTAGTTGAATGGTTAAATAGTTAAATAGTTAAATAGTTAAAGATATATCTTGCCACTACAGAAAGAATTCTCTTTGCGATCTTTCTATTCCTTTGCGCCCTTTGCGAGGAATTTCAAATAAACCGTGCAGGAACCATGGCATAAGGGAGTGGATGGGGGAGGATTAGAACATTTTTCTCAAAAACCGTGGCTAAAAAAAGGTGGTGTGTGACAATCTCCGACTTGACATATTTGAGGATGATTCTAATATGTAGAGATGGAATTAATAATAGAAGTAATCGATATAAAAGGGATTTGTCCGGTCTATAAGGTTGGAGATAGTTTTATTCTCAAAGGTGGTTATAAACTTATGAACGATAAGCCTTTATGTATGCATTCCCTTGCATCTCTGATGCCCTATTATAACGCACTCTCTAATGGAATAAAACCGAAGGATTTAGGGCTGGGCGATTCAGAGGTGGCATACATACAGTGTCTTGATCCATTCCATTGGACTGGTGGTGGAACAGTTACATTTGCTATTAAAAAAAGAAATGAATAAGAATATCCTGGTCGCTCCCTCTATCCTTTCCGCTGATTTTTCCTGCCTTCGTGAAGAGATAAGGAGTCTTGAAGATGCGGGAGCAGATCAAATCCATCTGGATGTGATGGATGGGCACTTTGTTCCCAATATAACCTTTGGACCTGTTATAGTAAGAGCAATAAGGAAACTCACGCACCTTCCGCTGAATGCTCATTTGATGATTACTCATCCGTCTAAATATATTAAAGAGTTTATTCGGGCAGGTTGTAATGCAATAGGTTTTCATCTTGAATCCGAGGGGAATCCTGTTTCTATCATTGAAACACTGCATAAGAATGATGTAGAAGCTGGATTGGTGATAAATCCTGAAACAAGTGTAGATGGGGTGATCCCTTACATAAATAAGATTGATTTTATTTTAGTGATGAGTGTTCATCCTGGTTTTGCAGCCCAGGAGTTTATACCCGATGTTACTGATAAGATAAAGGAACTTCGAAGGATTGCACCCCAACTAAATATCGCAGTAGACGGAGGTATAAATGATAAGACCGTTGATAGTGTTATAGAAGCGGGAGCCAATATTATTATTTCTGCCTCATTTATATTCTCTTCTAATGATAAAAAAGCTGCTGTACGACGATTACGCGGAGAACATGATTGACAAAATAGCAATTTTAGATTTCGGTTCTCAATATACACATATAATTGCAAGAAGATTGAGAGAATTAGGAGTATATTCTGTTGTTTTTCCCTATAATGTTTCACCGGATGAAATATCGGATTCAAAGGGTCTAATTTTATCAGGAGGTCCTTTTAGTGTTTATCAGGATGATGCTCCATTGCCTGACCGGGAGATATTTAATCTTAATATGCCCATCATTGGAATCTGTTATGGTTTACAATTAATAGGAAAACTCTTTGGTGGAAGTATTGCTCGTTCTGAGGCAAGGGAATATGGAAGAATGGACTTTGAACCACTGGATGACCCTCTCTTTGTTGGGATAAATAGTCCAACGACCGTCTGGATGAGTCACGGTGACAGGTTGACTATCTGTCCTCCGTCCTTCAAGGTAATAGGCAGAACCAGTAATTCACCATTTGCTGCAGTAAGGTTTAACAATATCTATGGACTTCAATTCCATCCGGAGGTTAGCCACACGGTAGAGGGGAAAAGGATGCTCGAGAATTTTCTTTATTCAATCTGCAAGGTGAAGGGAGATTGGAAGGCTTCGTCCTTTGTTGAGATTGCTCGGGATGAGATTATTTCTACCTGCGGTAATCATCGTGCCGTCTTAGCCTACAGCGGAGGGGTGGATTCTACGGTATGTTCAGTTCTTGTAAAGGGAGTTCTTAAAGATAAATTTACGCCAATATTTGTGGATACAGGACTTATGAGGAAAGGAGAGGTTCGGGAAATAAAAGGGATAGGCGAAGAATTGAAACTTGATGTAATGGTTATTGATGCAGAGAAACGTTTCCTTAATTCCTTAAAAGGCGTGATTGACCCGGAGCAAAAGAGAATGATAATAGGCAGAGAGTTTATAAGGGTATTTGAAGAAGAAGCATCTGAATTAGATGCAGAATATTTAATTCAGGGAACACTCTATCCTGACAGGATTGAGAGTGTTTCTGATGTTGGACCCTCACACCTCATAAAGACACATCATAATGTAGGAGCACTCCCCAAAGATATGAATCTTGGGTTGGTGGAGCCACTGAAAGCGTTCTTTAAGGATGAGGTGAGGGAGATAGCAAATGCTCTCAGGATTCCAGAGAGGATTTATAAAAGGCATCCATTCCCGGGACCTGGACTCGCAGTTAGAATCCTCGGCGAGGTTACTAAAGAGAGGTTGGAAATATTAAGAGAAGCGGATTATATTTATATGGAAATGCTCAAGGAATTGGGGCTTTATGACAATATCTGGCAGGCCTTTGCTGTCTTTATTCCGGTGAAGACCGTTGGTGTTATAGGGGATGTGCGGACCTATGGAAATCTAATAGGACTTCGTGCCGTAGAGAGTGAGGATGGTATGACCGCTGATTGGTATTATTTTAAAAAAGAGGACCTGGAGCAGATAGCATCAAGTATAATGAATAAGGTAGAAGGGGTGAACAGGGTTGTATATGATGTGAGTTCCAAGCCTCCTTCAACTATTGAATGGGAATAATTCTTCTCTTTTTTTGTATATCAGAGACCTTATTACCTTCAGGTATCAGGATAATTAAGGAGGATAATTATTCTGCACCACGGATCTCGGTAGGATTGGAAATTAGACATGGAACTGTGCTATATCCAACCGCTACAAAGCTTTTCAAAGAAAGAGGATATAATTATCTCTATCTGAAGAATGCAGATTCCCTTCCGATTCTTATTCGTTTTTTAGACCTGCTCTCTAAGGATAGCCTTTTTTATCTGAAAAAAAATCACTCTAAGATGGATCTACTCAAGCTGGTTTTTATGGATTTTGGAGGAAATGCATCTCCGGTGGTCAATATTACGGTGGGTATCACAGGTAGAGTGGATGAGCAATATATTGCTGAGCTATTCTCTAATATTCCGGATTCTATTATTCCAAATATTCATAACTATTATGCTTTAGAGCCCCTGCAAGGTAAACATATCTATTGTGGTGATGCAAACATCATTATGAATATATCACCTCAGTCCTACGAAAAGGTTTTTCTTCCCTTTTTAGTATGCTTACAGATTATTGGCAATAGAGGATTTCCGATTGATTTTGCTCCTGAGACTGCTCCATCACCCTTTCTTGTTCATATACCAGGTGACAATATTGAATCCCTCTTTACAACTCCCACACCAGAGGAGATGAAGAGAGCGAGTAATCAGGTGTACAATTGGATGGAAGGCCAGCTCATTAGAAGAGCCAGTATGTTGGTTCTACTGACTCTCTTAGGTATTAATGATAAGAAATTTAAAGAGTGGATGGAGGATCTACAATATCCGGATTATGTTCAGTTACAAATGGTATGGGAACGATATCTAATGGATGGTTTTATATCTTCTGCAACCCCATCTTTATGTAGTCTTCTTGTTCGGTTATTCCCTGAGGCTGAGGTGGTTAAGTGAAACTTCGCCCAACTCAATGGATTATTGTAGGACTTATCCTGTTACTTATTTTTCATCCGGAGTTTGATTGGACTAAAAAGGTCTCACCCTTTGGGGTGCTCCTTGTCGATCGTTCAGAATCGATGAGAAATTTATCACTTCCTAAAATAGGCAGTTCTTTACCGCTTAAGAGAATGGAGTTTTCAATCAATGAACCGGGAACTGCAATAGGAGAAGGCCTACTCCTTGCTAAAGAACGCTATGAAAACACGAGTTTTATTCTTCTATATTCCGATGGCGCCAATACCAGGGGAAAGAGTCCCATTGGTGCAGCAGCAGAGATTGATGTTCCCGTTTATGTTTTCTATCCTGACCAGAGACCAGAAACAGCTGGTTTTATATCAGTATTTGGCCCCTCGAATATAGAAGAGGGCGATTCTGCGGTTTTTAAGGTTCACTATCTTGGTCCATCACCTTCGATAATAAGGGTATTATCAGGAGAGATGGAAAAGGAGAGGGAGGTTCGGGGAGAGGGGGTGGTTGAATTCTCTTTATTTCTCGATGTGGGTCTACACAACTTTGAGTTCAGTCTTATCTCAAAGGATAAAACTATCGCAAGAACCTATAGGAATCTTTATGTGAGTGAAAGAACTAAGGTTCTAATCTATTCAGGGAGACTTGATTGGAATTATAAATTCCTTTACCGATATTTTGAGGATAAAGGTTGCAGGGTTAAAGGTATCTGGAAAAGGGATAAAAAGATGCATTCCTTTTCTGCCTATGACATTATATGTCTAATCAATCCTGAAGAAGGGATAGAGAGAAAATTGGATACCTACATAAAAAATGGTGGAACAACAATAATCGTGAATTCCTCCCTGTTATCCGCTGATTTCTTGCCTCTAATCGCTCCACAGGTTACATTATCTTCAACGGAATTACCCATTCGTTATTCCTTAAAACCTACTGGAATCCGAAGGGGTGCAGGAGAGGTTACCTTGATGGGAGAAATTGTTGCCTATACAATGAATTATGGTAAGGGAAGGGTGGTTCAGTTTACCTGTCTTGATCCCTGGAGGTTGAGATTGGTTGGAAAAGGGGTATATCACAAGGATTTCTTCTGGGAGGTAATGCAAACCTTAATGAGATATCTCAGTCCTGACCAATTAACTATATCCTATCCGGACCGTTTGCTCGAAGGTGAAGAGGTTATGATTATAAGTGGTCCAATTAAACCTGATTCCTTTATATGGAATAAAAAATACATTCCAGTTACCGGGGATACTATAATAATTCCACCCCCCGATGAAGGAGTTCATCGTTTTGAGATAGCCTTTCCGTCCTCCACCGTTGTAGGCTCTCTTGAAGTTGTTAAAAGAGAAAGGGATAGAATGGAACTTGATACAACAATGCTGAATGCGATAGCAAGTATCAGTGGAGGTGGAAGATGGATGGAGGATTTTGATCCTTCGGATTTTGATTCCAGAGCCTTCAGGCATAAAAGTGAAATAATATATATAAACCTCCGGCACAACTGGCTATTCTTGAGTTTTTTCTTTTTCATCCTGTTTATTGATTGGTATTTATGGATGAAGGGAAAGTAGAAGGTAGGGGGGTACCCCTTGCGAAATAAATCTCATTTTATATAATAATATTATGGATTTTGATTTTGTAGTTATCGGTGCAGGACCTATAGGTTCCTATCTTTCAGAACTCCTTGCCAGTGATAATTATTCCGTGGCACTCTTTGAGAGTAAAGAGGAGGTTGGGAAGGATGTTATCTGTAGTGGGATTATTGGAGAAGAACCTTATCGCGAATATGGACTTCCTGAGGATGCCATAATTTCTAAGATTTCTGATATTTCGGTCTATTCGCCTTCAAAGATAGAATTTCGTTATTCAAGGGATGAACCATTTGCTTATGTGGCCGACAGAGAAACCCTTGATAGAATTCTCTTTTCCAGAGCAATCAGTGAAGGAGTAGAACCTTTTCTCGGAAATACTGTGATAGATCTGTACAGGGATGGGAAGAAGGTTAAGGTTAAATATCAAGAAAATGGGGGGCAAAGGATGGTGGGCGGAAAATGTGTGATAATCGCCACCGGTTCTACCTCTACTCTACACAAAAAAGCTGGCCTTATGCCACCAAAAAGGTTTTTTGGGGGAGGAAGGGTAGAGTTTGATAATGATAAGAAGAAAGAGGGTCCTATTGAATTATATATTTTGAATAGTCCTTCCAAGGGTTCCTATGGATGGGTGATACCGTTGAATAATAAAACCAGAATAGGTATGGTATCGGAGAAATATGATCGCACTCATTTTTGTTCATTTATTGACCAGTTTGAAGAGAGTGTCAATATTCCTAAAGAACAGATAAAAGAGAAGCCAATTGCTTATGGTGGAGCAAGGAAGATAGCAGGGGAGAATGTAATTGCAGTTGGTGAAGCAGCAGGGCAGGTTAAGACAACCACTGGTGGTGGAATACATTATGGTCTTATAGGGGTTAAGATCGCTCATCAGGTTTTAAGCAAAGCGGTTAAGGCGAATGATTTTAGCGCAAATAGGCTCTTTGAATATGAAGAACTCTGGAGGAAGGGAATGGAAAAGGAACTGAAAGCAGGAATGATTCTAAGAAATGTAACTTCTAACATACCTTCCACGATGATTGATATAGTATTCAAAAGGGTGGGCAAAGACCCACTAATTCAGGATAAACTTGATAAGATAATATCCTTTAATTACCACAGGGGGTTCATTGATTTCTGGATGAATCTCTTGTTGCACGAAACCTGTAACCTGAGAAAACAATAGATTAGTTGTAACTTATTAATCCTCTCTCCCCCCATTCCAGTTTATTGCCACGGTTTCTGCACGGTTCATTTAAAATTCCTCGTATAGAATGCAAGAAAACAAAAGGAATTAGTTAAATAGTCGAATAGTTAATTAGGAACGAAACTGACAAACTTAATGAACCCCATGAACCCTACGAACTCCACGAACCCTTTTTTCGGCACAGATTCACACTGATTAAAATGGAGTAGTGACAATTCATGAATTGCCTCTACAAGTTTCGCGCCCTGTTAGATAATTTCATATCTA
>JAGLZA010000327.1 GCA_023131835.1 Caldifarciminota bacterium
CAGGCTGTTGAAAAAGTGACCTATTTTATAGATAAATCTTATATTTTTAGTAAAAAAATGGTATAATTACACAATCTCATATCAAGGAGAAAGCCTTTATGTTAGGGAAAAGAAATCCACAAGAACCGTTATTTTACTACTTCAATATGGCAAATATGATTCCCAAAAACCATATTTTAAGACTGATCAATAAATATGTCGATTTTTCTTTCATCCGTAAGAAAGTAAAACATCTCTATAGCGAAACAGGTAGACCATCCATTGACCCTGAAATACTCATCCGCATGCTTCTCATTGGATATCTTTACGATATTACTTCAGAGAGAAAGTTATGTGAAGAAGTCAAGATGCATATTGGATATAGGTGGTTTGTAAGTTTAGATATGAATGAAGAAATTCCTGACCATTCTACTTTTTCCAAAAATCGCCACGGAAGATTCAAAGAGAGTGGGGTTTTTCAGGAGATTTTTGATGAGATTGTAAGACAATGTATAAGTTATAGCTTAGTCAGTGGTGAGCATTTGACTACTGATGGTAGTTTAGTAAAAGCCAATGCCTCTATGAAAAGCATGGAGCCAGTGATAATGGAGATGAAGCCCAAAGATTACATAAAAAAGGTAGAACAAGAAAATCCAGTAGAAGAGCCCTGGGAACCCGATGATGATTTCAAGCGTAAAGGAGAAAAAATAAGCAATAAGACTCATCGTTCTAAGACAGATCCAGATGCAAGACTTGCGAGGAAGGGTAAAGGTGGGGCAAAACTTGCCCATGGAGTTAATTATCTTATGGACAACAAGCATCAAATTATCATTGGTGTTAAAGCCGAAAGACCGGATAGAGGTGGAGAAACAAGGGCAGCCGTTGAAATGATAAAACAAAGCAAATGGAAGTTTAAAATTAAACCTCAAACTTTAGGTGCGGATAAAGGTTATGCCACAGGAGAATTTGTGTATCATATGATCAAAGAAGGTATTACTCCTCATGTTCCCATTATGGATACACGGAGTCAAAATGATAAAGGAATTTTCCCCATAACCAAATTTAGCTTTGATGCTGAGCATAATGAATTTATATGTCCTCAAGGCAAGAGACTTAAATATTTAGGAATACACAAAAAGAGCCGGCAATTCGTTTGGCGTGCAAGTATTAAAGATTGTAAGGTTTGTCCACTAAAGGGAAAGTGCACTAGAGATCGTGCTCGGTCTTTAAGTCATCACATATATGAGAATTATCTTAAACAGGCAAGGGTACAAACAAAAACACCCTTTTATCGTATTTCTCAAAGGATGCGTAAACTAATTGAAGGGTTATTTGGTGAAGCCAAAGAATACATGGGACTTCGGGTAGCCAAATTCAGGCGATTATGGAATGTAGAGGAACAATTTTTACTCACTGCTACGGCACAAAACATTAAAAAGATGGTGAAATTGCTTCATAGGGGTAAGCCAAGAGCCAAAAAGGTTGCTCAAGGAGTGGTTATTCCCAGTGGTTATACCACTTACTGGTTTAAAATGGTGTTTCGAGCTATCAAAATGCTCTTCAGATTGAATTTTTGCCATTATTATTATGGGTTAGTTTAATAAAAATGAGTTTATCAACAGTCTGTGAAGACCTGACCC
>JAGLZA010000328.1 GCA_023131835.1 Caldifarciminota bacterium
GTCTCTTACCGCCCAATAGCACAACGACTTTTTGCCTTAACGCGCAAAAAAATCATAATTGCGAAACTGTAAATGTAAAGGGCGTCCCGGAAGCCCCGCGGAAGCCCCCGAGGCTCTTCAGCGGGCGAGGCTTTTTGCGCTCCGCTGGAAGAGCATGGTTATGCATTCTATCGTTTTGACTTGATGTCAATGACTTTACCGTTCCCTAAACGTTTTCTTGTTACGACATTCACCGGAAGAAGTAATCGAGGATAGACCTCTGTTTTTAGCTGCATGATTGAACCAATGGACGCACGTATATGCACGACAATGAAACTTAATTGAGATCGTCGTTAGGGAAAAACTCATCGAGCCATCCGTTCTTGCGTGCAGCAGCATAGGCACTCGATGACTTTCTCTTTAGATCTACTCGTTTTTTGCAGTTCTTCGCAAGCTTGGAGACTGTCTCCCAATTCCATTTGCGCTCTGGCCCTCTGATCTGAGAATAGCCATTGTTCTCATGATTGCGGAAGATTTCATCCATCCAACCGCTCCGTGAAGCAACATTGTAAGCACCAGCTGCATGCCCCTGAAATTCAGTGCGAGTAACATATTTTTGTGCTTCGGCTGTCACTGTTTCTTTCGTCCACTTGTACGGCGTCGACCCCAATCCGCCTCCCGCAATGCTGTTTACTACATCGTATCCAGCCTCGCGATAATTTTCGATGAATTCACTCTCTTTGACTGCGGCCTCATCCACTTGCAATAATCCCGTCAATATAACCAGTTCATGCCGCACATTGATGATGTCTTTAACGTATTGCCGCCCTCGAACCTTGTGCTCTTGGTATCTTGCGTGGGGATCAAAAGACAAGCCTACATACACTCTTTTCAAATCCTCTGACACAATCGCATATATTTGGCGTAGGATCAGATTACCAGTCGTTTCCATGTGCGAGCAAACATCATCAAGCCACCCATTCTTGCGTGCTACTGTGTACGCTGGAAGTGCCTTCTCCTGGAACTCAGATCGCCTTTTGTACTTTTTCGCTATTTCCAATATTTTCGATCTTGTCCAAGACCTTGGAGGTGTGTTTACATACCCTTTGTTACTATGACCCTCAAACAGGAGATCCAGAATACCCAAGCGCCAAGCTGCTTTATACGCACCATGTGAACCACGCTCAAGCTGCCCTCTTGTTTTGTATTTTGCCGCTTCTATCCTCAACGTCTTCTCGTTCCACTTTCGGTTCTTTTTAATCAAGTCTTTCCGAGCACATTCGCCACACCATGTTTTACTCGTATTGACGCTAGACCAAGTTGCCTCCCATTGGTGCCCGGCTTCGCATTCCCATAAATATTTATGGTGACTTCCGGAATAGGACTCGGAAAGGCAGGCGCCACCACGATCGGCTGCCAGCTTTTGCAGGTCGCTTAATTCGTAGGAAGGTCGTGCGCATTCTGAACACCAAGTTTCTTTAGAGATCATTTGGGCCCACGAGGCGCTCCATTTATGGCCACGTTTACACATCCATTTATATTTGTGATTGGCATTGCTGTACTCAAGTGAAAGACACATGCCTTCATGGGACACCGCATAGTCAATCAAATCCTTTAACTTGAAACTCCGCCTTCTGCAATAAGGACACCACGATCCTTTTTTGTTAGGTGTATAGCGAATACTTTCCCACGACGTCTGCCAGACGTGCCCTTGTTCACATGACCATTCGTAAAGGGCTCCCATATGTGTGTATTCCCGAGATAGACACGATCCTCCTTTATTGATCGCATGTTGTCGAAGATCCTCGATGGTGTATGAACGGCGAGCACATTGAGGACACCACTGGTGATGATTATGTACGTTACTCCAATTTGCTGACCATTGATGCCCTTCCTTGCATTGCCACAGATACTTTGTTTTATTATTCTTGTATTGTTCGGATAAACATTTTCCGCCAAGCGACTTTGCATGGCCCTTTAGATCACTGATCGTGTATTTTTTCACCTTTGAGTGCTCCAGGAGTTTTGCCTAGGCCCCATTGCTGTGGTCTGCCAGTTCAATGCAGTCTGAGTACATTGTCTCCTTTAGTTCGTTTGAAATCATTAAAAAATGATCAAATGATATGTTGTATTTGATCTCACCAGCAGCTTTGGCGCGTTCAAGTTCGTGAGTAATTTCATCGAAGCATTTGAAAACGTCGTCAACCTTTGTCTTGTATTTATCCATGTAAGGTGAACAGTATTTGGCATTAAAATCTGCCAATTGAGACATTCGGGCGTATGCAGTTTGCCAAGCAGCGTTGAGAGTGCCGGGACCTTGTTGATTGGCACGAATGAGCTGCGTAATTGCGACCTGGGCCTCACCGATAATATCGATCATCTCGATTAAAACGTCCTGTTTCTTATCACGCGCTCGACCTATGACCCTGAGTTCGGAGCGAAATCTCTCAAGACGTTGGTCAGTGGAGGATTTGATGTCTGCTTTAAGGCGCTCACCAAGATAATAGTTAGCGAAGAACTGAATGATTGCGGAAAATACAACAATTAAAACCACCCAAATTAGCAATTGAATGTTTCCAGACTGAATCGCTTCAATAACCGCTTCCATAAACCACCTACTTTTCTTTCGGGGCTATATCGCATAACCATTAAATGTGAAGAAATAAATCAGTGATATTTGATATTAGCAGATTATTTCCTGATTTTAATTGTATGGTATATATC
>JAGLZA010000329.1 GCA_023131835.1 Caldifarciminota bacterium
ATGTAAATTGCCTCTACAAGTCTCGCGCTCTGATTGTAGGGATAAGGTATACCTTGTCCTTTCAGGTAATCTCTCTTGTTCCACAACGCATGCCTTGACCTCTATGCCTCTTGCAATTATTGATTCCTTTCGTATGATTATATTATAAAATATTTAAGGGTTCACACGGTCTGCAAAATAGGGGTTTTGAAACTAATTACCGGAGGGGCAAATGCTCATTGTTGGTGTAGATGGTTGCAAGGCAGGTTGGTTTTCTATCGCACTCATAGGCAACGGGTTACATCCCGGTAGGTAAAATAAGGATATTAGACAGTAAAGGAGGCAAAAGATGGGTGAGAAAATAGAGAAATATGACTTAGTTGCACCATGTGGGGATTATTGTAGTGGGTGTGGACAGTATAATGGACTAATTGTTGAAACAGCCAGACAGATGAAGGAATTTGCAGGACTTTACGGATTCGAATTTCGTTCTGAAGAAGTGTTCGATTTCAAGCAATTTGTGAAGGGATTAGAATGGTTCATCGATAATGCAAAATGTCCGGGGTGTCAACAGGGTGGGGGTCCGCCCTGGTGTGAGGTAAGGAAATGCTGTGTTGAAAAGGAATTACGTATCTGTTTTGAGTGTGAAGAGTTTCCATGCGCTAAATTCAAGGATTATGCAGACCCTGACACGATGGATAGATATAAGAGATTTAAGGAAATAGGATTTGAGAATTGGGTTTTAGAGCAAGCAGAAAAAGTCAAAGAAGGCTACGAAATTCATTTACAAAAAGTGGCGTCCTTAAAACCACATTAACCAGAAGGTAAGAATAATTCGTAGTGACTGGCAATAAGATGGAAGAAAATGATTGCAGATTTATTGGTGCTTGTGGATTATATTGCGGTGAATGTGGTGTATACCTTGCTTTTATAAACAATAACCAGAAACTAAAAGAAGAAATAGCAAGGGATCATAATATCGAATCCTCTTATGTCCATTGTGATGGTTGTTGGGGAGATTTTTCTAAGATATGGGGGGTCGAATGGCAGGAGGGTGGCAAGACCTGCAAAATAAGAAAATGTGCTAAAAGACATCATATTTATGTATGTATCGAATGTCCGGACTTTCCCTGTCAGATGCTTAACGCATTTCACAAAAAGGGCTACCAGGAAGCAAGAAAAAACCTGTTCAGGATGAAAGAAATCGGTGTGGAGAAATGGCTCGAGGAGAAGCAACAGCCGGATGGGGTCGGTGCTTGACATTTTGACAATTTTTAATTATGTGCTAACGAGATAACCGTCATTCAGGTATAGTGCTTGTTTTTTGCGATTATTGATGTAAAATATATTTAGAAAGATAAGGAGGTGGAAATGGCCTTCAAACGAAAATCCGTAAATATTGACGAGGTTTGTGATGCAATGGAGGACAACAATACTGAGATTGAATACTGGCTAGACCTAAAAACAGGTGAGATGATATTTGTAACTGACTACGATGAGCAATCTGAGCGGGAGGAGATTTTTGAAGCGATAGATTATGAACCAGACAGATTCAGAGAGATTCCGACGATCTCATCCGATGAAGCATATAGTTATATGGAGGAGTTTATAAAACAAGTAAAGGACGAAAATCTGAGGGAGAAATTACAGATTGCTATCCAGGGGAAAGGAGCCTTCCGGAGGTTTCAGAATGTTATAGCCGGCGACCCGGAGGAGGAGATTAGGTGTTTTGACTATAAGAGTAAGAGGGTAAAAGAAGAGGCGATAGAATGGCTTGAGAGTGAGAGGATAGAGTGGAAAGAGAGATATAAAACGCCGACTGTTGAAGAAAGGATAAGCAAGAAGGAACAGGAGATAAAGGAAGGAATTAAAAGTTTTGTTGAGAAAGTAAGCCAGATCGACTATGTTATTGAGTTGGGTCTTCTCGGTTCAATAAGGAGAGGAAAGAAAGTTGGTGCGGATATAGACCTTACTGTATTTGTTAAGAATGATACCGATAATATAGATAGACTCTCTAAAATTTACCGCAAGACCTACGGAAGGTACCATTATTACCTTGATGTTATACTTCTCAAAGAGGACAAAACCTATCTGGGGCATATATGTTTTAGAAAGGATTGTCCTACCAGATCAGTTGACTGCGTTGTGCAAGGTTGCGGAGATATCAAGTATGTGAGACAGTATCAGGATTTTGAGTTTGATGAAAGGAAGTTCTTAAAGGATGGACCCTTAGTCCTGTGGCATAATCCCGAATATCCGAGAAGCATAATAGAGGAATGGTTTAAAGAAATTTAAGGACCATGATCCAAAGCGGATAGGGTCGGTGCTTGACATTTTGACATTTTTCATTATAGTGATAATATGAGAAGGGCAAGGATCACATTCAATGGAGCTTACCATCATGTCATGAACAAGGGTATAGAAGGAAAGGACATCTTTTTTGATGAGAATGCTATTGTTTATTTTTTAGAAAGTATGAAAGAAAAGTCGAATAAATTGAAGATGCGTATTCTTGCCTATTGCATAATGCCAAACCATTTTCATCTAATCGTTCAGAACTCATCCGGGAAGTTATCAGCATTTATGAAGCAATTAAACGGACAATATGGTATGTATTACAGGAAGAAAAAAGGTGGAAGGGGGCATGTATTCCAGGGTCGATTTAAGTCTACATTAATACAGGAAGATACATATATGAGAATGGTGATTATCTATGTATTACTAAATCCTGTCCGAAAAGGAATAGTAAGCGCTCCCAGGGGATATAGATGGTCCAGTATTGGGGAATATTATTCGGAAGAAGATTCTCCTTTTGTTGATAATAAATTCTTAGAAGGGATGTTCAACTCAGAGGAGGAGATGTATAAACTCTTGAATGAGTGGAAGCAAAAAGATTTACCAATAAGAAAGACGAGAATCGGAGATATTCTTGGTGAGGATGTATTTATTAAAGAATCAATAAAGAGGTTTGATCGGAGAAGGAAGCGGACCAAATCACGAAATATGAGATTGGGTGATTATAGATTCAGATCGTTTGAAGAGATAATAAAAGAATTTGAAGAAGAAAAGGGAATAAAATTAAATAAGATATCACTAAATACTCATAAAGGCAAACAATTACGGGGAGAATTGCTGGTATTGTTGAAGGATGAGGGTGGATTAACCTATTCAGAGATTGTAAAGACTCCAGTATTTCAATCCCTTAAGTACTCATCACTTGGGAAACTTTACAAGAGGGCGTTAAAAAGAATGAAAAAGGAATAGGTTAAAAATGTCAAAATGTCAAGCACCGACCCTCATGTAATGCCGATCAAGCAGCGACTCTCATCGCATTAAGTGTTTATTAAAAAGGAGGGAGTATGAAGAAAGAATTCGCCAAACAGATATACAGTTATGTGGTGTGTGTAATATGTGTGGCTACTGGTATAATCTATCTATGTGTAGGAATATACGGGGTAGTAAAGATTGCCTCGCCTGAGTTTACCATGCAGCAATGGGAGTGGGAACAAATTGCTACATTCCAGAGTTTCAAAACTGACTGGGAGAAGACCGAAGGTTCACCAGTATTGACAGATGAGGAACTCAGGATACGATGGCAGGACAAAAGAGAGATCGCTATAATGGGTGAAAAGCGCAGCGGTATGCAGAACCTGATTAACATGCTCATATGTTTTGTTGTAATTATACCCCTCTTCATAATACACTGGAGGTTGGGAAGAAAATTACGTGAGGAGTAGATCAGGTTTAATCCCTCACCTGACTCCTATCTTTAGCATAGGTTAACGAAGTTGTGAAGGATCACAATCTAAGGCAGTGTTGGGATGAAAATGCAGAAGCATGGACTATTCTGTCTCGTAAAGGATATGATATATACCGGGATCATATTAATACTCCTGCATTTTTAAAAATGCTTGGAGATGTAAAAGGGTTGAAGGGATTAGATCTTGGTTGCGGTGAAGGTTACAATACCCGCAAGATTGCTGAAAAGGGTGCTATTATGATAGGTGTCGATATTTCCGAAAAGTTTATTTCCAGTGCCCGGCAAAAAGAGAATGAGCATCCCTTGTATATTAGTTATGGTTTGGGAAGTGGTCTAAATCTTCCCTTTAAAGATGAAACTTTTGATTTCTGTGTTGCTACAATGAGCCTGATGGATATGCCGAATCATGATAAAGCGATTGGCGAAGCATACAGGGCTTTGAAGAAGAAAGGCTTCTTCCAGTTTTCGATAAGCCATCCCTGTTTTGCTACCCCAAAGTGGGAATGGTTTTATGATGAAAAAGGAGAAAGAACAGCTTTAGCCTGTGGCGATTATTTCAAGAAATTGAATGGGGAAATCGATGAATGGATTTTCGGTTCTGCACCTCAAGAACTGAAGGATAAATTTAACAAGTTCAAAGTACCAAGATTTACGCGAACCCTAAGCAGTTGGTTGAATATATTAATTAAAAACGGTTTCATCCTGGAAGAGTTTGATGAGCCGTATCCTGACGAAGAGACTGTGAAGAAATTTCCAGGACTTGCTGATGCAAGAATAATTGCATATTTTTTGATTTGTCGTTGTAGGAAAGGATAGAAGACGTTAGATGTCATCTTGAATATATGAAAGGAGAGTTTGTAATGATAATACAAAAGAGAATAAATTACTGCATCGGAGGTCTATTAGGCATAATGTTAATAACATCATCATGTTCTAAACCCAAACCTATCGGAGAAGTTTTCGTTATCGGAGGAATACATCAATCTCATAAAAATGCTCAACTATATACATATGAAAGAATGTGCGAAATCTATCAACACTTAAAACCTGATATACTTTGCGTTGAAACAGAACAAAAGTATATAGATGATGGTAGTGATATAGGAATGCCATTTGATTTTCAAAAGTTTATGGTTCCTTTTGCTCGAAAGGATAAAATCCCCATATTTGGTATTGATTGGTGGGATAGAGAAAAAGGTGAGAAATGGAAGAAATTACAACAAAAAGCTTTCACTGACTCTACTCTTATACCTGAAATTGAATTAATAGGAGGAATGTTTTCTCTTCTAAATGACTACTTTAAGGCGAAGGATTTTAAAGAGATTAATTCCAGATATACCACTGATATATGGGCAGCCAAAAGTGATTTCAAGTATCATATCCTGTCCCAGCATCCCGAATATAAATTTATTGTTGAGTTCGAAGAGGAGAGAAATAATCGTATGGTCCAAAATATAATCCGAATAGTGAAGTCACATCCTGACGATAGAATCCTTATTGCTGTTGGAATTGACCATAAATACTACATTGAACGAGAACTTCAAAAAAAGGGCATTCGTGTTCTTTATGTCGAAGAAATTATTAGGGAATGGTGGAAGTAATGAATCTGGGGTACAAAACACTAATTACTAATTATGGCAAAAAAGTTAGTTAAAGAATACTATTCTGAACAAGGCGTAAAAGAATGGAGAAGACTCATCAGAGATCCTTATCATCAGTTAGAGTTTGATACAACTATGCATTTCCTCAAAAAATATCTACCTAAAAACGGCCTTATATTAGATGCCGGAGGCGGACCAGGAAGATACACAATTGAATTGGCAAAATTGGGATACGATGTTGTCCTGCTTGATTTAACACCTGAGTTACTAAAGATTGCAAAGAACCGAATTAAAAAAGCGAAAATTCAAGATAAAGTTAAACAAATATTACAAGGTTCCATTAATGAACTTTCCATCTTCGAGAACCACAAATTTGATGCTGTAATTTGTTTGGGTGGTGCATTATCTCATATCGTAAACAGAAAGCAGAGAGAAAAAGCGATTGATGAGTTACTTAGAGTTGCGAAAGGAAACGCTCCAATTTTTGTATCTGTAATTGGGAGGCTGGCACTTTTAGTAACTGCGTTAGTTCACTTTCCGCAAGAGATGGAAAATAAGAAACTCTTCAGGGGATATAGAGACAAAGGTGATTACCACGGTGGTTATGGTTTTGCGCCCTGTCATTTTTACCTGCCCGAAGAATTAAGAGAGTCATTCGAAAAAAGGAAAGTCCGGATTATCGAAATGGTGGGTCTTGAAGGATTATCTTCAAGTCACCCAAAAGAGACTAATAGGCTTTTCAAGAACAATCCAAAGGCATGGAAGGTTTGGTGGGAGACGCACTTAAAAACTTGTACCTATCCAAATGTAATTGGTATTAGTGAACACTTTATGATTGTTTGTAAGAAATAATGGAATGTCGATTATGAATAAGCTATCCAAAATTGCATATAATTACGAGACAAATTGTCAAAATGTCAAGCACCGACCCTACAGCGCAGAAGCAAAGCAAAGATCAGCAAGAGAAGACGCCAAAATTTCAAACATCAAACCCAAATCCCATGTAAAATAGAGATGATTATGAAAAATACTTCTGGTAAAGGGGAATCAGCAATTGTTCCAGATGAAATTAAGCAATGGAACTGGGGAGCCTTTCTTTTTAACTGGATTTGGGGGCTTGCAAATGAAGTATATATTGCTTTGCTATGCCTTGTTCCTTTTATTGGTATAATTATGATATTTGTTATTGGAGCTAAAGGTAATGAATGGGCATGGAGAAAGAAAAAATGGGATAGTGTTGAACATTTCAAGAGTATCCAGACAATTTGGACTTATCTGGGGTTAGCTCTTTTGGGACTATGGATAGTAGGATTAGTACTTTTAGGCATCCTAGCAGCAATAGTTATTCCAAGGCTTTCATATTTAATGGGGAATCCCCCTTGATGTCTATGTGCTTCATAATTAGGGAAATGTGGGGAAGGCTGAAAAACATAAATAACTATTATTAAAAATATATATTTAGGGCTGGTGGGGCAAAAAAAGAAAAAGGGGCAGGAATTTTCCTGCCCCTTTTGGTTAGCTCACCCTGATCTATTTATCTTATATTTATGATGTCTATTGATGGATTGTAGTACTTCTTGAATTGTGAAAACCTTTTATTTAGTCTCATTTCGTTTCCTCCTTTTTCCTGTTTGACGCAAGGGTTAGGGGATTTGTTTCAGATTTCCTGGTGAGTCTTCAGCCGTGAGTCCAAAACTGCAATCATCCGAGGTAGGGTCATAATGTCACAGTGTCAAGCACCGTCCCTATTGGTCTTAATATTTACCACAAAGACACAAAGGACACAGAGAAGATTTTTGTTTGATTTACCCATACACCCCTCCGAAAAATGTAGGGACAAGACATGTCTTGCCCTCTTCCTCTATAAAAAAGCCAGAAAAAAGATCGAAGATGAAGTCCATTCACAATGACAAGATGACAAGCACCGTCCCTATTGGTTATATTTAAACAAAAAAACAAGGAAATATTTTATACACCACCTCAAAAAAAAGGAACATTTATACAGTATTCTTCGTTTTTCTTAATGAAATGACAACCTCAAAACAATTGATAAAATTAAAGAAATGTCTAATATCATAATATGGCCCTTAATTAAAATATCTTAAATGGAAAGGAGAAAAGCCAATGAAGGGAACAAAAGTGTTAGTGTATAAGAAGTTTATAATGATGATTTGTGCATTTTTATTCATCTCATTTATTGCTATTGGTAGTGAAAAAGAGAAGATTAAAAACGAAATTTATAATCAGAAAAAAGTCTCTCAGTCGGAAGACAAAAAATCAATAAATAATGAGATTCAGACAATTATCATTCAACTCCCGGGGCTACCAAAAGATGCTAAAAAACTGGAAATGATATTAATCCAGCCAGGAACTTTCACAATGGGCGCACCAATGGATGAGCGTGGTCGACGAGATGAACATGATTGGCCTCCCCACAAAGTGACAATAACTCAGCCTTTTTACATAGGAAAATATGAGGTAACACAGGCTCAATGGGAAGCAGTTATGGGAAGTAACAGTCATCACTCAAAGTTTCCGGGGAAGAACCATCCAGTTGAGAAGGTTAGTTGGAGA
>JAGLZA010000033.1 GCA_023131835.1 Caldifarciminota bacterium
GTTTGATCCAAATAATAATTTTCCTGACTCAAACCAAGATTTCGCAAAATGGTAGTATTAATATCAAGTACATTTTCAATTGTATCATTTATTGCCTTACCAGTTGTCCCTGATACAGTATGATTACTCATAGACTCGTCCCAAACATGATCTGCTATAAATTCATTCGTTAAGGCAGCATCAACATCCACTTGGCATCCAGGACCAGACTCATCCTTTTCTAATTGGCCTGTGCCTAAAATTTGTATTTTACCCGCTATGCAGGAGGAAGCAATCGACACACTTCCAGATCTAAAGCTTGCAATTGTTCTGTTGCCCCCTGTTTTGTTGGTAAGTTTTAAGTTACCACAATAACAAGTAATGCTTAAAGCTGAAGTGCCAATGTTGATTTCGGGTTCATTCGTAGGCTCTCCCCCACAATAACAGTCAATCATATTTGCCCATGATCCAACAGAAATCTCACAGCCTTCTGAGAAGGATACAAGATTTAGAATTCCTGTAAAGTTTGCCAAGTTGCCAACCTGACATGATTCTATCAACATCATATCTCCAAGCGTAATGACGCCTGAAACACTCGCATATCTTATTGTTACTTTGTTGGCAGAACACCCTTCTTGGAATATTATTTGGGTACCCATAATGCCATGAGTTGCAAAAGATATTTCATCAACATTATGCCCAGCCTCGACTGTTAGAGATGTACGGGTCATTATTCTGAGCAGTCCTCTTTCAGCGCAAATAGCCAGAGCATCTGTAAGATTATTGACCGGCTGAGAACGAGTGCCTGTGGGAAAATCCGTCCCAGCCACTCCGATATTGGCATCAATAACTACTTCTTTCCCGAACATTTGTGCTTGCTGCATTTTAGCTGCACCTGAAGTGTAGTTTGATAAATCTTTATTCCAAACACTATCTGCTATACACTCCTGAGATAAAAGACCATCATTAACAATAACAGTCCCGGTACTATTGTCTGTTAAATTCCCCACTCCTCTGGCTGTAATTTCTCCTGCTGTCACTGTAGCATCCAAAATAAGATAACCTGAAATTAAATCTATAGCAACCTTTTCATTCCCATTTTTATTTATTATCTTCACTCCACCAGAATAAGCCCTCATTCCTAAAGCTCTTCCGCTCCCTCCCATATCTATCACAGGAGTAACACCTGATGAACCACTCCAACAGTTAAGAAAATCACATCTTGTAGAACCTCCGAGAACAATTGTTCCTGCCTCTAACAAACATTCTTGTATATAACCTTCTACATATATGAGATTTCCAACCTTACAATTTTTAATAGTGTTGTTTCCATCTAACACTCCAATTATCTGTGCATCCGAAAATTCTGTTCCTGCCACAAGAGCAGCAGATTCAATAGTAATTAAAGACTTAATAGGACTTTCACCAAAAACAGAAAAATCATCTAGATCATCCCCTGTTGAAAATGTTATATCACCTATTATAAATATCTTATTAAGCCCTCTACCATTGGCTATAAGCACAGCATCAGGGATATTGTTTACAGGCTGTTCAATTGTTCCAATAGGAAATTTTATGCCTGACACACCGTTAATAATATCTACTGTGATACCACCACCAAAAGATGCATACTGAATAGCTGTTAACTCTGATAAAGTAGCAGACGAAGATGATACTCTTTCTATTGATATATATGCGGTCGGATGTATTACATCAGTATATACTCTCGGACTAGTATATATGTCTTCAACAGCTACAACATTTCCACCTTCAATACTACATAAAATCCAGTCGGGACCGCCTAAAGATTGAAATCCAATTTTAACATTATTAAGAGTTACAGTTAAACCTACTTTAACCGAACCATCTTCTGTTAAATACTCTTTACCTGACGATTCTAATAATATAGCATCATCCATATTAGCAACAGAAGCAGATAAATGGGAACAAGTGTCAATTAAGTTCTGTACACTAATTGAGGTAGATACATTAGTATCTATCCAAATAATTCTCGGAGAAACATCGAAGTCTACCGATAAATAATTAACAATACTCATAGACTAATCCTCTCTCTTGCTATTATTTACCGCCTTATAATTAGAATTTATTTTCTCCATAAGTTCTTCTAGCTCACCTATAGTAAAAACACCTCTCAATTCAACCCATCCTTGCCCAGATAAAATCTCACCAATATACTTTTCATCCTTATTTTCTAAACCCACAATACCCTCCTCTAAATATACCTATTAGTTTTGCTCCTATGTTGCCTGAGGATCAGTGGCCAAAATCGGCGTAAACGTTAGACCAGTAGACCCAAATGAAGTATCGGCTGTATATTCTTTGAACCCATACTTTCTGACAACAGTTCTAACATCTATGTTAGCATCATAAATAATATTATCACTCAATTCTTGAGAAGTATCCGCTAACACATCTAATAAAGGAACATATAAAGTTCCAGTCTCCGCTGATGGATTTGGAGAAACTGTTTGAAATGCACTACCACTAATAGTTGTATAAATATAAGTAGTATCGCCAACTCTTAAACTACCTGATTGAGGTACTTTATTAATATCAATAGATCCACTAATGGTAATTGAGTTACTATCTGCAGAAGTAATATTATATTGGTCTTTAATAATATTACCAGCACTAATTTCTGCTACGAAAACTTGGCATCCTGAAAGTGTAGTATGATTAGCATTTACTTTTTGATAATTAGGTGGATTTTGAACATCACCATCTGAGTCTATTAATGAAAAATCAGAAGTTAAACAATTCTCAACCCAAATTCCTCTCGCACCGTAAATAGTTCCACCAGCAAATGTTCCAAATGGTGCTGTTTTGACATCTGTATAAGTTCCTTCCGACGCTGAACGATATTCTTGACCATCATCACTATTCAATTGAATAGTGGTTTCACCATATCTACATACATATTTCAATCTTTCATAAACCTGTGCTACAGATCTTCCTGCCCCATTAACAATACAATCATAAGGCTGTAATCCATCTCCATTATTTAAATCTTTTTGAGTTGCACCAAAAGTAATATTAACATCGCTATATCCTGCGACTGTTACTTCTGCTGTAACATTATCTAAATCACCTGATGTGTTGATACCAACAGGGTTTCTACCACCACCGGACAAATCAACAAAGTTGTGGTCAAATTTATCACCCCATTCCCTCGCATATACCCAGATACCACCATTAGTAGCTACACCCGCAGTATTATCAGATTGAATCCAAGCACCGCCTGATTTAACTTGGACTAAAATATCAATATTTTCAGTACTCCACCAATTAGTTAATTCTGTATCATTTTGAATGATATAAAGTTGGGTTCCTGATTCTTGTGCACCAATTGAATAAAGATTGGACCACAAATCATTTCCATCGGCACTTTCAACAGAACCGCCTTTTAAAAATTTTATATCATTAGCTGCTGAGCCAAAAGCCCAACTATTTACCCAGCGATACACTGTCGGGGTATCTGAAACAAAAGCATAATTGTCATCCATTTGTGCTTGAGCAGCAAAAGTGGAAGCCAAATGTTGAAAAAATGATAGGACTGTATAAATAGTAGCCCCCGAAGTGTGTGTTACCGTTTTTGCAGTATAATTAATTGTAAAATCAGCTGCCAGACCCATATTTTACCTCCTTTATGTTTGTTGAGGATCTACAACAAGAGTTATAGGAATACTAATGTTATTTGACCCAATGTCTATCAATTGTTTATATGCTTTATAACCATATTTTCTCACTCTCCAAATACTATCATTTACTGGATTACCTGTATATCCTGTAGTAGCAACACCGTCTCCATTTGTAGTAGTATTTAGAATATATGGACTTTCATCATTGTTGTCTATGTAGACATACGCCCCTACTATTGGTTGTGCCGACTCGTCTTTCACAGTCATGGTTAGTTGTATTGACGTAGAAAATAACATTACATCACCGGTCGGGTTATATGAGTTAGCATTTGAATTGTTTGATAACCCTATTGTTCCAGAAACATTCGATGTATTATTTACATCATATTTACCTGCCACGTCATCAAATTGAAAATTATTAAAAGTTGGATTTGTACTATCGCTGCCGACTCCATATTCAACACTGTCCCAATTATTTGTAAATGTTAAATTAGATATGTTACTATCATCACTCGGAAACAACAAAGCCCCACCTGATGTTGTAGTATAATTACTTATAGTATTATTTGAAAATGTTGATGTACTTGGGTCTATCTGTCTACAATTATTGAAGGAACAGTTTGTTATATTATCACCAGTTGCAAAATAAACAAAGTCAGCTTTAATGAATGTAGAAGCATCTAATGATAAGGTTATATCTGTATCATCACAATCTAAAACGAATCTTGTGGTATCAGTTGTTCCCGCTCCTTTCGCAACCAAACCCGATATATCTGCATTTACACCTGTTCCTGATAATGTAAGTTTGTATAAACCATCACTAACTTGGCCTAATCCATCAGAATTTCTATCTCTATAAATAAGAACTTCATCAGTAGAATTAAATGTTGCTGTTGTAACACCATCTCCTATTTGAAGTTCTCCCTGACAAAATATAACACCATCAATGTTTTCTAACACACCATATTTGTTTGAAGAGTTTTCATCAACAGCTGCTATATCTGTGATATCAAAATCTGTTCCTGTCGCTTTAAGACCAGTTCCAAATCTAACAACATCATTCCACTGATTATCAATAATACGGATATTTCCTGAATTTGATATATCTACAGACCAAGTAATAACATCAATATCAGATAAATCTAATGTTCCATTACTTGCATAAACATCAGTAGTACTATTGACATCTATAATAAAACATCTCCATTCTCCGCCCCAAGTATCATTACCTGCAATTCTCCATTCTTTGTATGCAGCAACACTATCTGTTAATCTTAAAGTATACCCAGGAGCATCCGCTACTTCTTGGAACGGTTCCATAAATGCAGCAACAGCATTCATAGCCCACCAATAAAGATGAACATCTGTTCCACTCATATCTAGATTAGTGGTAGGCGTAAATGTGCATGATGTTCTTGCACTTTTTGTTGCTTGCCATGTATAACTTCCATTACCTTGAATTTTTACTTCTGTATCAGCAGCACCTGAATTTCCTAACCAAGTTCCATTAGATGATGCTGTATCTGCATTTGATGCTAATGTTAATAATGCTGTGACCGTTGCTGCCATTCTTGTACCACCTTAACATATAATATTACAACCGAATATTTTTATTAACATAAACTCTTTCATTGATATTAAAATTTTTTCTAAAATATATTTTTCAATCAACGACCTAATTCTAAATCCTTAATTCTTTTCCTTAATATGTTACAAAGACTATCCTTACCAGCTAACTGATTAGCTTCTTGAAATGCATATTTCAATAACTTTAAATCAGTGATTTTTGGCAATATCTCTTGTCCTTTTCGATAAGATAACATGACAATATCTTGTACAGACATTTTATTCGGGGCTGGTAACATTACATCTGCTTCAGCGGCCAATTGATTACTTTCACGCTGTATCTGTATTTCTGATACAACATCATCAATTGTTTCTTTTTGATCTTCTCCACATACTATTTTCCATATTTTGGAATTTCTCAACTTTATATCTTTAAGCCATTCAATAAAAGCATCCCCTTCTTCAATACCATGCTTTTCACCATATTGATTATACAATTCACTTAGGGATATTTTTTTGCCTGGGCCCACAGTTCTTTTCATTACATGCTTCCATCCTGTAGATGTGTTCATAATATATCCATTCATAAATCTTCTCCTTTTCAATTTATTGATATTCATACCTTATCCTTGTTTATCTAATTTGTGTACCTTAAATATAATTTGTCAAAAAATAAATATATCTTTCGGTTCTTAAAACAAAAACGCCTCACACCTTCCGTATAAAAGAAAATGTAAGGCGTTAAATCATTTCATCATTATACTTATTTAAATATTAAAGTGAACGATCAACCACTCCTAACCCCAACATTCGACTGTCCAAACAGGCAAATCCCAACTCAGCCCATCCAAAAAACCCTTGCTTCTGGACCCTTAACAAAGTCGGATCATCATGGGCCTCAAATTCTTTACGAATAGGCATTACAAGGGAATCATTAACAGTTAAATCAAAACCTAATACTTGCGTTTCACCTAACGTACCAATAGTACCATCAGCATTTGTTACATTCGGATTTTCAAGAGTATACGCATTATACTCTTCAGTTACAGAATCGGCAATAAATTTACCATAAGCTGAAGTACTTCCGTTAATATTATAAAGACCTGTCGCACCTAAATGTTGAATCTCATGTAAACTAACATTCCAAATACTTCCCATACCAGAAGCTTGAAAAATCTCGCGTCTAGTTATCGGATCAATATCTGTATCCGTCCACTCTCTTATATCAGCGGCATCTTCTGGTGATACGTACAAATCTGTCAATGTACGTCCTATCCTTTTAAAACCAACCATCATCTTGTTGATTAGTTCTTTAGAAAGATAGCCAGCACCAGTAGAAGATGGTGCAATTTCATAAATTGGAGCCGGTCTTGACCCCAGAAGTCCTTTACCGGTAAATGAAGAAGTAGCAGCAGGCAATATAACCCGCCAACCACACTCTTCCTCATAGTTGGCCAAATCCTTAGCAGCACGTGCGGCTGCCCTTTGTGCAATATCAATACGAGAATCTCTCGCATAACTAATTTTCCAATCCGCAGAAGCATCGATGGTAAATGTAGGAATAAATACCTCTTCCCCAA
Source organism: Caldifarciminota bacterium (assembly GCA_023131835.1). Classification (GTDB taxonomy): domain Bacteria; phylum Hydrothermota; class UBA3072; order UBA3072; family UBA3072; genus JAGLZA01. The sequence goes on from JAGLZA010000033.1 coordinate 6,785, forward strand.
TACCCTCAATGAAATTCTGGGCTATATAACCAAGTCCAGGTAATACCCAAACAGGAATCTCGAAATCCTCTGCGACCGGATAAACAGCTTGAGCACCGGGGGCTAAACGCTCCACCGCAAACAATTTTCTCATAATCGATTCCAGTTCAATTTTCTGCAGGATTGGAGTTGTTAGCGCAGCAGCAAAAGCATGATACGCAGCTAAACCTTCAGGCGTATGTATTTTTGCTGTTTCTGCAAACAAGGATTCCATTTCTTTTCTTTCCATAATAACAACTCCTCCTAATATTAATAGTATTGGATGCACTACCATATAATATAGACACTATCGTATATGTTATTACATATCTACTTATATATACATCTATAAAGTGCTTTAATCCAATTTTTGTATATTTTTTTATACCAAAAGCTTAATTCTAATCGGATACAATGTCGTATTGTCTATATTAGCCTGACACTTAGCAATACTGGCACCTTTAACGACTTTAGCAACTTCAACAGTGGAGCACCCTTCACCATCATAATCCGTATCATCAGCAGAAGCACCGGTAAAATTAGTAACCTTACCCTGATCTGCGGCTGGATATAATGGAATTCCAGGAGCCATTTTAGTTAATACTGTACCATAACCATTAACATCTCCACCAGTACCTTCACATGTATAATGAACAGTATCCCAAATACCGAGATGTGCTACACCGGCTGGAGCTGCCTTAGTTCCAATAATTGCTCCAGCAGCACTATATTTCGGCTGAGCAATAACATCACTAGAACCTAAATCACCAGGCATATAATATCCAGAAGGATGTACTTGATGATAACCAGTTTTTACCTTCTGCATCAAAAACCCGAAAGGCTCAAAAGCAGGACTATTATAAGCCATCTTTTTTACAATAGCCTCTTCATTGACAGCATTGGGATCCAAATACACAACAGTACCCGCATAAGCAATGACGCCTCCGATTCCAGCCGCCTCTGTATCAGTTTGTTCACCATAGCTGCAAAATTGATCTTCTACAACTGGATGTCTAGGAATAAACATATCCTTCTTCCTCCTTTAGTCATTATTATTCTTTATCTTCTTTTTTCCATTTAGCAGCCAAAGCCTCACCGAGTTTAGCATATTTAGTCATAAGATCTTTATGAGGTATATATTCCATATTCAATGCTGCCATAGCAGATTGACCCAAAGGTATTTCAATAGGTGTTGTATCTGTTTCTCCGATCTTCCCGGTGGAATCATCTTCTTTGCCCTCTTCAGAAGTATGACCTTCCTCTTTAATCTCCTCTTCAGTCTTTTTAGCCTGAAGCTCCTTGGCCTTTCTAGTCTCCTCAATCTCCTCTTCAGTTTCAATCTTTTTAGCCTGAAGCTCTTTGTTTGTTTTATCTAACTCAGCTTCAACAGCTGTTCTAACATAAACCAACTCTTCTTTATAAGATGTAAATTCCTCATTTGACATCTCTTTAATCTTTGTAAACTGAAATTCTTTTTCGGCGCGGGCAACACCAGCGGCCTCTAATTCAGCCATCCTTTCATCAGCAACTTTAACTTTACGCATATCTTCAAGGACTTGTTCCTTCTCGTTCACCAAAGATTTCGAAGTTTCCAGATCCTTATGAGTTGCCTCTAACTCTCTTTCAAGGGTCTGAATACTGTCTTCGTTTTCCGACAGTTTGGTTTCTAACTCGGCTATTTCAACAACTTTATCTTCCAAAGTGGAAGTTAAATTAGAAATAGTTTCTGCAGACTTTCCAAGAGCCATTTCCGTCTTTTTACGGATTTCTGATTCTTCTTTTTCATTAAAGAGATCATCAACCATCGCACGAACTTGCGTCCGTAATTCATCTTTTTCCATATGTTAAGTTTCCTCCTTGTAAATTTTTAATACCCTACAAGTAATTCTTTAACTTAACCGACCTGAATCGTATTTATTATATTTTTAAATCAAAAAACTAAACCCTTGTCCTAGTAAAAATAAACCCAGTCACAAGTATTACTTATAACTCGTGGCTTAAAAATCTCGTCTAAATTTTACGGTAAACTCTGAGTTGCCCCAGTATTTCCTCTACAAGATAAACCTTCCGCCGTGAAATCTCCACCAAGCATCCACATAACATCAAAATCTACACCATTTGATTCTGTAGCAGTTGACTTAATCTTAATAATATTATTCGTGGTATCTTTATCCACATGAAAATTATTACTAGAAGTAATTAATGGGGTAATCACAACAGTAGCATAACTAGCTAAATCATACCCATGCCACTTAATTCCACTGGCTATTACAACTTCATCCGACCCACTAATTGTAGCTTCAGTAGCCCACACAAATGGATATGCATGATTGTTTCCCAAATTACGATAAATAACTTTTACATTATCATCACCGTTAATTCTCGTAAGTTTGGGGGTACTTTTAAGTGTGCCCACTTGGGCTTGACCTAATTGTGACATATCTTATTCCTCCTTTCGTGATTTAGATTTTACTGCCTCACTTAAAGCAGCTTGTAAATCGTATAACAACGCCTTACGTCTGTCCTTATCCTCATACACTAGTTTCTTAAACCTTCTTTCTATCTCCGATTTAGCAAACTGTAAAACTTCTCTATTTTTCAAACAGTTCACATCAGTAGTATCTCTAGAAAAAGATGTACAAGGTTTTTCATATAAAGCACACCAATCCTTTGCTACAATATTTTCATCTTTATCATACACCCTTCTCTTGTAGCTTACACATATTCCAACTGTATCATCTAACGCACCGTCCCTTGCCTTTTCAATACCTGAAACAACACCCTCTATTGTATCAGAGGTTACATTATTATCAACGGTCTGTAATTCATCATAATTAAGAACTATAATATTATCATTGCCCTTTGTATCTTTAGTATTAGCTGTTTCTAATACTATCGACGCTGGGTTTGCAGGGTTTTTAACAAATCCACAACCAGAAAAACAAATACCACGTAAGACTCTAACGATTGCACCAGAAGCAATTTCCACCCCATTTTTGATAACTTTTGTCATAGTTCCTAAAATTTTAGAATCAGTAGCAGCTAGCCCCAACATTTCTGCCTCTTTCTTATCCAGGATTAATTCTCCTACTTTGACATCATAATCTTCATAATAACATTCCATACTCACTTTCCATTTCTTTTCAGAAACTTCTTTGACAAAATTTGGGAATCTATTTTTATACAACACACATGCTATAGCTATATGCATTTTTTGGGAATCCTGGGTAGCTTTTTCTTTCGATGCTAATTCTTTTAAATCCAATTTATTACCCGCCTGATCCATAAATTCTCTCTTGTAAATATGACCCACAACGCTACTTTCATTATGTTCCACATCCATTGCCTTATTAGTTATTGTACCTTCTGCAGTTATAAGTTCTGAACCCATAAAATAAGCATGATTTAAATTTTCCCCAGACGAAACAAATACAGCAGAACAATAAAGCAGGTCAGGTTGTTTATCAGCTTCACTTGGCAACTCTATAATCTTAGAAGCCTGTTCCTTTAATTCAGGGGTTTCCTCCTCTAATTTAATATCAGCCTCTAAATATATTTTATTATTTGTATTCACCTTACATTACCCCCTTAACCGATAATATCATTTTTTTACATCTTTCTATTATCTATAACACGGTCCACATTTTATTCTTTTCTAATAATCTTTTTAAATCATTTTCATTTTTTCCACCATTTTTAATCGTACTATACACCAAACCAATGTCAATTTCCATCAAACCATATTCTTTAAAACGATTTTTAATTTCTGTTGGAACAAATTTTGTAATGTCTTTAGCCGACCCCACCACTCCTAATAATTTTCCATCAATTATCAATGGGGATTTTGTAACATCTAACCAAAGAGCATAATCTGTATATTGTGCATACTCTATAAAACGACAAACCTTTAAAATGCTCTGTACACGTTTATCACTTTCTACACATACCTTTGCAAGAGCGTCGTTTTCAAAATCTAAATCTGTCAAATTCAATGCTTTATCAACAGTTGTTCTCAAAATCTTTTCAGCACAAGAGGTGTTCAAAAACAAGAACCGACCCTTGATATCTTTAACCCATACCGGAATATCCAAACTATCTGCAACCAATCTCAAAAACCTATTATGCTGGCGTATATCCATTTCCATTTTATCTAATTGATTCGTTAATTCAATTAAATGATTTAAACTTTCTTTATTCTTATCTAATTCATAAGAAACATTTTTTTTAAAAACACGTGTATTAAATATAGATATAATCCAAGATGGAATCATAACCTACTTATAACCTCCCTTATTACTAACGTAGCTGTCAATCCAGCAATCCCACCATATGCAATAGCCGAAGCTTTAATTCGGCTGATTTCAACCGATGTCTTCAATACATACTCAGTATTTCTTTCTTCTAACTTTTCCAAATTATCGTTTATTCTCTGAAGTTCCAATATTATATGTTTACGCCAAACCTTCCAAGAATCACCATTTTCGTCTTCATACATTAAAGGCACCTCTCGTTGTTATTATTTAGACAACTCTTTACATTTAAATTTTTTATGATAAGTTCTATATTCGTTAACTATTAACTACTTTTGTTATTTTGTACACAAGTCCATTATATCTTATCACTCACTAAACCTCTCCCTACTCACCCAATCTAAAAAATTAATATAGTCATCTTCTGATAAAACACTTCTAGCCCCGTCCAAAAAAGATAAATAATTTGAGGGGGTCATATTTGTAACATCTTCTGCTATTGAAGCCTTCTGTCCCGGTTGTTTTGCTGGGTTCACATTAGTTTTTTTCTTACCGGCAGGTTGTCCCGTTGGACGTCCTTTTGATGGAGTACCTTTTGGAGAATTTTGTACCGGTTGTATACCCATCTTAGACTGCTGCCACGGACTACCTACGACTCCGAACAAACCCGCTTCTACTAAAGGTACTTCCTCTTCCATATTTTTCAGTTCATTTGGATAATCAAACCCAAGACTTTCCAAAGAAGTTCGGTAACTTAGCATACGCCTATCCACCATAGACGATAATGTATTCATATATAAAATAGTATCCATAAGTACACCATCATCCCACCGCACTTTAGGAAATCTATCAAAATTCATAGCCTCCGCTATCTGTTGATACTCTCTATAAATCCACCTTGTAACTTGTCTCCTGGCATAATTTACCTCCTCCATTAACCCTTTAACTAATAAATCAACTTCCGCCGTATTTATATCCGTTCCACCATCTATAATAGCACGGGTAATTGCCAATCCAGTAGTCATATCATCATTAACCTGTTCATACTTACCTTGTCCTAAAATTTTATCAATTTCAGGTGATACAATTTTTTCTATTTCCAATGTATGGTTCCATACACAATCAAACGATTTACTTGGTGTATTAAATAATTGTGAAACAGCTTCCAATTCTTCTTGGGATACCACAGGATATTCGTCATTACCTATTGTTATTTTTAATATATAATTTGTAATACCATCCAAAGTACTCAAATCTGCCTGCTTCAAAGCATTTTTATATTCTATAGTATCAAACACTTTAAGTGCTTTTGGTCGTGCATATCGTTCATACGGTTGTTTTCTATAAGTAATTTGACCAACCAGTCTAGGATCTAATTTAAATTCTCCACCTTTTTCCGCGGCAATCTTTAAATCCGAAGGTAATGCCTTAATTAAAGCTTTCTCTTCATCTGTTAACTCACTACTATTTTTTTTGAGTAATTCAGATAATTCTGGAGGGGGTGTTAATGCCACAGAAGTTTTATCAAACAGCAAACTTCCATTTATATTTACTAATAATGGATTGAGTACCGTATATGATACTGGCAAATGTCCTTTTGACCATATATTTTTTTTTGCTGCCTTAGTTTTTCCAGTAGTAGTTTTAGACTGCTTTTTCTTATTTGTAATTTTCTGGCCGGGAATAGGGGATAAATAAGAAACTCTAGGTTCATATTTTGCCAAAACTTTATAAGTAGTTACATGTCCTACCTTAAAAAAATCTAAATAAATCCAATCTAATAAAGCATCAAAACCAACATCAAATGTCCATGTATCATAAAACTGTTTTATATTAGCATCATCTATATCATTTTCAAAACCTTTTCTGGCTAAATTAGCTAAAATATTTGTAGAAGGTCCAACCAACGGATCTGTATAATAATAATTAATAGCCCGTTTAAAAGATTCTTTAGGATCTTCTGTAAAAGGATTTTTAGATATTAAATCAAGATTCTGTCTTTGTACAGAATCTCTATTAATAACAGCAGCTTTATCTCTATATACATATGGAACAACTCCACCGCCTTTATTTGTATCAATGAAAGCTAAGCTCTTTTTTGTAGGTTCCAAAAGAAAAGTTGTCTGACCTGTATTATCATTAACTTCTATTGATTGAATACCCACATCTGGATACTTTTCTTTTAAATCTGCAGTAACTTTGTTTAACAATTCTTGTTCCATCTGACCTCCACAACTGTTAACTATATAAGAATAGTACCTTCTGTTCCCGACACCGTAGCTGGATCATCCGTTGTTAATGTATATTTTTTTGCATCCGCTCTTCCGATCAAATCATCCATTGTATAATCTACACCCGCTGATCGATTTATGGTGTAATCGTCTGGACCATTTTTCCACCATGGCGGGGCTTGAAAATCTATAGACATAACTTACCTCCTAAATTTGTACATATTGATATCCTGGAACTTATTTTTTTAACGGATTAAAACGGGATTGACAAATCCACACCGTATTCAATATCACTTTCAATATTTATACCAACAACTGGACCAACAAACGCATTTTCCACTAATGGTAACGCTTTACCAAAATTCCAAGAAAGTGGTTCAAAAAAACAACTAATTTTATCTTTGTTTCCACCTATACCAATAGACAAGAATTTCCAATCAAGATCCCCAATAGTTTTACCATAACTAAAAAAACTCAATCCCAAACCAGGGTATAAACTTTCTGTCGTGGCAACCCCACACATAGATAATCTCGGATTCCAGTTAAACTTCTTATCTTTTATGGGATTTTTAGCCCATTTTACATCAACTATTTCTATTGGAAATACTTTTCCTTTAGTTTCACTATTTTTACTGTTTTCAATTGTCAGCTCCACATACCTATTAAAAGTACCATCCCGATTTTCTGTCTCTATAATATCGACATAAAATTCTTGATTAAATGTTCCTACTTTCCATAGCTTAGATGGATCATTCTGATTAGGATGAAACATTGCCCAACTTACAGGAAATTCAGCACCATCAGCTGCTTTATTATAAATCTTAATAAAATGATGATCCAACTTTTTGCCCTTCAAATAAACATGAGAAGAAGCCTGTTGTAATTTTCTAGTTGATTTAAGCCGTCCTTTTATCCGTGCTATTTCATCAATCCGTTCCTTTCCCTTTTTGGCGATTTTCAAAATTGTACTATCTTTTGCCTCTAAAAGTGTCTTTAATTCTTTAACTTTATCTTTACTTGCTGCTAGTTGTATTTTGACAGCATTGTTTTCTAAATAAATAACTTTAAGCTCTTTGACTGCTTCACGTGTTTCCATATAAGCAGTTACATAATGCCACGCAAATATAACTGCAAACACTACGATTATTACCTTAAATAGTATATTGAAAAAAGGGTTAAAAAATTTCACGTTATTCCTATTTATCTGTATCTAAATCCTCATTTTCTGTAAGACGTGTTTTACTGATAATACGAGATGTAGCCAATGCAATAAAACCACCACCTAAAAAAGAAAGACCGGCAACAGCCGGTATCCATGGAACACCAGAAGGACCAATGTTAAACATCCCATACACAATTAACATAAAGAATGCAACCATAAATTGATATTTAACAGAAGCAATATTTCTTAGATGTTTCATTAACCATAAATCCCAAAACAGTGCATTAAAAATACTTAGTTTTTCTGACATAATAAACCTCTCCTATTTTTAACTATCCTTAATAACTATAAGGTTAGTTAATTATTTAAATTTTTTCTTCAAAACAGCTGCATGTATCACGGACTTTCTCGCAACATTACCACCTTGTGATGTAATTAGATCAAAAGTAGCTCCTTGTATATTATGTGGTCTAACATATCCACTACTGTTGAATAATACAGGATCACCTTCACCTTCCATTTCTTTTTCTACAACTCTGGCTCCATATGCAGCCAACAATAAAGCTGAATATAAATCTTTTTTTTGTCCTTTTTGTGGGGTATCAAAATGTAAAATTCCAGTAGACGTTTGAGTAACTATGATATTAAGCATTTGTGACTTGAGTGTAGTAACAGTTGTGTAACTAGCAGCTTCGATATCTAAGGTTGACCCAATTGGTGGTTCTGGAAATAACAACTTTTTGTCTTCTAACATTGATTTAACCGTAAAATTGGCATCTGCAATCCACGCAGGATTAAAATATATTAGTTCTAAAATATGTGACCCAGAAAGGTGTCGATGATCATCATTTGTACGATCTATAATTGGTGTTTTACCATTATATCCTTCTTCTAAAAGATCACAAACAGCTTTTCCACCGCCACCTTTATCCATAAAAATTCTAATCACATTTAATTTATCACATAGATTTTGAATTATCTGTGTTAATTGTTGTGTTGTTTGTGTCCTCAATTCTAATACATTAACTATTTTATTTACAGTTCCAATCCTAAGAATAACAATACCACAACTAGCTCTACCCCCCTGATTCGGATCCACCCCTATTATATACTGAGCTTTTGGATCACCACGCATCTCAATGGTAAATCCACTATCAATAGAACAAGACTCTATTAATGATGCTTTAAAAAACCCTTCTGAATCAGAAACCATTTCAGCTTCATATTCCATTCTAAATTCTGAACTCGACATAACGCGTTTTGCTTCATCAACATTGTTCTGATCGAGAAACCCTTCTGGTAGATCCCAATAAGGCACTTGCCATACTGCATATTGACCTTCAATCCCCTCTTTTTCAGCCAAGTCTTCTTGAAGCCAGTGGTCTTTCATTCGCTTCCACATATGGTTAAATTTATAAAACCCTGAACTAGTCATAATCATTTTGTTAACTGATTCTTGTTCAAAATCATCTTCTGATGCCAGTCCTAAACTAATAAGATGTGTTTTTTGTTCTAAACGCCTTACACGTTCCATGGGCGCCAATGAAGTAGCACCCATAGGCATTAAGACTGTATCTATAATTTTAGGCGGCATTTGTGCAAATTCATCTATCAATACTAAATAAAAACGGGAGCCACGGATTTTACTACCGTCTGCTCCCAATGGAAGTGCTTCTATATAAGATGGGGTCATACCACCCACAGATTTAAATCTAAGATAACATACGTCTGAACCTCTAGTTGGTGGTTTGTCACAAGCTTCTCTTAAGATTGAAGATTGGGCATAAAGTTTTTCCACCTCAGCAAAAATCATTTTTGAGTTGTGTGAAATCATACCATTTGACCAATAACAAGATTCGTTTTCTACCTCAACATCAATTGTTGGAGCAAAAAAATACTTTGATTCTACCATTTTGACAAACGATAAATCTAGATCTATTATTTTTTTTAATTTGTAATAATCTTCTGTTAAAATGTTATATTTTTCTGCTAATTCTATACTATATTTAATTTTCTTTACTGTTACAATATGTGTTCTATTACAACTACGTATTAATTTACCTATGTCTAATATACCCGTAGATATACTAATAAAATAATCTTTACACACCGTTAATAACCCTTTTACTGCCATCGCAGTATATGGTACACCATCAGTAGCCGTTTTACTACCTTCAACACTTTTTAAATAAATATTTAATTTATCAAACTTTCTTTCACATCTGAATCCTATTTCATCTCTAAACTTATTCAAATTTAGTAATCCCGTTATTCTTACTTTGTAGGCTTCAGCACATTTTGACTTTTTAATTCTACCAATTAAACATTTATGTTCTGCTTTTTTACTTATACCTAAATTCGACATTATACCAAAATTAAGAAAACAAGCTTGTACCTCTTTTGCTAATTGTAAAGAGGAGGTATTGAGTGCAACTTCACAATGAACTGCTCCGTTACGATAATGTTGAATATAAACATGCCCGTCTGTATCTAAAAGTCCAATTAAAAATTCTTTTACACATTCTTGTGATGCCTTCTTAATAACATCTGGTATCTTTTTATCTAAGGCTGTTGTTACAGTAAACCCACATTTTAATAGATAATAAGCAAGTTTCTTACGAAAATATTGAATTTCCCAAGTTTTGTTTTTTCTATTCCTTCTATCTATATTTTCAGGATCATCAACAAAATACTCTATTAAATATCTTTCAAAAGAATCAAGCAAATCTTGATCTTCATTTACAAAATCAACACGGTATTTTCCAGTTACTTCATTTATACCAACATACCCATCTCCAATCATTAGCCCCATCCAGTATGCCAAATCCGGTGTTAATTCTCTTGGTATTTTACAATCTTTTGTTCTCCAATCAATTTTGAATTCATTAAAGATTGGCATGGAATCATCATTACCAAAATACTTGAATCCTTTTTTAATTACAACGTGATCTTCTTTTGTTATATCTTGTAAATCTTTAAATATTAAATCCAATTTATCGTTTAAAATCAAAATTCCATGATCGACAGTTCCTGCTAACTCAAACCCTTTAGTTGTCTTTATACTTCTACAAGCCCGTTCTGGATTTTTCCATTTACTTAAAATAGTATTTTGAGACTCTAAAGATTGTATTTTTGTAACACCCTCTTCTACTGAATCATAAAAATTTTGTGCTGTTGTTTGTAAACCGTCTGAAGTCCAAAAAATATCGTAAGTATTTGATATTACATCAGATATTACGTGGCTTTGCCTGAAAACTGGAGCTAGTAGCCCGACCCTGTAGCCAGGACGCAGCATACAGCTCAAAGACGCTAGAACCCCTAGTAGATACGTTTTCCCACCGCCCCTACCACAGATTGCCATCACATAATTCTTAAACCAAAAATCCTCAAAGATAAGTCGTTGAATAGGGGCTAAATCCACACCTAATAAATCATATGCCGCTATACATGGATTCTGCAAATAGAAATTAATTAACTCACTACCCGCCTCTAAAACCTCTCTATATTTTCTCTTTTCAGTCTGATGACTCATTCCCCTCCGTCAAATCCAAATCATTTTTATTACCAGAATAATTTTTTCTTTTTTCCAGCATCACTTTCTCCTCGTCTTTAAGCCTTACAACTTTCTCTTGCAATTTTAATTTCTTACTTTGGTCAAAAGCCACTGCTAAATCTACAATTGAAAACCCCTTAAATTCATTTGGATTAATACGATCTTTTCGTCTAAATGATAAACTTTCTTTTATTTTTTCATTTTTCTTAGATAACCTTTCAATTGTTTGAGCCATATCTAATTGTTTTTCTGGATTTCCTTTAGTCTCCCTAAGCAATCTAAATTCTAATACTCTATTTTTTGCTAAATCTAATATATCATCCATATCACTAGAAGTTAAATCTTCACTATCAAAATCAGCCATATAAACATTAACCAACTCACGATACATTTTAAGTTCATCTTCCTCGAATATATTCTCCACTGGTAATATATCCTTCAACATCTTTTCAGGTGATGGAGCTTTTTTTGGTCTACCTGCTTTGCTTTTTATCATTGACACATCGTCCTTTTTAACGATATTTCTTTTTTCCGCTTTTGTTATTGTTTTTGCAATCCATTCACGCTTTGATGCCATAATCCTCTCCTAATTCAAAGAATCAAAAACTTCATCTACATCCAAATTATTTTCTTCACAAAATTCTTTAAACAACACTAACAACTCTGGTGTTATTGAATGACCAAAACTTTCTATGTTGTGTCCACATACAATCTCAATTCTGGTTTTATTCTTCATAGATCTTTCAGTTAAAATATCCATAGATGCATCTAAAGTATCTTGAATTTTACATATCCAATCACATAATACAACATCTTCAATATTATAATACCTATCAATAAGCTCTTCAGATAAAGGGTTTTTTCTTCGAAAATACATTAATAACGAACGTGATATTTTATCCTTTGTAATCTCTTTATGCTTTTGACCTAACTTAGATTGACTTATAGATCTTTTACTATCATCACTTAGTCTAAACCCTAATGGTCTTCCTCGTTTCCCACTACCTTTACCAGTCACATTTTACCTCCGTAACAGACGAAAACTTTTTACATTTCTTACAAATAATACCGACAGTAATTGATGTCGCAGATGTTATATTCCCACAATTATCACATCTTACATAAGTAGACATACCTTTACTTTTTGATGGTTTCCTAAAAGTAAACTGTAAATTTTTGTAATCGTCTGTATATTTACTTTCCCGATGAATTCGTTCATTATGTTTTTTCGTTCCAAGAGAAGGATCATATCTTCTACCGGTAGACCCAGCAGGTAATTCTTGATTTATTTCTGTTTCAGAAATATTTTTTTGTAACTTTTTAATGAGTTGATCATTCATTTCTAATTACCTTTTCTTTATAAGCATTAATACACATAAATTATCTTTTATAATCCACAGCTACACATCTTTTGGATGCTACGTAATCTGCAATATATACTGTTAACTCTTCCATAGTATAATCTGCTAAAGGTTTTACCCAAGGAGGTGTACTCCAAAGTCCATAATGAAATCCCACACAATTCCTAATTATTTGGTGTTCCTCGTCTGTTAAAAGCATAGTAGCTTTTTGGACTTTATCAACTAACTCTGCTGCATATTGTGGATGTTTTTTATGCGTATGACCAGTTTTCACATATGATTGCTTCAAAAGATCATGGATAAGACTTGCTGAACATAATTCGTCTCTTCGATTTTCCACACCTAATCCCCTACACAACTCATATACCAATGTAAATACCCGTTTTGTATGAATAATTGTACCATCATGTGCAAGTTCATCTATCGGATGGTACTTAGCCGTTGAACTGGCTGGGCAATCCAGAAAAAAATAATCTGGAGCACTTATTACACATAATTTCGTAAATTCCCGTATTTTAATATCAAAAATTCTATCTAACTCAGCCTTAAAAGTCTCGACCTTTTCCTCTGCTGTAATTCCCTTTTTTATTACCATTCTACCTCCAATCCTTAATCCTCTTGTTCACCAATAGTTTTAAAATAAGTTATATCATAATTACCTTTTAAAAATTTTTCAACACAATATAAATTATCATACCATCTATCCAAATCTTCTTTTTTACCAGAAGCTTTAACTCTAACTAAAACTCTATAATCTATATCATCTTTTAATACTCTATTAAACTCTTTGTTGTTGTTGGTGGTGATGCAATTTTTAATCTGTATACCATCTAAATCCACATCAACTTTAAACTCTACACTAGACAAGGTATTTACCCACTGCAAAAATTTATCTCTCTCCTTTATATTCACATAAAAATCAAAAGTTATCTTCTTGGTCACTTTTAACAACTCAAAATGTTTTATACTTTTACTTTTAAACATTTCAGAATATTCTGGTACAAATTTACTCATTTTAATTCCCTCCTTTTCCATCTTATTTTTTTTATCAACATACCTATCAATAAGCCTTCAGTGTTATATCATCTGATCTAACCCTGATTCGCTCAACTCTTGTAGATTGGTGATTCGGATTATAACCTGCCTGTTTCCAGCCACCTTCTCGTCCTTCATCCCCAGGATACCTACCAACACAATGACGGGGATTAATCTCATTAAAACGATCTATCTTATCATAACTTAATGGGTATCTTTCCTGGTATCTTATCCACCTTGGCATACTAAATTCTTCTATGCTTATAGGCATTTAATCACCCCCGTTACTATATAAATCCTAATTTCTTTGCCTCTTCATAATCAATTTCTTTTCCTTTCCAAATTCCTGCTTTTTCACCACCGCCCTTCAATATTAAATCCATTATATCCATAACAATATCCGGTGTTGCTTCTTCTTCTGCCCATTCTATACTTACGGACATATAAGCCTTATCACCTAATTTTGTGGTAACACGAGCAGAGTTATAATCACTAGATTTAGATATGTTTGTGTATAACACATTTTCAGGTAATATATTAAAATTTAAACTCGTTTTTTTCGCTTTAGCCATAATCTTTCTCCTATACTTATTTATTTTTTCTATCAACCAATATATTGGCAATTTCCTTAGCTGATAAATTAAACTCTTTCAAAGTCCCATTATTTTCTATAACAAACTCCATACGATTATAATCATCCATTGTTGTTTCTGATATATGATCTTTACCATGAATAGAATCAGTTTTGTCTTTATTACGAACTATTTTAATTAAAACTCCTTTTCTTTCCACAATTGATTCTGCTTCATTTATATATCTTATATCTGTTACAATTACATTTTTATATTCTCTATCCTTTACTATTTCAAATAAATGGTTTACCCAAAAATTATAATCTATTGATCTGTAAAATTCACCATAATGCTGTAAAATTTCACGCGGAGTCCAATAACTTGTCAACTCATCTTTATCTGATCTCATTTCTCCATGATAATTAAAAACTTTATTATAACGTCTATCTTCAACTTCCTTTTCATTACCCCATAATTGTTCATATGACATATCAAAATCTTTTTGTACTCTTATTTTCAACTCATGAGCATATGCCATAAGAACATACCTTTGCCTTGTTAAATTAAACAATTCTTCTGCCAACATTACAGCAAAAACATCTTTTCCAACTCGTGCCTTTCCTACTATACCGATTAGCATACTACTCTCCTATTTTGACATTCAAATCACTAGCAACAATTTTATGTGACAGTAATGTATATTCTTCATAAATACTATCACGCTGCTTTATAAGTTCCAATTTATTCAACTGACATCTTTTGTTTTTTATTAAAACAGTTAAAACATCCATTTTATCTTTCATTGTATCTCTGATTACAACAGCTGTGGATACAATAACCTCTTTCTCGGCAAGATCAATTTTTATTTGATTATTCACCGTATTTAAATTAACTTTCTTAGCCTGTAATAATTCTAATTGAACAAATAATTCTTGTAATATAGTTTCACTATTATCATACCGTATTATAGTTTTTAATTCAACTATTTTCTTTTTCAACATTTTCTTTTCATAAATTAAATCTCTTAATAACATAGTACTCTCCCTCATTTATGAACACCTTTGTACACAATTGGCCCAATGACCAGTTATAAATGTATAATTTGTCAATGAGTCATTTCCTATTACAAAATATAAAACATCTTTGTTCAAATAGATCACTTTAATTCTAACAAATTTGTAATTATCTGAATCAAATGAGTGATCACTTATAAAATGTATAACACCTAATGGCCCTTCCAGAGCATTTATATACCCCATGAACTTACCATTTATATCAGTATATACAGTACCATTATTTAAAATACTAAATATCTTCTTTACAAAATGTTTATTTACTTTATTACCCTTAGAAAAAGTAGAATTCCACTTATATGGTTGCAATTGTCCATCTCCCTTTTGTTTTTATCTTAAATATGTTCCACAATTATAACAAAAGGTGGAACTAGATTTACTATACCTACCACACGTAGAACATTGTAATTTAACTTTAGTTGTCAATGGTTTAGTCACAACCTTTTTACATTTAGTCTTACCTTTTAATCGTAACACTATTACGTAAGATCTACTTTCCAACTCACCAATATTTCCGTATTGATATTGTTGTGAAATTTTAGAGCCTTTTACAGTAATACCATCATCCAAATAATTTTGTGAAACCACCACGGGGGCAGCTGTTGCAGCTGTTGCAGCTGTTACAGTCTTACTACCCGCATTGTTGGATGTTAAACTATTACTATAACTTCCAATAAAAGAATTACTAGTATTATCATTATAACTACTACAATATTTAATCTCCCAAGGTTTACGTGGACATGGACCTGGTTTAGGAAAAGGCCAAGAGGGATAATCGTCCACAACAGTAATTGGTTGGATTTTTTCTTGTTCAAATGAATAATTAATTCTAATCAAACCATCATCAACCCTGTCCCCGCGATAATTACTAATTTCTTTTGTCTTATGAATAAACTTGAACTGGTTGGTAACAGACATATCTCGCATGAAACCTTTTATTTCCTGAGATGTGTTACCATTTATGATCAAACTTTTACCCATCAACACATTTTCACCATCAACTTCTATATCCACCAAAGCCCGTCTTGAATCTTTGTTTTTCAATAAAATGGAATATTGACTTCCAAACGGTAATATTACGTCACCATCAACTTCTCTTAAAATTTGTCCTTTGTGTTTTATAACACCTATAAAATTATTCTTATACATTATTTCCTCCTTTTACGGTAGACAGAACAACTACCCTTATTTTTATTTAGTTCTGTTGGGTTTTTTTTCATACAACATTTATAATTTCATAAATAGCTTCATTACACGCTCTAAGCAACTCTGGATACTTACTAACAACTGTTCTATAATCATCATTATTATCTATGAAAAAAGGCTCCAAGATAATACATGGAGCTTTTGTATATCGCAAAATATATCCTCCCCTCCCTTCTGTAGATTTCCCTTTCATTCCACGATCTTTTAAACCGAGAGCATTTACTATCTTGGCCTGGAAAATGGAAGCCATTTTTTTACCTTTTTTTGATTTGTAATAATAAAGTGTTTCCGTTCCTGTTGTTTTATTATCAAACGCATTAGCATGAAAACATATCACAAAATCTGGATTTAATGCATTAATCTTTTCTGGTAAATCTCTATATCGATCTCTATATACAATTTTAATTTCACAACGATCGTCTGTCAAAGTTTCTATCTGATTAACAAGCATAGAGTTGAAACCCCATTCACATACACCACAAAGATCATTACACGCACCAGGACTCTTTTTCTTATGTCCAACTACAAGTGCAATTTTCATACAATTTCCTCCTATATTTATAGTAGGTTAGATTAATACATTAAATCTTTTTAGTTTTCTTCGACAAATAAAAACTCTAATTGTTTCTATATTTTAATACCATAATCAATAGTATCAAAGATATGATTGCTGGACCCAAATAAATCCAGAACAAATATATATTATTAGTCAGAATGTGACCTACTTCAAAAGCCAAGTATGCACAACAGTTTAGATATACATAAAATAAAGACAAATCTTTTGCTTTTTGAGACCGATAAATCTTCACTACCTGTGGTATTAAATCAACAAACCATATTAAAGCTGCAATCAATAAAACAAAATGGCCTATTGTATTGATATTCACCGGGTGTCACTACTCCTGAGGATATACATAACTTGAATTAACTAAAATAATCTCCTCTACATCATTGCGGCTAAAAGAGCCCCCTTCGCTGTTGCTCTTAGAGGATCTTCTGCTCTCATTACTTTACCTATCTCTATCGGAAAATCAGTAGTTTTGAGAGCTTCATTAAACATCTGTACAAATCCTTTTGCCAGTGTTAAACCACCGGCTAACACTATTGGCATAGGCTCTCTAAATAAAGGTAATTCCTTTTTTCTTACCTTTAATTCATGTGCAATAGTTTTAATGGTATAGTTAAGAACAGATCGATAATAAACTGAAACAGCCTTCATAATTATTGTTGAAGGACTGTAAAGATCTGTTCCGGCTTCTTTTTCTGTCTGTACAAGGCTAGGAGAAATATCTAAAGCTTTCCCAACAGCCTCATCAACATAATCCCCTGCTTTTTGTAAAGAAAATTGAAGTATAGGGTCACCTTCATGTATAATTGCCATATTACAAAGACCTGCACCATATGTAACAATTCCCCCAGTTAACCCAGAATCAATTAATTCTGACAAGGCTACGGCAAAAGCTTCATTTATTGGTGTCGTTTCAAATCCCATCTGTTTTAAATATAACCCCAACATTTCTTTATGATAAATTATATCAAAATTTCCATCAATAGGTGCTGACGGAATAGAAAAAACACATTTATCCCCTTCCTTTCCTTCACCAATTAATGACTTTATAATAAGTTTTAATATTGGCAAAGATGCTTTTTCTTTGGGAGAAATTACTCCTTTTACCATAGGTCTTTCTACGACATCGTTTCTTTCGATCGCTATATCCAAAGAATCTTGTCCTATTATAACGAAAGACCCATCTTCATCTTCGATATAATTTACTTTTCTCTTGTCCAAAGACATCTTAATACTGCTCTTATTCACTTTAGTCTTTGGTTTAATCTTGTAAAAACAATCACGTTGATTTTTAAATATTGAATCACCACCATCTTCAGATATTCCTGTGATCAACATATTTGTTCCCAAATCTAATCCGACAAATTTACTCATTTATCCCCCCCCTTTACATTGTAAATCAACATATCTACAATCTCTGTTCAATCTGCCCCTTTCCAAATCATCTCAACAAATTTTCAAACCTACACTTTCCCCAATAATTTCTTAAGTTTATCAACTTTTCCTGCCACATCTTCTTTGCTCATACCAACAGTTTCCTTTGTTTCTATGTGTAATTCCACATCATTAAAATCTTTTTCAATTGGATCAACAAATGCTTTTTCCATTTTAGGCCTACCAGACTTTTCTATTACTACCTCATTATCCAGATTTTTTACCTGCTTAAGTTGTTCTATTAAAGCATCTTTATTTTGCAAATTATTTTTTAATATATTATTTTCATTCTCTAATTCTGTTATACGTTCTTTATATTTAACAGTTTCTTCTTTAACTACTTTTATTATCTCGTCGTCTATTTGTTTATTAGTAAATAATTTTGTTTCTTGTCGATTTTTCAATAATTTTATTTGTTCTTTTAAAGATTCAATTAAATCATTTTGATCATAAACAATTAAAGATTCTTGCGACTGTCTTCGCTGTTGATCTCTTGGTCCACCAGATGTTGAACGTCTACCTTGACTATATGGTTTTTTATACGGAATTGGCATAAAATTAATCCTTATAATTAACCTTTTGACTTTTGTATCTTATCGACTAATCCATATTTCACTGCCTCTTCTGCCGTCAAAAAATGATCTCTTTCCATATCTTTCTTGACCTTCACAAGTTTTTGTCCTGTTAACTGTACATAATGCCTAGCCATTTTCTCATAAGTATCCTCAATATGTCTATAATTCCCACGCATATCTCCAGCCTTTCCTGTAACTCCACCTGAAAGTTCATGTATCATTATATTAGTATTTGGCAAAATAGATCGTTTACCTTTTGTACCGGCTGCTAATAATAAGGAAGCCGCACTAATACACCTACCAAACCCCATCGTAGCCACATCTGGCTTCACATAATTAATCGTATCAAAGATTGCATACATTGCATCAATCTCTCCTCCCTGAGAGTTTATATACATATTAATATCTACCTCATTATCATTTGCCTCTAAAAATAACAATTGTGCTACTATAGAATCCGCTAAATTTTGGTCAATCACACCACGAATGAATACGATTCTATCACGTAAAAGTCGTGAGTAAAGATCATACACACGTTCCTGATCTCCTGGTCCTTTTTCAATTACATATGGTACTGACATTATTATTCTCCTTTTCCTCTTTAAATTTTCTAAAAAATATAAACACTATTTATTGCCCAATTATTGCCCAATTGTAATATAAGCATTAAATTTCATTTGTCAAGCAACAATTTAATTTTTATGATAAACATTCAACAAGTACATCTTCTAATTGTTTTATCTCTTCAAAATCTAATTCTCTGAAACAATTAAGACTCATTACCTTATTTGTTAAAGTATCAAAAACACACATTACAATTTCACCTTTCCACACTGTTGACAAAAAAATAGAACTAGAACCTATATTTTTAGTCCTCAATTTCTTTTTTGCTAAATACAGATCAATAATATTCATTTTGAAAAAAATTTCTCCAACAAGATATTTATACAACTTTTGTTTTTCCGAAAATTCTACCTAAACCGTTTTTAGATTTAAAAACTTTCTTTAACAAAACTATTATACGGTTTTTATATTTTTCCGTTTAAAATCAACTTTTATTTATAAAAGTTAATGTTTCCTTATTATTAAAACTTATTATTAACCGTTCTTATTGTACGGGGTAATGAATACCCCACTCTCTGGGGTAATTAATACCCCACCCTTTGGGGTAATGAATACCCCACCACATCTGATATACTGTTATCCGTAAGTTTACAAAGATTATTGGTCCAATCAACCAGTGTTGTTGTTCCGGCATATAATAAGTACTGTTTTTCCCCACTACATACACCAAGTATATAAATGTTTTGTTTTCCTCCTATTATTTTACCTTTCTTTTTGAAAACAGTATCTATTTTTTCAATTTTCATAAATCCATATTCAATTAAAATTTTTATTCTTTTTTCTACTGTTTTTTTTGTTATACCATGAACTTCCGCCAACTTTCTGAGAGATACTGAAGAAGCCAAAATACCTCTTTTAAAATAATTATTATACAGATCAAATTTATCACCACCGTGTTCACCTCTAAATATACAACTAATGATATATTGATATATAGGTAAACATACATTTACCTCTTTATACAACTTCAAATTTCTATATACAGATAATGGTGTTCGTACAGTTTGTTCCTTTTTTTTAGATGTAGTATTTTGTTTTGTTATTTCCTTTTCCATAACATTATTCCAATTCTTCAATAAAAAATGTCTCTTTATTTTCTTGTTCTAGTTCACAACCCAACGTTCCGCTTTTTAATACTTCTTGTAAAAGTGTATCTCCTAGTTCAGGCCGAAATTCTCTAAAATCATTCCCAAAATCCATAATATTTGGGTTAAGCCCTAGTATTATCCAAAATCGATTAGGACAATACCCATCATCTTCATCAGCATAAAAATCATCACAAGTATATGGGTATTTCATATTTATTTTATCCAACAGTCTTTGTAATGCCCCATAAATTGCTTTTTTTTCTATGACTGTTCTCATTGTGTTATCTCCATAATAATAGTAATGTTATTATACATCCAAACAATATAACAAACAATATAGATGTTGGAATAACATATTCTTTATCTTTCTCAATATATTTATTTATTAAATATTTTAAATTAAGTATTTTCATAAAATATATTTCTATTAGTTAAAATTATTGGTCCTTCATTAGTAATTGCGATTGTATGTTCAAAATGAGCTGCCATATCACCATTTTTAGTTAACACAGTCCAACCATCACTTCCCGTAATTGTTTCTGCGTTTCCAGCAACAACCATTGGTTCTATGGCTATTACCATTCCATTTTTTAATAAATAACCTTCTCCTTTATTACCAAAGTTATATACTGGAGGTTCTTCATGTAAATTTTTACCGATTCCATGTCCAGTAAAATTTTTAACTACATTAAAACCTTCTTTTTCTGCACACTGTTGAATAGTATAGGAAATATCACCTATTGTATTTCCTGAATGGCTTTGCTGTATTGCAAGTGTTAGACATTCATTAGTAATTTTTATAAGTTTTTTATGTTTGTTTGATATTTTTCCAACAGGAATAGTTAATGCTGAATCTCCATACCATCCATTGTATAAAATACCAAAATCTATACTTAAAATATCCCCTTCTTTTAATGGTTTATCAGATGGAAATCCATGTACTACTTGTTCATTAACTGACGCACATATAGAATATGGAAATCCCCTATAACCTTTAAATCCTGGTATAGCTCCCTTTTCGAAGGTCAATGTCTCTGCTAAACTATTTAAATAGTTGGTTGTAATACCTGGTTTTACTTCTTTTTCCAAACAGGCTAAAACATACGCCACAATAGAGCAGCTTTTCTTTATTTCAAGTATATTTTGTATTCCATGTAAAATAATCATAAAGTTCGTTGTTTATAGGCTCGTGTTATAGTTTCCTGTAATCTCTTTTCATTAATTTTTCCTGCTAATTTTAAATGTTTTATTTTGTCATTAATACTATCTTGACTACGTGTTGGAAACATAATCATAAGTTCTTGTATAGATTTTATTTTATAACTATCTATTAATAATTTTGTTTCTGACGAAAGCCATCTTTTTCTTCTAGCCATTATATTATCTTCCCCTTTTCCATATAAATTTACTATTCTGTTTTTTCTGGTAAACCGTCAACTTTCCGTCCATATTTCTTATACATTTTTAGCTTTTCCTTTTCCTGTCTTATTTTAGCGTCATCACTATCATTTATTTTATGGGCACACTCTGCACAAATACATCCTTGTTTACTCATTACATATATAATATTACTTTCCTTTTTACATAAAGCACATCTCATTTAGAAAACTCCAAAAGTAGATATTTACTGTCCCTATTCATATAAAATTATATTCTGTAACTTCGCATGTCTTATTTGTACTATGTGCTCTACTTATATTACATAGAGTTTCCGTCTATCTTGTTCTAAGTAACAACAATATTTGTTTTAATTAATCTCAATATATTTTAGTCTCCCAGTTTAATTTCAGCATCCCAATTTATTTCTCCATATAAACAGAGGTGAATATG
Organism: Caldifarciminota bacterium; assembly: GCA_023131835.1. Classification (GTDB taxonomy): domain Bacteria; phylum Hydrothermota; class UBA3072; order UBA3072; family UBA3072; genus JAGLZA01. The sequence continues at coordinate 29,365 of JAGLZA010000033.1, forward strand.
CCGAAAATGGTTATATTGTTTTATATCATCACCTCGTAACACAGAATTACCATAAACTTTTTTAAAATGATTATTCAAACCGACTGAGGTCATAAATACACCCTTTAAAAATATTTTTCTTAACAAATGATATAAAGCATAATTTTTCTCTGTATCAAATATATTTGTTTTCAAACTCCTTTGAGGAAAAGGATCTCGCCAAATATTAACATTCGGTCCTTTGTATTTACCAGGCATATTAGAGGTTCTGTAATGAGTCATATTAAATCCCTGTAAAGTACAGTAGTTCAAGTCTATCGTATGTTGATTGTCATGTGCCCCGCCATGACCCGAACAAAGATTATTCTGCTGACAACCAGCATCGCCCAGTACAAAAGCTTCGTTGCAATCCCTTGAATATAAACTGCAAACATATCTCATAATAATATCAAGAATTTCAAAAATTTTATGATACATCCACTGACATTCATCTTTGCCAGCAAAAACTCTCCAAGGTTTTTCACCTCCAACTGAAACAATTCTTTTTTTGATATCTTTCATATCCATAGGCTCAACAAAATCTCGAAGTCTTGGAATACCATAAGCTTTACACCAGCCTTTCGATATTACGGAATAGTCAAGAAAAATGTTCTTAATGTTCATATCAGGGGGTAGAAAAAACTTCCCCTTATTCCACTCCTGACATCTATGAATCTCAACATCATATCCTGTACCAGCCCAATTTTGTACAGAACAATCTTGTATGAATGACGAGTTATAAGCTTTTTGAATTTTATTCCAATTTATCATAGCAATTCCTCCAGAGTTTCTGGATTAATCTCAACAACAATTTTCAAAATGCCCAAGATCACCAGGTTTGCCCCTAAACAGTTATTGTTTTACATAAAAGTAATCATTGCAACTTCGTCACTATTTTTATTAATTGTCACTTCTCTATATTGGAATTTATATTGTTCATTTCTTCTAGGTGTTTTACCAGAAGCTAACATCCAATCAATATTATTCTCAGCCAACCATGTATCAGATACATGTTTATGGCCAAAACAAACAAAATCAACTAAGCCAGCCAATATTCTGAAAACTTCTTTTGCATCATCCATTTCCATGACAAACTTTTTAACACTATTTCGATAAAATGGATGATGATGAAAATACACCACAACTTTTTTTCCTGTATTCCCTTTCAATATAATTGCTAACCTTCTTCGTTGAAGTTCTCCTACTTCACCGCTGGCAAAATGTAAGAACTCATTTTCATTACCAACTACCGAATCAAGTCCGATAAATATAACATTATTTACAATGGTAACCATTGGATAAATATCTTCCATTTTTATACCATGTTGGCTAGCTTCGGGAAATCTTATCAATTCATCAAGAATATAATCTTGAAAGAGCTGTTGTGATTTCTCAGTATAAATATTACCTGCAAATCCATAATCATGATTTCCTGGAGTAGGCAAAACTTTAAAACCTTCCCTTACCAACGGTTTTAAAATAGTACAAGCATTAAAATACTGTTGTTCTGTACCATCGTCAGTTATATCTCCAGTTATCAAGACAATAGGCTTTTCATTTTGATATTTGTTTAAGATAAAATTTATAACTTCTCGACAATTTTTATTGTCCGTTCTTTCAGTGCTATGAATATGTAAATCACTTAAATGAATGAATTTAATCATAATTACTCCTATAAATTAATATCTAATAATTCAAATACATGCTCAATTCTATTAATAACAGTAACTGTGTCAGAACCTGCAAAAAGTAATCCGCAAATTTCATTGTCCTCTGTCAAAATGGCTGATCCTGAATCTCCGCCTGCACTCATTGCTCCAGCCATTATTTGATCATTAAATTGTGCTATTTTTCCTTCCCCATATTGTACATTTACGCTTACATCAATTTGAGTAATTTCACCTTGAGTAAATTCTGTAGTGCGCCCACTTTTCTGAATATACGTGCCTAATATAGCCGATTTAACACCTACAATTTTACCAATTTCCATAATCTTATCACTAACATCTTCATCATTTAAAGGTCGGGCAATAGCCGCATCTACAAGATTTCCTGTAGTTTGTTTTATAGCTTGTAAACGAGTTTTGCGGCCTATTGCATATAAAATACTATTGATGATTTTAGTGAATGCTCCGCCAATAGGACATTCAGAAGAAACACCTGTAAAATTAATTGGTACAAACATAGTTAAATCAGCGATGTGATCCGCAGGAAATAATCCTGAATCATGAGTCCCTGGCTGAAGTATGGCATCACCAATTTCTGCATCATTAGAACAAGCAAGAACATGATTGTTTGACAGGATATGTCTAACACCATTCTTTCTGACAACACACCCCAAAGTTCCGGCTGTAATATCAATATGTCCTACACTTACACCACCAGGAGCAGGTCTATGCTTGCTAGTATGTAAACTTTTAATTATACCGGTTTCGACTACATCAGTTTGTACACCCTTTAATACGGGTGGAATAAGATCTTTTTTACATAATTTAACAGTGGAAATCTTTTTATTTACTGAACAAATTATAGACAATTCACTAGTTTGTTTATTATTTATTGTTTTGTACCCGATACCTGTTGCAACAACACCTTTTTTCTCAAAAAGAAATTCTTTCTTTCCATTTAACACCTGTTTTATTTGATTATAATTATATAACAAAATATTATACCTCCTTGTAGTTGTTAAGTTCTAAATATAATAATACACTTTTTATTTTACTTAATAAGCTTCTTTGAACTTCGTTAATTTTTCGATTAAGATGCACTATAATATATTTTGTTTCTTCCATATAGTGTGTCATGAAATCCAATGGTACATTTACGCTATTTAGATCCATAACATTAGACAAACGATCACATAATTTAATTGTAAAAGCATTTTCTGACATCTTATTCATATTGTCTGTTAAACAAATAGCCTTGCCTTTAATTTTTTTTTCATCTTCATCTGTAGTAAGTTCAGCCACCAAACTCATTACATTACGACCAAATATTTGATCTATTTCTTTAAGGCTTGTTGCTGTATCTTCAACTACATCATGCAATAACGCTGCTATAAGAACATATGTTTCTACATCTTCATCCACACTCCATAACAAATTGGCTGTATTTTCCAAATGTGTTAGATATGCTTCATTACTAAATTTTCTCTTTTGATTGTTGTGTTTTTCTTTAGCAAATTTATGTGCTTTGTGTATTCTATCATTCATATTAACCTCATTCAAAACTAAATAAACTCCTTAGAAATTTTTGGGCCGAGCATCTTCATTACCCCACCAGGATCAATTCTACCATCATATTCAATATCAACTACAACAGAACCACATATTCTACACCATCGTACTACTATATTTTCATCATAAGAATAAGATGATCTATGTATTTCAATTAAATCATGTTTGCCTTTTAAACATTTTTTTAAACTCTGTTGTATTTCGTAATCCATTTTATTTTTAATAACTTTTAATTATTTACACACTGTTTACATCTTGTTTTGATCCACCCTTTTGTGTGTAGAATGTCAGTATTTGTTCCACACATTTCACAGGTATTATAGGACAAATCCTCTGCCAACCAAATCATACCGCGAATCAATTCATCTGCCCCATCCACGTAGAACCTCATTGATCCGAATTTTTCTTTTAATTGAACTATTTCTACTTGTGGTTTGTGGTTAGCATCAATATAATCTTGTATACAACTACATAAATTATCAATGATCCAGTACCAACCTGAATTTACACAGATACCCCAACACATACAAGTTTCTTGCATCGACAAATCTTTTTGCCGAAATAATTTAGGATATTTTTCATATAATTTATTTTCCAATATTTTGTCCATAATCACTCTCCAAAATGTTCCCATTCTGGTGATCCTCTATATCTTCTATCATAACCACCTTTTGATCCAAAAAATCTAAGCATATCTTCGTGTTTTTTATCACTTTTCTTTTCTTTTTTGTTGTTTATATGCTTTTTCAAAATAGAAATTTTTTCTTTTTTCATTATAAGTTCCCCATATATTTTTCAAATATTTTAACAATATTATTTTTTTCGGAAAATAAACCAACCAAAGAACTCTTCTTTTTTGTCTTCATCAAAAAAATATAGTTTACCAATCCATTCTTCCTTATCTTTCCGTTTTTTAAGTTTATCAATTATTAATCCATTTCTATATTTAAATAAAACCTCTTTCTCAGTAAAAATTATATCAAAATCCATAAACGGTACATTAAATTGTCTTATGAAAAATACGGGTAGATGGTTTTGTCCTTCACCTATTTTATTAATCGTCTTTTCTAAAATAATATGCCAGACATCTCTAATTTTCCATAAAACTTCATATCTTCCTGGCAAAGGTAATAAACAACTTCCTTCATTATATAATTTTTTTAATGACATTTTAATACATCCTCTTAATTATAATTAGCCAATTCTTCTATTGTTGGCCCTTGTTGAATAAACCGTTCTTCTGGTAAAATTATACAAGTTAACATCCCATCTTCATAATAAGCACCGGTATCTATACCAATTTTATTATGCATTTTACGTGGTTCTCGTGCTGGAGTATGTCCGAAAATGACTTTCTTTCCCCAATCAAAATCACTATTAATAAAATCATAACGATCCCATAATAATATATCCTCTGGTTGCTGTTCCAGCGGTATATCTTTTGGTACTAATCCTGCATGTACAAAAATATAATCTTCCGTTTGATAATAGTTCTTTAAATTCTGATAAAATTTCATGTGTGTAACAGGTATACTTCGATCTATATAATAAGTATGTTGATATATATCATACCCATTATTTTCATAACTTTGTATAGTCTGATATCCACCATTATATGTATATAAATCTTCATTTATTCCAGACATAAAATCCATAAACATACTTTCATGATTACCTTTTAAAAATACGCAATTATATTGTTTATTTAAATTTATTAAATAATCTATAACTTCAAACGAGTAATCACCACGATCTATATAATCTCCTATAAAAATTAATAAATGATTATCATCTATATATAACCTGTCTATTAATCTACGAAGTTTATAAAACTGACCATGAATATCACTTATTGCATAAATTTTCATTTTTTTAATTCTTAAATAGTGGTTTAGATGTTAACTTACCAATTATTGTATTATCAATTTTTTCTATCATTTTTAACAAACAACCCTTACAAATTTTTTCAGTTGTTTTTGGAATTCCTACCACTACTGAAACAAATATTGAATTACAATATGAACAACGATGTTCCATTATGTATTCAGTTTTAGTTCGTTTATTTTTATATGTATTTAATTCAAAATTCATTAGTTTTTTTAATAATCATTATTAGTTATGGATCAATATTGTAGAAACACTTTAATTAAATGGATTTTTATATATCATTTTACCAATTTTACATTTTTTACATTTTCGATATATATCTCCATTTTTCTGTTTAACCGTATACTTGCAATTATCACATTCCCATCGATCATTAATAATCTCATACAATTTAGAATCATGATACTTATCATTTATTAAGTGTTCATATTTTTCAATTCCAATTACACGACCACCTAAGTTTTCAACAAGTTTATCATAATGTATTCTTGCAGGGTTGTCCAATACAGAATCAAACTTAATTTTTTTGACTTCAAGTTCAAACAACAAATATTTAAAAAAATTTATTATGTCTCTTGCAAACAACCCAGGATTGTCTTTATCAAAATTAACGGTTGTTATACTATTTATATAATTTTCAGGTCTTGCCCACTCTCCTTTAAAATAACCGCATACTTCATTTTTATCATTTAATGATACTAATTGAACTTTCTGCCAAAAACTTGTTTCAATTTTTATTGCTTCAGCATAAGACAAATGATAATATTTATAATATGGATCCAATATAGTAGCTGCAATTTTATTGTTCAACTCATCAGTTTTTATATAAGCTGGTACTATCATTAAATATTTTTCCTTTTCCGTTTTATTTGTTTATTTTTCCCTAGATTATTTTAAAATATAAGGAACCTATTATCAAAAGTATAATTACCAAAATTTTTTATTAATTTGTCTTTAAACGGATTTAAAAAATCTATATTTTTATTTGGTATTCTAAAATAAAAATTAAGATCTGCTTCTACGATTTTATGTAAATTATTCCAAAATAAATATTCAATTGACAAATTTGTTAAACAATTGTTACCTGCTATTTCATCGAGATCTACTGAGTATAAAGCATTTAATACATTAATATCAGACAAATTTGAAAACTGTTTTCTACCTAGTATTAAATTAGAATGAAATATATATACTGGTGGTAATTCTAACAACAAGTTTGCTAATTTTTCTATAGATAATAAAGGAGAAAGTACAACCAAACAAAATGTTTTACATCCATGTTCCGCCATTGCATCATAAAATTTAAACATTAATTCTCTTGAAGTGTATTCTTTATAATTGTTAGATACATCAGAATAATGTTCATTATATAATTGTACTACAAATTGTTTTTCCAAATCAGTGTGTGTTAGTTGTATTAATTCCAATGGTAATACATTTTTCACTATTTCTGGAAATATGTTATTGTCACTACGAATATAAAAATCACCAAAACTATTTTTTTTGTGTGTTTGATTATTTTGAATTGGTTGTACTTTCCATTTAAAATTAAACATATTGAACTCTTGTTTTTCTAAATTTTTTTAATCTCATTTTTCCACATTTTATTAAATTTAATTTCTGCTACTATTTGTTGAAATCGGGACAAATTTTTATATAATATGGTTTCCATACCACCACATTCTGGACAACTATCTATACCCCAACTGTTACCACCCTTCCAAAAATGATCATGTGTTAAATCTTTAACACATAACATACTATTTTTATCTAACTTCATAATTTTTATCCAATTTTAGTAGTTGTATCCCAAATTGTTAATTCCTTAATGGTCCTTTCAATCAATCCCTGTTCTTCTAAAAACCATGCATATAATATATCTTTACCATTTTTACCATTGATAACACATTCTTCTAAAAGTGCAATTGCATTATTGGTTTCTAACATGTTTATGGTATCCTTTTCAATTAATTGTTGTGATTCCTCTTTATTCAACATTTTGTAACATTTCTTACAATAAAATTTCCACTCACCTGTGTCAAAAATACCGTATAATTCCATTTTAGATTTACACTTTGGACACATTATATTTTTCATACACCACTCAAAGAGTACAAATACCAAGTATTTTATAAACCCAGCACAAAAATCTTCTTATAAAGGTGTCACTACCAGATCGGCAGGGGCATCTGGAGCAACTAAATCGAAAGGGACTGCTGTCTCTATGATATCACTTTCGTTGCCCACATCATCCACAGCAGTTAGACCAATTTTATATACTCCATCTATCATTGGAAATTCTGGAACATCATCGGGAATGATTATAGAATTTACATCTCCAACTGAAACATGTGGTGAACCATAATTAAGTTGTTCAGTATCTGGAACATAATAAATATTATAACCAACAACATCTATTGATGTTGATTTTGTCCAAGTAACCTGATATTTTCTTACATTTGCCATATTATTCTTCCTCCTTTTTGTTTACATACCTGTAACCAGGTATTTGTTTTTTTAATCTTTTTCTTACAGTGTGTCTGGACATACCCAGAAAAATGCCCGCTTTTGTAAGCGAAGCAAAGTGTTTATTATTTATTATTACTGCATCACTATTAGGTGGCTGATTGCCTTGTAATGATTCTGATATCTTTAACCTGGTTTTTTTAGACACTATGTGCCCTTTAAGTGTATTAGCTATTTTTTGTTTTGTCTCCTCTGATATTTTCTGTTCTTTTCTTGTTACTGACATCTTTTGTCTTGTTTCGGCAGAAGGATGTTTACCATATAAGTGATGTTTTGGTCCTCTCTTCGATTCACTTATTTTCCGTTTAGTTTCTTCAGAATGTTTTCTTCCTGTTTGAGCTTTTGACATGTTTTCTTTTGTTTTTTTCGAAAGTTTACATCCAATTGTACCCTCACCGCCTTCAGTAAGATTATAACCATTTTCAAAAGTATTATGATAACCGATATAAAATATTTCTAATTTATTTAAATAATTTATACTATTAATATTGTCATGTAGTATTTTCCATACAAAATTTTTCTGACCGTATTTTCTAATAGCATTGTAAAAATAACCGCTGCATCCCCCTACCAAAGATTTCCAAATATGGGTTCTTTTACGCCGTTCTAAAGTAAGGGTGGTCTGCCCCACATACTGCTTACCATTAACCCTATTTGTAGCTATGTAAATTAACATAATTTACCTTACCAACTAGGAGTACCAGGCACTGTAAAAATAAGCCAACCACAAGGTCCATTGTTATATTCAGCATACTCTTTATCAGACGACAATGCCCAAACACTATATTCTCTAGTACCGTCTGTTTTGTTATTAAAGGCTCTTACTTGAATTTCAAAATGTCTGGATGATTTTGGTAAAGTATTAAAAGTATAAGTTGTATTAATTGTGTCAACTATGTCTGTTTCTAAACCAGTATAAAAATAATGCACTATTTTTAATTCATACCCGTCTACCTCACTGCCCGTCCAAGCTACCGTAAGAGGTTCATCCACTACCCTTCTTTCTATACAGCCACAAAAATTATCGGAAGCTACAGCTAAACTAGAAACCGTAATAAAAATTAACATATAAATATAAATTATTATCTTTCTCATTTGTACCTCACTAAATAAATCTTTTTAACACACATTTTTATTTATAGTATCTATCTATTACAGATGAATACCAAGAATTAAAAATATCATTACTATTGATAAACAACTTATCCGTAACATTATATTAATTCAAATTACTAAAACAGATAATTTATTTTTGTCTACAGTAACCTTTCAATTTATGAACAACATCTAGTTCAACAGTGTGTACATGACCGTTTTTCAAAAGAAGAAGCCCGTAACTTGTGTCTCCGTCTGTCACAATTCTTGCTACTTCAAGAATATTTAAATCTAATATTATAGGATCTAAATCTACTAAATCTGTATCATAAGAATTTACATTAAATGACATAATCCATACCTCGCTTAAATATAACAAAATACTACACGCTGACCCCAAGCAGCGGTGCTTTTTTTTACAATATTTATTGTTGCCAGACTCTGTAACATTTACAAAATTGGTTGCTTACCGACTTGGGGCAGGTAAGCTAAACGTTATCTTATAAATAAATAACTCTATTCATTTTTTCATAATCTGGAGTATCATCTTTAATACCGTTACCACCGACAACAAAATTATGAAAAGGTAAATTAACCACAAGGCTATTTAGAAAGAGCGAATCATTTGTATTGTATTCCACAAGAAACTTGTCATCATTGTTTTCCTGCTTGTCTTGTTTCATTTTTTAGTGACCTCCAGTTATCCTTAAGTCAACATGAAATAGTAATGGGAAAATCCCCTTCAACATCTCTCCTTTGTTCAAAAGATACTGAGTAATAAGGAGGAGGTCATGGCTATAATTATTGACATCCTCGGTTTATTAATTGCTTTAGTTGGTTTGTTCTTAGCCATCAGGCAAGAGATCAAATCACCGAGAAAATAATAAACATTGAAAGTTTATGTGACCTGGTGTTACGGCACTAGGTCATGTAAACGACTTCCTCCTTAGTAAATAGTATTAAATTGCCCAACCAGCCACTCAGCTTTACGTTATATTTTTTCAACAAGTTCATATTGTTTAAAGATAGATGGTATCTTTTTTATACCATTAACTAATTCAGGAGATTTTATAAACTCTACTTTTACTTTAGCACATTTTCCTGCTTCTATTATAAGTTCAAATTTTGTAACACCTTTATCATCTAATCCAAAAGCTTTTAAGAAGTCTTCTGGTAAATCGGCTGCGTGTAACATTTCATTATTCATTTTTCACCTCGGAGGTAATGATGAACACTTATAAATTTTATAAAACAAAATTGGTCATTATATTTTTACTCTTCACCGTCCCTACTCATATCAATGGCCATCATTTTCTCATCTCGTTCCCGTTTGTCTTTTCTTTCTTTTTCACAATCTTTAGATGTAATGTTTAAATCATAAATGAATGTGAATAATTGATCTTCTAGAAACTTATAAATAGACATAATGGGTATAAAATAAGATAAATGTGTAATGGCATCAGAAGAAAAACCGCTTATTGAAACTGCGACCCTTGAAGGGACACCTATAAATTCATAAGTTTCACCTAAAAATACAGCTCCACCTGAATTACCAAAAATTGTAGCAGCACTTGACAAAAAATATGGATAATTATCAATAATATCATTAAAACCAGTTAAATTACCTTGAGTAGCAAGCGGTGGATGACCAAGACCACAACCAACAGCATAAAGATCCATAAACATTCTTAATTTTTCTTTATGTTGCCCTTTAGGAAACATTGTTGCTACATAATCAATTTTTCTTTCTGTTTTAAGTCTTAACAGTGCTAAATCCATGTCTTTATCATAACACATAATCTCGCTTCTGTATGTACTTTGCCCACTTTCCCATGATCCATATTCAAAATTAAAAAATTCAACAGAACATTCAGACAAAATATCTGTTTTTACTTCCCTCTTTAAAAGAGTACTCCATTTCTTTTCAACCTTAATGTTAGCACTAACTACATGACAATTAGTTAAAACATAGGTTTCGTATTTACTGTCTTCCCCGGGCAATAATTTTGAATAAACAACTGTTCCAGAGCCCCCTGCCTGATCCGTTCTCACCCTTACTGTGGGGTAAAGCATTTTTTCGTGTTTATCTTCTAACATAGACATAATTTTTTTAACTCCTCCTTTTACTTGTTTGATTTAAAAAAAGATATATTTGTATGTAAAAATTCTTTGATTCCTTCTGCTGTTTTCTTTTCTTTTAAATACATTTTCACCCCCTTAGGTTTTAATACTAAGATTCTGCCGCCAATTTTTGTTCCATTATATAGACTGTTAAATCCGTAAAGTAGTAATTCCTCTATAAAACTTAAATTCTTTTTATTCAACAATTCAGTTTTAAAACTAAGATCAAAAGAAGCTCCTTCATCATTATCGTCATCATTATCATTATTGTTATCTGATTTTTCATCATCAACATAGTTTTTAAATTCTGTAACAAATAAGAATTTAGTATGTGAAGGATGTTTTTTTGCCACCTTAATTACATTTCTCATAGTATAAATATAGTTTAGAATACCAACCATATCAATATAATGAACAAAAACTGATTCTATTAAAAATTCTTTAAGACCTCTTATTACTGTATCATCATCAACGTGATCACTGAGTTCGGTAAGATATACTTCAAGAAAGTAATCAATAACGTCCTTTTGGTCCCTCGTAATTATATCGGCTGCTTTAGCATCTAATTCTGTAATTATTAAATAAAGACCTTTTTCTTTTCTTAATGATTTTAATATTTTTATCATATAATCCCCTAACAGCTACACCTACACCTTCTAACTATAATAGGTTAGTTTAATCCAACAAAACATACTCCATAGAATACCACTTGTGTTTTTTCTTTTTTGTATCATTTATTTTTTGTCATATTTTATTTTCATTAATTCTTTTTGTAGTGATCATCTTATTTGCCATTTAATTCTTCTGTTTTAACATGTCTATCATGTTTCTATAATACAGGGCTACTCCCCAATTGATAAAACTTGTAGTTGTTAAATCTATTGTTAAATCCAATGCTTCATATAGTAATATATTTGCATAATCATGAAATTTTTTATTATTTGTTAGTACTTGATCATTATCCTCTTTTAGTCTGCGTTCATTTTCATCAAGTAACATTTTAAGATAACCTTTTAATGTTTTTATTTGTTCTTCGTTGAACTCCATATTCAACTTTTTAAAAACTTTAAATCCTTTTGTTAATATTCGACTCATTATTAACTCGTGTGTTGCGTGAGTGGTCATTCTATTTGCCATTTTATGTCCTCTCGTTATAAGTTACTTTATTCAATTGTTCTATAATATCTATTGCTATTTCTTCAAGGACCCCATCTACATCACCTGCATCATAACCACAATAATGATCATATCCATCGGTTAATTTTTTTTCATTGTCTTCAAGAACTTTAACAACAGCATTAATTTGTTTGTTTGAAATAAGCATATTTATCCTTTTTCTTCTATTTTAGTTATACCTTCTTGTAAGGCTTCAATAAAGCCTTCGATGTGTTTTTTATCCATAAACAGTACGTCTGCTTGCATTTCTAAATAACCACCAAAAATTAATTTTAACCCGGCAAATAATCTTCTATATATTTTTTCATACCATGGTGAAAATTCATAATAGTATTTCCAATACAGTGTCTTTCCGATCATCAAAGTTATATTATTTATGTCTTTATCATATTCTAGCCATAGTTCAAATTCATAATCTTTATTACCACAAGCACATGCTATTCTGTAAAATGCAGAATCATTAAATTCGGCTATTTTCATTACTCTATAAGATATCATTTTATAATCCCCTTATTCATGAACTTTAACTTTCTTTTTCTAATAATCTCTAATTACTTAGTTAAATACTCTTTAAAAATTATTCCACAATGAGGGCATTTAAATTCATCATAACTAGTACCCTCTTCCCACCCATCATAAGAATAAATACATTTTGCATCAGGATGGTACCATTGATAGGGTTTGCCATCTGACGGGTTCTTTTTTGTACACCGTTTTCTCTTATCCATAAATTATTTGTTTTTCCCCTTTTTAATTTAATAATAATTTTGTTTCGAGTGTGTGATTTTCAATGTCACTACTACCAACTAATACATAAGCAATTACAAAAATATCGTTTATATCTCCCCTGATTATTAAAATATTATTGTCATTTATTGGACAGGTTTCAAAAATTTTTGCGATATTACTTGTAGATACCATAGAACAAAACGGATGCAAACTACCCTTTTTGTCTTTGTATAGATCGCTGTCTTTTATCCATGAATCTGTGTCCTCGTTAAAACTATATCCTTTCCAATTAGGAGGCAATGTAAGTACACCACCTATGTCTATTTTACTTATTTTTACTTCCATATCATATTTCCTTTTTGTTATTATAGTCATGATCTACGATTTTTTCGGTACAAATAAACTACTGCTTTTTTATTGACCAATTTTCTATCAATTTTTTAACATAAGCAGGTGTTATACTAAGCTGCTCTTTTGAATCTTTGTAATATTTTCCATCTGGTGACTCAATAGTTACTTTTGCTCTGTTTGTTGGTAAACATCCATAATCAGTACGTACAAATTTTACAAGATATTTATATTCTTTGTTATTTACTATTATTTTTCGAACTCCTTTTCGTGGCATTGTCATATCAGTTCCTTCAGTGTTTTAATCCAAATAATCTTTTTTAATAAAACCTATTTCTTTTAATTTATTTATTGCACCAATTATTCCGTGATCAAACGAATCTAATTTTGAACCATAAGAATAATTAGTTAATTGTGTAGGTGTTTTTTCTTTACGTAGTAATGCACCTGCCGCCCAATTAAATCCATTATTATAATCTTCTTTTTTAAGTTTTTTCTGATAGTTAAACAACCATTTAAACATATTATTTTTCCTTTGTTATTAACCATTCTATTTTAATTTTACGCGCATCATTAAAAAAATCTGGTAAATTATTCCATACTTAAGAAATCCATATAATTTGCATGACAGGCTTTACACCCACATAACCCTTTACATGGATCTGGACATTCCGGTTTACAGGTACAAACCTCCCAAAAATTATTTTCACTATCATCAAAAAAGTCTCCTTTGTAAATACCATCTGGAGGATATCGTTTTTTACCTTCTTCAGTTGGAATATCCATTATGGTTCCTTCTATTTTTGCCACATTCTTCTACCACGATTACCACGCCGTCGTCGTCGTCGTCTTTTCAATAAAGGTCTATTATTTTCTCCGCGGCCAGTGGAATTTTTGTAATCCATTTTTCCCTTTGGTTTGTGGCATTTCAAACACACGAAATCTTTTGTTTTAGGACCATCAGGATTTATTTCACAAGGTATGCTTTTATCATAAATACATTTCATTTTTCTAAAATCCTTCTATAATTTTTCTATAATAAATGGAGACCGTACTCCTGCAGAAAACTCAGCTGCAGCTTCTAATGCTTTGGTTATTCTTTCTTTCGGTTTCATTTTAAAACTGTTTAAACTATGTAGTGCACCCATTGCTATATCTGCACCACAACCAACGGCTTCGTAATTAAGTGTTGGTTTAGCTACTTGTAAATCACTTTCTACTTCATATAAATTTCCTTTATAACCAACTAAGAAAAATCCGATACTTATTTTGTTATCAGAAACTTTAGCATATTTTTTCTTTTCTAACATTTTTGATACAGCATCAATAAAATCTGTACACATATATTCATAGTCATCTTTTTTTCTTGGTTGTTCTGGAATTTTTAACGAATATTGAAGTAATTGACCGAGTCTAAAAGACGAAGTGAATCCAAAAAGCATTTCTCCGTTTTTGAATACCTTACTATCAGCTCTTGTCCGTATCTTTAATCCACCAACTCCAGCAGAATCTCCACCCATCCAAACTTTGTCATTTTCTACCCAACCAACTATACATGTCATAATAATTTTCCTTTTTATTTATTTTAATTATAATCTTTTCCATATATTTTACTATAACTTCATTTATATCATTTATGAGTTTATCAATGTTTTTTAGATAATATTGGTTTCCTTCTTCAAAACTTTCTTCCAATCTATTTTTTCTAGTTTAGCTCTTATCATAACACATAAATCATCTAATATTTTTCTTTGTTGATCTTTAACATATTTACCTAACCTTCTTGAATACACATGATTTTCCATAAGAACTTGTATATGTATAATATCATCCTCTATTTCACCTTTTACTTTAACATCATCTTTTTCTAAATATTCAAATATTTCGTTACAACAAAATTTGAAAACCTTAATTATTGTTGTAACTACTATATCAGATTTACATTGTATTCTTTCTACAAGTTTTTCTATCGTTATGTTTAATATTATAGTATAATGTTTCATTTGTTATAAGTAGTTTTTCCTGCTTGTTCCCACCACCCTTCCCATAGTTCAAACATTCTGACGATAAGATTTAATTGATGTCTGTCTATATTCACATATTTTTCATCTGAATTTTTTCTTACTGAAATTATAGGAATAATTTTTTTATTTTTTTCCTCTTTAAAAAAATATCTGAATTCCATGTTGTATCTCCGGTTTTATTGTTAAATAATATTTTTATAACTAAATTAAATGATTTTTAGTTTGTTTACAACTTTAATATAGTCATTAAAAACAAATACAAGTAATTTTCCTAATTCTTCAGGACTAAAGTTTCTGTTTGACTCAGAGATGGCTGCATACAAGTCTTGACCATCTCCGTCCATGATTATATGTTCAAAATCTCCATCTGTAGCTATATATTGATGTTCCTGAATCCAATCTATTGCTTTTTCACGTGTCCACATTTTTCATAATTCTCTTTTTTAATATATTTTCATTTATATATTGAAATTTATAATGAATTTTCCTTTATTACTTCACCCAGTACCGATTTACTATCAACAACATCAGGTTTATATGTAGCTTTTTTTGCTTCTTTCCACCAATCTTCCCATGAATCAAACATTTTAACAATTAAATTGAATTTATACTTGTCTATATCCACGTAATTATCATTTGAACTTTCTCTAACTGAAATTATCGGAAAGATTCTATTGTCTTTCATTTTAAAAGAATATTTAAGTTCCATTTTATCACCTCCAATACTATTATAATCATTAAATCCCACTTGTCAAGAGATAAACTGACTTTTTTTTCATTTTTTTTTATTTATTATGGGAACTGTTTACTTAAACAATAATAAGCACTAAATCCCATTTGTCAAATTTTATTATTACCAATTTACTAAACTATTTTTTAGGTGACTATTATCGGATTATTGATATCGGGTTATTGATATCGGGTTATTAGACTATATGGATGGGGATATTGTACTATACGGATTATTATACTACAATTATATATGTATTATTATACTACTACATCGTGGTCATAACCTTTAAATCAACCCAAATTTATAGTGTGTGGGTACCTATATATGATATAGAGACGTAATTGCGTCTCTAACAATTATAGGGCCCCCTTCCTTTAACTTTTGAGACTATGCTTTTGTCTCAAACAGTGTTGTGAAGGATAAGCTCTTTGTCTCCTCCGATAAAGTGACGGACGGGTTTATTGGAGGCTTAACTCGAATTACCTCTCATTCCCGCCAATGATGTGATTTAACATTTGAAAGGAGAATTACCATGTCTTTCAACTCCTACACAACAACAGAGAAATGTACGCGTCATGCTGACCACATAGTAGAAGGTTTTCCCAAATTTAAATGCCCAGAATGTGGATGGATATTCTGTGAAGAATGTTCAGAATCTTGGCATTGTGGACAGCATGGATGTATCGATTGCCCAAGTTGTGATTTCCATATTGACATATAATTCTTTTATTTCTTCTGGTAGA
The DNA here is from genome assembly GCA_023131835.1 of Caldifarciminota bacterium. Classification (GTDB taxonomy): domain Bacteria; phylum Hydrothermota; class UBA3072; order UBA3072; family UBA3072; genus JAGLZA01. Next base: position 46,001 of record JAGLZA010000033.1, read on the forward strand.
ATAACGGATGGGTCTATCAGAAATTAACTCGAATCACCTCTCATTCCCGCCAATGATGTGATTCATTTGAAAGGAGGAAAATAAAACGAACCTTTACACACTTACAAGTAACATAGGTAATCACAGTGATGGTAAATACGATTTTGTAGCAGAACAATGGTTAGATGTTATTGAGATGGCTGTAAAATTTGAAGAAGACTTTAACGAACATAAGGCTTTTAATCCTGACTACACTATCAAACTGGAACTATCTTCATATAATGCTAATGTAGTTCCAATCAAACCAGGTTTTATTGACATAAGAAAAGGCTAAAGGGAGGGTAACATGGAATTAATTATTGAAATTAAAACAACCAATGTCGCAGTGGAAGAAGTACCAGAAATCCTTGAACAGATTAAGATTTCCTTTGGTAAAGGATATGTTAGGGGTGGTGGATGGGATGACAAAAAGGGTAAAGAATATTCTTTTAACACCCTATTTGTGAAAGAAGAAGGTGTTTAATTTTTGAACCTGTCTTTGGTATATTCAAAGACAGACTTGAGAAATTAATCTATATTTATTTATTTAAAATTATAAACTAAAGGAGAATAATTATGGCCAAAAAAGGAGCATCATCATCAATACTTACATTTATAAAGTATGAAATGTCTTTAATAACGGAAATTGATAAAAGGGAAGATAAAAAACAAAAGACCAGTATTCAATTCAGAGAATCATGTATTTTTACTACCTGTTCTATTATTGTTTCCAAACGTAAACAACGTAAACGAAAGTAAAAATTTAGTGTCAGAGAAAGGAGGTATTATGAAAAAGGATATGATTGAAATATGTGCATGGTGTAAGAGAATTAAAAAGGATAACGTTTATCAACCTTTCGATTTAGAAGCGGTTATAGAACTTGAAAAACGAACTGATATTACACTTACTCACGATCTCTGTCCGCTTTGTAAGAAGGAACAACAAAAAGAATTGGTAAAATTAGAACAAGAGTTAAAGAAAAAGAAATATATGAAAAAACTGAACCCGCCAATTAAAAAGGTTGATGAATTTAAAAGAAAGGAGGTGGAACCATGACAACAAGATTTAAAACATATGCTGTAATAAAAGGTTGGGTTTCAACTACGTTTGGGATAAGTGTTTCTTTGGTAGAGTGGTTTTTTAATTCGTTGTTAGGTTTAATCTTATTCATAATATTTATACTATATCCATCGTTACTTATGATTGTGGTAATATTAATTATTTGGCTTATTACTAAAATACATCAAGCCTACAAGCGAAAAGAACACCATTCATAAATAAAACAATCAAATTATAAACTGAAAGGAGGTGGTGCCATATGATATTAATTGGCCTTTGGGTAACCCTTTATCAATAGAATTGTGATACGATTTGAATCTATCTAAAGTTCTAACTGTACAGGAGTTACATCATCTACAACTCATTTAATATTGGAGAAAGATTTATTTTGAATCACACAAAGGGTCATTCTAGTAAACAAACTAATAGAAAGAAGTGTCAAGCAAATACCGTATGTTGTGCAGACATACCGAACTATGTAGTTAACCCATACTATGTAGCCAGGGACTTTCGCTAGCGAGTTTTTAATGCTTCCAGGACTGCATTATAAATATACATTTTTTGATTTTCAACTTTATAAAAAGGAGGAAATATGAAATCAATTAATTATTGTTGTTCCCCATTAAAATATGCAATAAAGGATGGAAATATAATCCATCGTGAAGACAAAAGTAAATTTTACATCTATGGTTACCCAAGTTTTGCCGATGATGGTGACGGATACACTGATGATATGACAGAAACCACGGAAATAACACATTGTCCCTTTTGTGGAAAAAAATTATGTAAATAAGATTATTTAAGAATTAAAAGGAGGACTTATGGAAACAATGCCCATTTTGACATCTGTATCACTTGAAGGTACAGTAACAGTTTCTATTGAACAAGTTGGATATACATATCAGATAGATGCTGGTTTTATACCGGAGATACAAAAACTTTTTCAATATAAACCTTGGCACGCTTTAAATTTATTAAAACAGAAAGCGTATCATGTGTCTAAAAACACATTACAACAAAAAAGGAGGTAATAATTATGATGGCTAAGATTGTTCTTCATTTTGACGAAACGCTTAATTTGTTATCGATATTCTCTACACAACCTACATGCAATAATATCCAATTTAGACGTAAAGGAGGAGATAACAAGGTAATAATAAAACACCCACGAGAAGTTCGTCTGGCAATGGAGTTATTATTTGGTAAACCCATTAAACGTGTTACAAAAGGAGAATATAGTGGAACAGTTGGGAGTTTCTTCGAATTTGAGCTCCCAGTGTCAGAATGTGGCGAATTTCTTCTCATCAAAAAACCAACAATATAACAAAAAAAAGGAGGTGAAAAAAATATGAACCCAAACCAAGATGGAAATACCCATATAAATATTTACTCTAGAGGAAAAACAGAATTAGGGCGGTTTTTAACTAATTTTGCTCATTCACCTATAATAACTGAAGACGGCCCTTTCACATCTATTGAAGGATATTGGTATTGGTTATCCAATAGAAATGAAAAAATGCGCAGCGTCTCTGGGGGAAATGCCAAAAAAGTTGGAAAAACCTATCCTAAAACAACACAATTATCAGAACAAGAATTTCAACGAAAAATAAGAGAAGCATGTTGGATTAAAATACATTCAAATAATGCTATGTTAAGATTATTCAAAATTTCTACATTACCATTTACCCATTATTATGTATTTGCTAATAATTTTGTAAAGGATGCTGGGTATAAATGGATAATCGATATATGGGAATTGTTCCGAACTTTCATAAAAAATGATTATAAATAAAGGAGGTAACAAGCTATGATTATGAAATGTAATTCATGTGGTTATGAAGGAATACCTAATTTGGAAGAAACAGGTCCACATACAAAAGCTCTTTGCCAACAATGTGGAAAATACATCAAAATGGTTGGCAAAGATGAATTAGACAAAATTGTCACTCAATCCACGAACTCCAAACTCAAAGTATGGACAGCACAGTACCGATACTCAGGTAAAGACCGTATTGATATCACAGTTAAGTCAGCTGTATATCCATGGAATGTTTTTGCACCTACGTGGGAAATGGTAAGGGAATATAAACGTTCCGGAAATGAAGAAGTATATATCGGACAATATAAAGCTATCATTGACAAAGCGTTTGAATTACATACTCAACAACTATCAACTTTGCTTAACTCTGATAGAACAATCACACTGGTATGCTTTTGCCCTCTAGGAAACTTCTGTCATAGAGTTCTCTTAGCAAAACATTTTGAATCACTCGGAGCTACTTATTACGGGGAAAGGAGGTAAACACAATGGGTATTAAATGGTTAAATAATTCATTTATAGCCAGTGGGGACACACTAGTATTATCTGAATTAATGGTTCTTCAATCAGCTGCCGGACACTATATCGGGCATCTATGTAAAACAATAAAGTGCAACTGTAAAGATGAACATCTTGGGTGCATAGAACCATATGATAGATTATCCGGATATATGTCTTACGAACAAGCAACCAAACAATTACAAACAATAAGAAATTAAGGAGATAAACCTATGGACACTAATTTCTTACCAAACGTCAAATGCCCACACTGCAACGCCAACATCGTTGTTGCTATATCTGGATTTGGAAGTGAGCTGAATACAAGAGAGAAATTCTGTAATAAATGTAACAGGTCCTTCTTTCTTCATATATTAGTTCAAACTACTTTGTATAAAGAAGTTATGGACGGGGAAATAAATTCTTACAAAAGTAGGATAAGTTTCCTTAACAAACAACGAAAAAAGACATTAACGGAACAGCTTGTCAATTACGAAATAGCTCAAGAGATTAATCGGGAAGCATTAAAAATGGCAACAGAAATGAGACGTAAAATGGACTTAAATTAAGGAGGTGATACTGTGGAATTCATTAATGAAGACATTACAAATATAACTTTCGGTTTTGTATGTCATCAAGTCAATTGTCAAGGAGTTATGGGTGCTGGAGTTGCTTTGGCCATAAGAAAGAAATGGCCAGTTGCATATGCTGAATATAAACAAGCTTATACAAACGGTGCTCTCATATTAGGAAACATCATATTTGCTAAAATCCAAGCTGATCTATATGTAGTACATATATGTGGACAAGACAGATATGGTCATATCGGTATATATACTAATTACGAAGCACTACACAAGGCAATTCATTCCCTTAGTGAAATGAGAAGAAAAGTAAGCAAGGATATAGGAGTAGTATTTCCTGTTTACTTTCCAAATGGAATGGGGTGCAGATTAGCCGGTGGTGACTGGAATGTTGTCATAAAAATCATTGAGAAATATATTCCTGATGCCAAAATCGTTAATTATACACATTAGGAAGAGGATAATAAAAATGATAACACCAAAATCAATCCGGAAACAATGTAAACGTAAACAACCTAAACGTATAATATCACGTTATTGTTATGTTAAATCAGGTGAACTAAGTGGTGACTTGTGTTTTATATGTCACAGTTTTATGGTAATGAATAAAACTAAGCACAAGTCAAAAAGGTATAATGGAAAACATGGATGGACGGTATATTGTCAAACTTGTGGAAGAGAAGTGGAATTTGTTTCATATACAGAAGATAATTCTGCCTATAGATAAATTATTATAAAAAGGAGGTGATATTATGAATAAGATAGTCGGCAATGAAATGATTAAACAATTTGTTCTAGCGGGAAAATCAACCTTTACCATTAGGAATATTAAAACTGGAAATCGTTTCACATATTATGTACAAGCCAATCACGACCGTGTAGTATGGTTTGTTAAAGGTCTGGTCGGACCTAATTACAAATATTTCGGAACAATATTCTACAATGGTTTTCGTCAAACAAAAAAATCCAGAATCACAAGCAATACCACAATTGTAAAAGCTTTCAGTTGGTTTTGGAAACAACTACACTTAGGGAGTCCTTTACCCGCTAAATTGGAAGTCTACCATGAGGGTATGTGTGGTCGTTGCGGCAGAAGATTAACTGTACCAGAATCGATTGATGCTGGATATGGTCCAATATGTATTAAACTTATTAACGATGGACAAGTATAAAGAGGAGTTATTATGGATTTTATGGCAAAAAGAAGAATTTATCTAATAAAGGAACTCACTAAATCTGTGTATCCTACAACACAAATAATTTCTGGTGATATAACAATCGAAAAATATATTACAAGTATCGCAGATTTCTTGGCGAATGAGATAATTGACAGACGTATGCCAGTAGAAACATTATCCTTATTTGCTGAACTTGGAATATTACAAGTCCGCCAAAACAAAAATGTAGGAATACCGGCCCCATTTCCACCAGCACCCCTCCCCTTCTTGCCTAAAAGAGCCTAGATGTATCAAATAATTTAGCGGACGGGCTTACTTAATAAACCACCTCTCATTCCCGCCAATGATGTGATTTGAAAAGGAAATAATATCATGAATACAATATCAATATTTAAAGGTAAGTATAATTTTCTTAGCAACTTTTTCACATTAGAAGTACCAATAGCATATAATGGTATATCTTATCCAACAGTTGAGCATTTCTATCAAGCCATGAAAAGTTTAGGCCCAACAGATCCAGGAGCCTTAAATCCAGTTGACCGTATAATAATAGCAGGTGATTCAAGTCCCTTTATGGCAAGAAACTTTGGGCGCACTATACGGCTAAGGCCCGATTGGGAAAATGCTAAAATTTCAGTAATGAGACTCGGGCTAATATTAAAGTTTGCAGCTAATCCTGAACTCAAAACTCAATTACTGAGCACCTGGGAAAGTGTACTTGTAGAAGGAAATCATTGGCATGATAATATATGGGGTAATTGCATGTGCCCAAAATGTGCCAATACAAAAGGTCAGAATCTTCTCGGATATCTTCTGATGGAGGTAAGAGAATTATTTAGGTTGATAAAATAAATTATTAAAAAAAGGAGATAATATGAATCATCTACAAAAACATTATGAAAGTTTATCAACGGAACAGTTAAGAGTAGAACGTTCTGAAATCCAAAAAAAGATTGAAGAAAACAACGGACGACTAACCGCCCATAGTTCTGCCGATTTGGATGATAACCTGGATACACGTGATATTATTGACAGAATTCTGGCAATTCGTTATAGTGAAAGTATATAATAAAGGTCCATAACTTAAACTAATAAGAAGGAGGTAATATTATGGAATTTAAAGTAGTTATTGCTGGTGGAAGAGATTTTGGAAATGTTAGACTACGTGGAGAATTACAAGCAAGCAGGGATTTTATTACATTATATAATGCTATGGACAGATTGTTGATAGACCAACTTAAAGCAAATACAATAACAATCATTTCCGGCGGGGCCCAGGGCGCTGATTCATTGGGAGAACGTTATGCACGAATGAGAAATTTCGGTCTTATTAGAATAAAGGCAGATTGGAACAAGTATAAGAAAAGTGCGGGTTTCATCAGAAACAAAGAAATGTTGCACCTTGCTGATGGTGTCGTATGCTTTTGGGATGAAAAATCCACGGGTACCGGACATATGGTTAAGATAACAAAAGGTTCGTTGATACCTTTAAAACTTATACTTTACTAACCTAACACATATTAAAAGGAGATGATAAAATTTTGAATTATACAAAGGGTAATTTTAACAAACAAACTAGCAAGAAAACAAGTCAATTAGATAACGTATGGTATGTAAACATTTCACATTATGTAAACAACTTAAACTGTGAAGCCAAGAACTTTCATTAACGAGTTTTTGATACATCTAGGACCATAAATAGTTTATTCATTTTTCATAATTACACGAATATAATCTCTAACAACGGACGGGTTTATTTAACGAACTACCTCTCATTCCCGCCAATGATGTGGTTCATTTGAAAGGTATACCATGAACACAATACAAAGCACAGCCGTAAACAACAATTCACCAATATCAGTGAAAAGAGTTAATGTTGAAAAACTGGTCTATAATCCATCCCATGTCAAAAACAATTGTATCATTTCTGAACAATGTATTATTACCACACAACAAGAAACGTTTTCTGCCTGGGGTGTAACTGCTGAAGTATGTATAATCCATCTCATAAAAGGGGAAAGTCTCTGTTGCACATACATCTCAAAAAATGGTAAATTGGATGTTGTTCAAATAAATGGGTGTAATTCAACCAGGGTATCAAAGTGAATGTTATAAATAGATACAACTTAATAGAAAGCGGACGGACTCAACTTGAACTACCTTTCATTCCCGCCAATGATGTGGTTTAACAAATTGATTTGTTATTAATAAAAAGGAGGTAATATGTACATAATAATAAGTGATAACAATAAGTCGAAACAATGTATAGTCACCAATACAATTAAAATAAAGGATATCGAAAAAGACTGTATTAGGGTAATCTTAACACAAAAAGATTTTGATACTGGCCAAATAATAGACTTGGTTCTAGATCCAAGTGAGGCCGTAATCCTTGTAAAGAACCTGACAAAGACGATTATGGAAATTGCACTTCACAACATTTGCCCAAAATAAATCTTAATGAAAGGAGGTGATACTATGATTACTGAAAGAAGAATTATATCAGAAAAAATTCTATTTGGTCCAGCAAAAGAAGATGAATTAACAATAGCAAATGAAATTATCGCTGGAACAAGACCAGTAAACTGGAATGTGGCAGGCCACCCAGACCATGATGTATGGGTGTCGATAGTTGAATTGAAACAAAAAAAAGGACAAACATAAAAAAAAGTGGTTTTAAAGGAGATAAGATTATTATGGGAATGGAAATGGTGTTACAATGCAAGTGTGAGTGTAATACGTTACCTATAGACGGAGGTATGACGGAAACATTGTTTCCTAAAACAGAAGAGAAACTTAAAGGTGATGAAAAATATGTCAAATATTTGGGGTATCTTACACGCTACACCCATATGACAAAATTTGTATCTATTATGGACTTTCTATTCTGTGAAATATTTCCAATTCCTTGGAGGAATAGATGTTTCCTATTTTATAAAGATTTGGGACCACAACTTTATGAAGATAAGGAGTTTACTTCATCTCTTTATGATGAAATCTTATGTAACTTAGTACTTAATCTTTGTATTTTTGTCAGAGAAAACAAATTAGGTCCTCGATGGGAAATGGTATTATACTACACCAACCTTATAATAAAGAAAAAGGAGTAATACAATGCTTTGTCCAACTATAGTATTTAAACACTCAAACGCCTTTGTACAAAAAAACGTAACAACCATCAATTGCTCATCATGTGGTTATCCAATAAATCCGGATAAATCATTTTTTAGATGTCTTAAATGTGGTATAACAGAAGAAGATAGAAACTATTATGATGAAGCATATATGGTTCCGGAAAAAGAACTTTGCTTTGAATAATCTTGTAAAAGAAAGGAGGTGATTAAATAACAAATAAAAAATTTGAAGGTCTCCCACCGGTCCACTACTTACTACCGTTCGACAGGTCTCACTCTCAAGGTCTCCCCCTCACTTTACGATTATATCATTTAACACATTAACCCAAACATACATCAATTTTTTAAAAGGAGGTAAATCATGAACAGAACATTTCAATTTGGAGCAGACAGTACAGTTAAAGAGGTTCAAGAAGAGTGTACAATCCACGTAAATGGAAACAAAATCAACGTTACTACTTTTCACCACAATCAAAAAACAACTATGTGGGTAAACACCCATTTACCAATCGACAATAACAACATATCACTAACAAATGAGGAGGCAATGCTTTTAGCAACTTTATTACTACAAGCGACAAACAATCCTACACCACAATCACTTCCCCGTGGAAAATATCAATTTCCTATATAAAATAGGGTTTCCTGGTCAGTCTCCCCCGCTCAACAGGCTAAGCCAAGACCGAGGGGCGCCAAGTAATGTAGTAAAACATTGTTGGTTTCTTGGTCTGGTTTAGCTTGTTGGTCTCTTGGTTGGCTTCTTAGTTGGCTTCTTGGTCAGTCTCCCCCTGCTTATTGGAGGCTATCCCTAAAACAAAATAAACAACTTTAACATTGAAAGGAGAGAAAAATGAGTAAACCTATGTGTGAAATTATTATAGACAAAACAAAAACAGGTATACAAAGTATTAAAACATGTTGTTCAGGAATGGCTAACATTATATCCCGGAACACGCTCACATTTGTAATAGATGGTAGTACAATCAAAATGATTCAACCAAGCAAACTACGAGGAGGAATTATAAATATAAACTCAAGTGAAATAAACAGTATACTTACACCTCACTACCCATTTCCCTTAATACCAACTTCTGCTCCTGCTGTTCAATATCCAACGCCACTTCTCCCACCCATAAACCTACAACCAACAAACACCCAACGTGGCTTAAACCCCGACATCACAATGGAATTCTGCCCTAAGTGTGGCGGAAAAATAAACATTATTCTAATGTTGGAAACTAGCCCTATAACAGAATAAATAATTCTCACACAAAAAGGAGAATAATAAATGGTTGATAAATTCAAAATCACCTGTCCAAAATGTAAAGAAACTACAACTAGCATACAAGCAACTGTCATCAACGAAAAAATAAGAGTAAAATTCGTTTGTTTACTCTGTGGTTATGTATCTGAAGCTATAATTGTGGATGGATTAAAGAAATTAAAATCAGGAGATATCTGGTGGAATGAATTTGAAATAGATGGAAAAAAATATCGAAAAATCGGAAGACAAGAGATAATTGAAGAAGGGGGTATGCATTCCTGGTACGGTAGTAAATTACACCCTATACGGAACCCAGAAACAATTGGTGATGTTCCTGCCAACTTTTCAGATGACAGAGAATTCTATAATCCCATAAGAGAGGAAGAAAACAACGGTTACACTCTAGGCACTTTACTTAGAAATGCAATTGAAAGTGAAAGAAAAACAGACAAAGGAGAAAAGGATGTTTAACATACTTATAGGCAACAAAACAAAAAAGGCCATGAAAGTGTTAGGCATCGAGTCTTTTCCATTTACTGAATCTGAACTAAAATCCAAATTTAGAAAACTCGCTAACATTCACCATCCAGATAAGTCAAATGGTGATGACTCTCTCATGAAAAAAATTAATGCAGCCTACTCACATATAAAATACCTTGCTATCGGTGATACTGAAATCAGAGAAAAAGGTAAGGACATACTAAAAGCTGAGCAGGAAAATGAAGACATGTTTGAATTTTTTGAATCTTGTAAAAGATGTGATGGTAATGGAGAAATAACTCACTATTACGAAGCCTATACAGATTTATGTGACAGATGTATGGAACGTTCTTCTTCACTCTTTTCCTTTAAAAGTTTCCCCATAGGAAAAATCAAAGTAAAATGTAGAGATTGCCGAGGCACTGGCAAATTCAAACAAAGAAGCGGTAGAACAGTTACTTGCCGCCAATGCAAAGGACTAGGCTGGCTATCCATAAAATGTCCAAAATGCAAAGGGACTGGGAGAATTCTTATTAAAGCTCGCACTACAAGAAGAATGTGTTGGTATTGTGGTGGTAGCGGAAAAATCAAATTAAACCCATTTAATCCGGTAATACCAAAAGGAGGAATCTTATGAGGTGAACAAAACTTAATATAAATTCAAAAAAGATTTATAAAGTTGTTGGTTTTGGCTTCTTGGTCGGTCTCCCCCGTCTTGTGAGTCTTAACTCTTTTTACCAATTTATTATTATTAACTATTAATTAAGAAAGGAGCAAAAAATGCTAGATCAAACCTTGTCAACCGAAGAAGTGAAAGAACCCTTAAAACCAGTGAATCCTATCTTCATCAACACTCCAACAGGAACACTCGCTGTATTTGGTCACGAGTATGTGGCCAAGGAAATGTTAAAATTGATAGGTACTATACTATCCCATGATGCTTTTGAAATAGAATATCATGGAATAAAAAGTATCGTTTTCCGAACTGATGGCTATCCAAAAGAAAATGGTGTAAGTGTATGTGCAACATTCGCACCTGATGTTTGTGGTGTAGCCATTAACATGGAGAAAACACTGGAAAAAGCCATTGAACGAAGTATGGACCATCCAGAAATGTCACTACTGGCAAGCTGGTGGACTGAAATGCTCTTTAATTTCGGCCACGAAGTACATCATGGTGTCGCATGGAACGTTGAAAGAAAAGAGTTAGTAAATGATGAAACTAAACGCCAGGAAGAAGAAGAACAGGCCGAAGAGTATAGTGATTCTTTAATGGTAACTTTGGCACAAGATTATGACATTGAACCTCCAGCAATCAAAGACGAGATCTGGTTTAATACCCAAATCACTGAATTATTATCAGGTAAAGCCGAAGATACTTGGGCAAAAAATCAGCAAGAAATGCTGGACAACAAATATCTCTGGAAACATGTCCCCGAAGAAGGGGAACCGGTCATATTGTCCACTTTTAAAGATCTAGTCTGTTTAATCTTCAATGGAGATATTGAAGCAGATGAATGGAACAAAGATACAATCAAAATCCCGGTTGGTGTCAAAACACTAGATGAGCAATTAAATGGTAAGAAAATTACCATTGACAGTTCATCTGATGATTTACCAATTGAACAAGACAATCCACTGGTACAAGACATGCCATCAACACAGATATCTTACAACGAGGATGATGATATGGGTAGTTATGATATGTATCAAGAACCAATCACTATACCTATTCAAACTCCCGTTCAAACTCCTGTTCAAACTTCTGTTGCTCCAATCTTTCCCTCCACTCCGTTACCGGCAAACATCCATAGTTCAGGGATTCAATATGATGGAGCTACTATAAGTAGAATTGCAAGACAAGTTTATATGAAAATGTATGACTTCATCTTCAGAAACTGCAGCCCATTACGAGATTCTGATGTAGGATTTGCCAATCCAGAAGCAGTATGCAGCATCCCAGTACCACTTACTGATGAAGAAAAGATAATATTCGTCAGTATGAACCACAATGATATTAATGGAAGATGGTGCTCAGATGTACCTACTACAAATGGATTGCTTGGCAAAATTATGAAGAACACCAAACTTCCATCATATGAACTCACTATGAATGTCAACGGGGTAACACACAAAAGATTACTCATACCTCAAAACCCGGCAAAGAGAAATGCAACTGGACAACTGACTCAACGTGCAGTAGAAGCTAGAGCTGGCAACTGCATAGCCTATATTATGAATCCAGATGACAACACAAATGCAAAATGGGGTCCATACATAGTCAATAGAGAATATAAAACCCCTCAAATACAGTCATGAGGCCTATAAAGGCATTAGTCCTATCAATAGATAAACAAGCCGGAATCAAAATTAGGCTTGAATCCGGCTTACTTGCAACATTGCCTTATAACAAAAATAAAAATGTTGGTCAAACTATACATGTAACCTTTAATTTTACAAAAAAACAAGTTGTTGGCGCAATTAATACATATAAAGAAGAAAATATGCCAACTCCAACAAAAACAGACAAGGGAGATGTTGATAACGATCCGGAAAATCCTGAACTAATAGAAGCGTTATTGGCTTAAGGGTTTGTTGGAAGTCTCCCCTGCTTTGTGACGGTTGGTGGTTGTTGGTCTGGTTTCTCGGTTGATCCGATTTTCCGTTAATCTTGTCTTCCCGGTCTTTCATCGTTTTGATATACGGAGCGATTTCGATTACATTCAAAGTCTTACGCTCAACTATGTATGAATAAAAATTATAAGACCCCAAGAACCAACAATCACCTCCATTTTAATTTATTTAATTTCATTAACCGATGATTAACATCATCACAAGAAAGGAGCAGCATTATGAGTAGAGCCATTGGGATCGCATCAGCACAGTTTATTGGAGCAAGAATCGCGGGACAAGTAACATACATCCCCGCACACGTCAAGAACGGGAAAAACATCAATCAGAGATGTATTATCCCAACTTATGTAAACAGTAACAGAGGTACCAATCGTGACGGAACTCCCGGAAGAAGTGACCAGTTCAGACTAGTCGCCTGGGGCAAATTGGCAGATATATGTGCCAAATCCCTGCCAAAGGGAAAAGCATTGGATTGTGTATGTGCCCCCCATTCATATGAAGGGCGTATGTATGATGCCCAGGGAAATATGAAGGTGGACAACACTGGACAACCTATCACGGTCGAAAGAATCGGATTTACCATTGAAAGACTCGTATTCGGTGAAGAAAGCCAGAAAGAAGTTGACCTGGAAATCCAGGCCGGCCGACGACCCGTTAACTGGGCCAATCCGCAGCATCCAGATTATCAATTATGGTTGCAAATATTGCGGGATAGACAAGCTGTCCAATATGTCGGAGGAGAGACTTTTGGTTTTGCAAGAGTTGTTATACCATCAGGTCCCGGCATTGCACTTATGACCGGCCAACCTTTGACAGCACAAGGAACAGCGGCAGCGGGAGTAACTCCAGCAGCCGTAGATCCAACTCAACTAGCACAAGCAGTTGCTGAAGTACTCAGAACAGGCCAAGTGCTAAACACACAGTCACCAGCGGTACCAAACGTAACACCATTTCAGACTCCGGTAGGAGCATCAAATATACCGTTATCACCTACAGGACCAAGTGTAACACCGTTCCAAACACCGGTAGGGCAGCAAAATGTTGGAACACAGCAAATATTCTAGCCATCTTTTAGTTTGTTTATCGAAGTGACCCTTGATGGGAAAGACACTTATTATTGGTGTCTTTCCCATTTTTTTTTATTTAAAGGAATAATTATGCTATATATATACTGTATTTTTTTTACTAGTATACTATATACAACTATATTTATTTATTACAAAATTAATTTTATCAAGGGCTGGATTTTTGGCTTATTGGAACTAGACCTGTCTTTTAACTCCCGAAAATTTTTTAGAAGGAAAAAAAATGAAAAAATATTTAAAAAAATTGATTCTTAACTCGTTGGCTTTTAATCTTTGGTGGGATTATATACCAGAACCAAACAGATTTTTTATCTTTCTATCAATAATATTCATTTTAATAACAATTTCTATTTGTGTCACACCACTTATACCAATCTCAATTTGTATGTTATTATTAATTTCTCGAATACAGTATTTTATTTACAGAAAAAGGAAAAAAACAATATGTTAACTGAAAAACTCATAGCACTAATTATAACAGGTACTATTGGTATAGGATTAACATTTGCTAGAAGATATAATAATCCACAAAATAGTGCTGGATATCTTATAGCAGGTTTTACACTTGGTATAGTTATAATAACTATGTTAAATTATTTATAACTGAATTATTTTACCAAAGACTGGGTTTTTGGCTTATTAGAACCGGCTTTATTTTTTAATTCCTGTAAAATTGGAGGGGCATAATTATGAAAGAAGAACATTCAACAGTATTCGACTCTATACCTATAAAACAAAAATGTACAGTAATATTTGATAATAATAAAATAATATTAAAAGGAAGTCCAAGAAGACCAGCAATTTGTAACAGTACAAATATAATGGAAATTACCAATCATATTAAATCTTTACATAATACTCATATAAAAGAAGTGAGACTAAAAAATTTTGACAATAATGTTCATACACTACTAAAAGAGATTGCTAAAGAATATATAGACGAATATTTGAGTAAGAAAGAAACTCATATTCCTCTAACTCCCTATAATTGGGAAAAAACTTTAATAAGTATATTAGACGAAGTTAAAAATCAAATAAAGAAAACACAGTATATAAAGATTATAAATTCTTTTATAACTGTTGAAGAACATGCGATTACTATCATGTTTAGAAATACAGAAAATAATCGTATCTTACAAGATACTCTTTTAATAGTCGATAATTTTGAAGTTACTATAAATACAAAAATTGGATCTATAGTATTTGAATAAAGAAAAAATCCACTACACCGGTGGTAAAAGATATTTTAATAAACCGACTTTTTTTAAACATACAAAAATTAGAAAGGAGAAATATTATGTTTTGGTTTGCAATATTTGCTGCGAGTTTTGTAATGATGTCAATAGAAAGTATTATTCTATTAAAAAAACATAACAAAGATGTTAAACAACATGAAGAAAATATTAAGTCAGATAAAAGTTATTACGGAAGTAAACCACACATATCATCATCAACAATATTAATAGTCTATATATGTATAGTTGTAACAAGTGGATTTATAACCATAATACATGGAGTAGATGGTATGTTAGATTACCCATCTTTGGTAAAACAATGGGGTCATGTTGAAGCTTTACAAAACAGAGTAGAAGATATAAGAAAGGCTTCTTATGAATATAAAAAGGATGGTGGTTTCGTTGCAGGTAGTGTAGAAAATTTAAGCCAAAGTACTAATTTGTCTAAATATATAGCAAATTTATCTACCAAAGAAGCGGAATATAATGCACATCTACAAAGTTCTAGAGTTTTTAAAGAGGTATTCATATTAAGTTTCTTTGGAAATGGTTGGGCTATATCAAATAAAATATATGACCTGCCAGAAGTAACAAAATAGTGCAAGGAGGAAAAACATCATGTTAATGACAAAATTAGATTTTGGAGTTTTAAGAAGCCAAACATTAATCAATATTACTGGAAATGTTGGTGATAAAAGTATGGTTTTTACAACCATCGACAATAAAGAATATAACCTGTATAACCAAGATGAAAATTTTGGTAATGATGTTCAAGTTATCGTTAAAGAAATTACAGGAGACCTATCTGATCTTCTCAATCATCCACTTTTAATGGCTGAAATGGTTACAAATAAAGGGAAAAATCCAGGAATTTCTGAAACATGGACATTTTACAAATTAGCAACCATTAAAGGTTCTGTAACAATTCAATGGTATGGTAGATCAAATGGATATTATTCAGAAGCAGTTGATTTTTGTAAATCAGTTGAATAGATTTCTTTCTTCCGCCCATCAATAACATCTAATAATTCATATTCAATAGGTAACTGAGTATGGTTAAAATAATTATGTACTATATTACTATACAATTCTATTATACTAGACTTAGTTACCTTTTGAGATTTTCCATCAACCATCCTTTCTGGTAATAGCTGAATTAATTCTTCTATCCTATCCATAGCCTCATTTGATATTGTAGCACACAATCTTTGTTTTACCACGATAAACTCCTTTTAGTTTAATAATTAGTAGTGTAGTATATTACGCTATCTTATTAAACAATATAAGCATTAATTTAAGTTTGTCAAGTCTTTTTTTAAATAAACTGCATTTTTTTGTAGTATATTACGGTATAGTATAT